>JANQGF010000270.1 GCA_028277465.1 Chromatiaceae bacterium
TCTGGCACCCCGGAGCATGAAACAAGAGCCGCAGCAGTTTGCAGGCTCGTCGCGGCGAGGCGCCGCTCCCACCAAATCGAGCGGCTGGGGTGCTGTTCCGTTCCACGGTTCGGCTCAGTGACCAGCCCCTGGAATGCCCCAGGGACCCCACTCGGACCCCGGGCCCCTCATACCACCCATTCCGATGGGGGGCTTCTGGCTCGGGTAGAAGTAGGTGTCGCCGGTCGGGGTAACGCGGAAGGAACCGGCCACATCTCCCATCGAGCTCATGCTGAGATCAGGGGCAGCCATGCCAACCGGATAGAGCGTGATGCCGGTCGGCGCGACCCGGTAGGCACCGAACATGCCGTGAAAGTCCCGAACCAGTTTCATGTTGGGATAGAGATAGGTGTCTCCGCTCGGGGCGACCCGGTAGTATCCCCCCATACCGGCCATCGCCTTCAGCGCGGTGTCGACGGAGATCTGCGCCGCCTCGGACGAGCCCCCGTTCCCGCTCACTGCTTCCTCTGTATCGGCTTGGGCCGTCGCGACGGCCAGGCCCAGAGCCAGGACCGCTGCAACCTTGGGCGCTTGGGCGATCGAACTCATCTCGAACATCTCTCCTCCTCCTACACTCTCTATTGTGAAGACTGATCTCGCCTCGGTTGCAGACCGGTGCGACTCACGCGCCGGGCGCCCCCTGCCCCAGGACCAAGAGCCGAGACCGACCCCTGACTCGCTCAACCCGACAGCTGCAGCTATCCTGGGGCGGAACGGCTTCCCGAACCACACGCATCCACGAGTCCATAGCGGCGAATCATCCGGTAGATGTTCCGCTCGCTCACATCGAGCACCTCGGCCACCTTGGCGCGACGGCCGGATTGTTTATGGAGTTGCAGTCGCAGATACTCGGCCTGGAGCTCATCGAGGGTGGGATCGTGGTCGAAGCTTACAGTCACCTTCACACCGCTCTTCCCCCCGCTGCTGCCGAAGGCCAAGTGCTCCGGCCGAATGCTGCTGCTGTCTTGCGACAGGATGATCGCCCGCTCGATCACGTTTCTCAGCTCTCGAACATTGCCTGGCCAGTCGTAGGCGGTCAGACGGCGCAGTGCCTCGCCCGAGAGACGCTTGTTGATGCGACGCGAAAAGTTGTGGTGCTGAATGAAGTGCGCGGCCAGATAGGGAATGTCGTCGCGACGGGCGCGCAAGGGAGGCACCTCGATGACGAAGGTGCTCAGACGGTAGAAGAGGTCCGAGCGGAACCGACCATCCAGGCTCATGGCCTCCAGGTCGCGATTCGTCGCCGCCACGATGCGCGCGTTGGCCTCCAGATTCTTGGTCCCACCGACGCGCCGGAAGACGCCCGTCTCCAGCACCCGCAGTAGCTTGGCCTGGATGGAGGCCTCGATCTCGCCGATCTCGTCGAGGAAGAGGGTTCCGTCTTCCGCGCCCTCGATCAGACCCCGCTTGAGCCGATCGGCGCCGGTGAAGGCCCCTCTCTCGTGCCCGAAGAGCTCGGACTCGAAGAGCTTCTCCTGCAAGGAGCAGCAGTCCACCGGAACGAAGTTCCGACGCGCCCGACCGCTGCATTCGTGGACTGCGCGGGCCACCAGCTCCTTGCCGGATCCGCTCTCGCCCTGGATCAGGACATTGACGTCGGTCGGACCGACGGCCGCGATCGTCTCCTTGGTCTTCAACAGGAGGGCACTGACACCTACCATGAAGTTGGCCATCGAGTCCCTGGCCTTCAGACGCTGCTGGCAGAAGCGATGATCGTTACGCAGCGCCGCGTCGTCGAGCGCCCGCTTCACCACCAGGCTCAGCGCATCCGGGCTGGTCGGCTTGACCAGATACTCGTAGGCCCCGGCCTTGATTGCCCCAACGGCGTCGCGCACCGACCCGTAGGCGGTCAACACCACGACCGGCTGACTCCTGGCCAAGTCCGGCAGCCGCTCGAGTATGTCGCCGTCGGCAAGCCTCACATCGGCGATGATGAGATGCGGCTCATGGGCGGATAGATGGGCCTCCGCCCCCGCCCAGCTCCCGGTCCCGGTGGTCTCGTATCCCAGCCGATTGAGCTGACCCACGATCAGCCGATTCAGGGTCAGATCGTCTTCGATCACCAGAATCTTCTGGGACATGGCTCAATGCTCCATCGCCGCGGCGTCCGCATCCGGGAAGAGCACGGTGAACCGACTGCCCTGCCCGAGAACGCTGTCCACCTGAATCGCCCCACCATGGCTCTCCACGATGGCCTTGGTGATCGAAAGGCCGAGCCCCGTCCCACGGACACCATCCGCCCGGCGGCTGAAGAAGGGCTCGAAGATACGGAATCGGTCGCCAGGGCCGATACCGACACCCGTGTCCTCGAACGCGACGGCGATCTGTTCCTCCGAGCGGAAACAGCGCACCGACAGACGGCCGCCACCCGGCATGGCGTGACAGGCATTCTGAGCCAGGTTCAGGGTCATCATGCGAAGGTCGCTGTCGGCGGCCAACACCCGCAATGGACGGCCCTCGACCTCGCAACCGAGATCGATTCCTTGCTCCTTCGCCTCCCAGCCAAGGAGCTTCACGGTCTCCTCGACGATCTGCTCCAAGACGACCAGCTCAGGCTGGGACGGGGGGGGCATGCTCAGCTTGAGGAGACGCCCGGTCACTCGCTCGCATGTCGTCACTTCATGGTCGACCAGCTCGAGATATTCGGCGAGCTTGCCGGAATCGGGGCGGGGGTCACGACTGATCTGCTCGACCTCGTGCAGGGCCAGACGCAGAGCCGTCAGCGGATTATGGATCTCATGGGCCACCCCGGCGGCAAGGCGCCCGAGCTCGGAGAGGCGCTGTTCATGGGAGAAACGGACCTGTTGCTCGAGATCGCGGATCGACTCCACGACCATCGGGGTCGGCCTGCCGTCTCGCACGGCCTGCATCGGAGCGGCGTAGACCTCCACGTCCAGGCTCCCGCCATCGACCTTGGCATGCCGGTGCACGACTCGCAGCGGCTCTCCAGTCGAGAGCACCTGCTGAAGGGTACAGAGGGTCAGGGTGTCCGGACAGGGGGTATCGCGCGCGTGGGCGGCCGCGTAGCAGAACTGGGGTGGGCGATCCGTCTCCCGAAAACCGAGCTGCTGCCGATAGGTTACGTTGGAGAGCACGACCCGATAGTCACGGTCAATCACGCGGATGCCATCCGGCACAGCATCCACCAGGCCTTGCAGAAAGACCTCCTTCTCGCGGAGCTCACGAAGCCTCGACTGCAGGCTGTCGGCCATGCGATTGAAGTGATCCCCAAGCAAGGAGAACTCGTCTCGTCCCGGCAGATGGATGCGGGCGTCCAGGTCTCCCCGCATCAGACGCTGGCTCACCTCGGAGAGGCGCTCCACGGGCCGCATGACGTAGCGGCGGATGAACCACCAACCACCAGTGATATTGATCAGAACGATGAGCGCCCCCGAGCCCATCAGAAGCAGGGTCGTGGTCCACGCCTTGTCGCGGATCGGGGCCGCATCGAAGTCCACGTAGAGTATCCCACCGAGCGACCTATCCGGGCGCGGCCGATCGCACCCTGGACACGCCCGATCCGTCGCGATCGGATTGACGCTGCGCAGGATCGCCCGCCCGTCCTGGTCCTCGAGCAGCCGCATCGCAGGCCAATCCTCATCCATCGCGTCCGACCGGTCGAAGGCGGCAAAGCGGCTGGCGCCGCTAGCGAAACGAAGCCCGCCCGCTGGATCGGTGAGGCTGACCCCCAGGATCCCAGGCTCGCTGGCGAGCCGGTTCACCATCTCTCGCACCCCATCGTCGTCGCCTTTGCGTATCAAGCCCTCGAGCGATGTCTGGACGAGTCGGCTGACTTGTTCAGCGGTCCTGGCGCGCTCGTCCTCGAGCTGTCCGCGATAGAGGCTCATGAAAAGGATCAAGAAGAACAGCGAGCTGACGAGGAGCCCGGCGGCCGTGCCAGCAGCGAACTTGCGGTTGAGATTGTCGTTGAGCCAGTGCATGCCTTGCGCCTGTCGCGCCCAAGATCGAGTCGCAGATGACGTGGCGACCCTCCTGACCTGGTCGCCTCCTCGCCCAATTCCGTTCTAAGCGTAGCCGTCTCCTTGCGGATGACACTGACAATTTGTCAGTTCTTGGGTCTTTCAGTTCTTCCAGCTGCCGATGCCTCTGCCCATCGACCAGTCTCGCGCCGACGCGGTCGGTCCGCTCAACCGGCTAGGGACCCTGCAGGGCATGGGGCTTGCAGATCAGCGATCGGGTCGACGAGATAGATCCTGACAACAAACGGGCGGGTAATCATGAATAGACAGGCTAGGGCCATCGGGGCGGGACTCTTGTGGATGGGGACCCTGGTGATGGAATCGGCATTGGCCACCGTGCCCCTGGATGAACAGCCGGACGTCATCGCCTTCGCGCGGATCGCCGGCTGGCAGATGGCGGCACTTGCCAGGAGAGTGATGGCTCGCTGCTGCTGTTCCCAGTCCATCGAGCCCGAGCCGCACCGACGGCGATGGGATCTCGCGATCGATCTCACCCCCCAACAAGGGCCCTGCCAGATTGGCAGGTGCACCGAGCCGGAGGTCGCTGCCCGCCGCCCGAGGCCCCGAGATCCCTTGAGAAATGCTTTAAGCAACTGTTTTATTAGAGAAAGAACACATTTGCGCAGATCCGTCGTCCCCTCTTGTGCGGGATGAGAGACGACCGCGCGAGGGGTCCATAAGCAACGGCTTGTGACAAATGGTCAGGGTCGCGAGTCGAGTTCACGCCCGCAATCCTCAGGTGACCCAGAAAAAAGACAACATAAACAATGGTTAATCTCATGACCGACGAGGTTGGCGCGGATGCTGCTCACCGGCGGTCGGCGGTTCGTTCGGTAGCGAACCATTGGAACGATCGTAAGGTGCGACTGGGGTGCTCATCGCATGAAACAGAAAGGCAAGGCTGCGGCCCTGATCAGTGCCCTCTTGGGCCAAAGCGCGCTCAGTGCATCCCTCGGCGGTTACCCCATCGCCGGGACACGACCATCCGAACGACCCGCCGGGGCACCGGTGATCCGCGAGGTCCAGAGATCTGCCGACTGGTACAGAGGCGCGCTGACGGGAATCTCACGGCCCTATCCAGCCAGTCTCGGGTTCCTCGAGGACCAAGGGAACTGGTACACGCCCTTCAATCGACCGGGAATGCTCGGACGCTACGACCTGCGGGGTTGGCACGGCCAGTAACCCCGCCTTCCCGGAACCGCTAACTGCGCTAACTGTGAATGAACGATGGAGGATCTGGAATGAAGTTGTCATTGAAGAGGTTCAAGAATGCCGCTGTTTCCGCCATTTTCGGCCTGGCCTTGGCCGGCAGCGGAACGGCGGCTTACAGCATGGGCGGCTGGGTCTGGGTGCCCTCCGGCATGGGCGGCATGTCCGGGATGGGCATGGGCGGCATGGGCATGGGCGGCATGTCCGGCATGGGTATGTCAGGCATGCGCGGGATGTACGGTATGGGTGGTATGGGGGGCATGTCCGGCATGGGCGGCTATTGGGTGCCCGCCGGGATGTACGGTATGTCTGGGATGGGCGGCATGTCGGGAATGGGTGGCATGTCCGGCATGGGTGGCTACTGGGTGCCCGCCGGGATGTACGGTATGGGTGGCATGGGTGGCATGTCGGGAATGGGCGGCATGGGCGGCTACTGGGTGCCCGCCGGGATGTATGGCATGAGCGGCATGGGCGGCATGTCGGGAATGTATGGCATGGGCGGCATGAGCGGCATGGGCGGCATGAGCGGCATGGGCGGCATGGGCGGCATGTCGGGAATGTACGGCATGGGTGGCATGTCCGGCATGTCCGGCTACTTCAAGATCACGCCTGAGGGAGCGATCTTCTTCTATCCCTTCACCGGCATGAGCGGCATGTCCGGGATGGGTGGCATGGGCGGCATGTCGGGAATGTACGGCATGGGCGGTATGGGCGGCATGTCGGGAATGTACGGCATGGGTGGCATGTCCGGGATGGGCATGGGCGGTATGGGTGGCATGTCCGGCATGGGCGGCTGGGTCTGGGTACCCGCCGGGATGCACGGAATGTCTGGCATGGGCATGTCGGGGATGGGTGGCATGTCCAGCTGGAACCCACCGTCACAATGAGGACTGGCGACTGAGCCTCGATGTTGTTCCAGCACAGGGAGGTGCTGATTGGGCGCCCACCTCGGCCAGCCGGAGATGGACGCCGCGCGGTCACGGCGGGCTTCAACCAGGGCGCAAGGTGCAATGCCTGCCCGGGGTCTCCGCCGGGCTGCAGACGTCCTGCCGCCGACGGGAAGGAGCCGACGGACGAGCGAAACCTTCCGGAGGGTTGAAGATGTCGAAGGCGGGTCGCTGGGCGATGCTCATTGCCCCTCTCTTGTGGGTGTCGGCCCAGGGGAACACCCAAATCCCCGACGGTCTCACTTATGACCAGGCCCGCTGGCATCCATTGCATTTCAAACCGGCGAGCGAGACCGCCGCAGACTATCAATGTCTCGCTTGCCACGCGGACATCCTGGAAAGGCGTGTTCGATCCGAGTCGCCCGCGGGCGTCAAGGCAAGCGAGGCGCTGGCCTGGTACGAGACGCTCGACACCTACGAGGGCGAGGAGGAGACCTTCCATCGCCGCCATCTGGTGACCAACTTTGCAATCCAGGTCATGGACCTCAAGTGCCGCACTTGTCACCTCGGCAACGATCCGCGAGAGGAGGCCGGGATGTCCCATGCCGGCGGGGACCCGACCCTGATCCAGCGCAAGCAGGTGGATCCCGAGATCTGTCACCTCTGCCACGGCCAGTTTCCTTACGAACACATGGGTATCCCAGGTTCCTGGCTGGAGTACGGGCCGGCGTTCCAGAACAACTGCCTGCTCTGTCACATGATGTTCCGAACCAACCGGCACCAGGTCAACTATCTGAAGCCCCAGGCGATCGAGGCCCTGGCCAAAGAGAAGGAGGACGTCTGCTTCGGCTGTCATGGCGGCCGGCCCTGGTATCGCACCAGCTATCCCTATCCACGTCACCCCTGGCCCGGCATGCCCGAGGCCGTGCCCGATTGGGCAAAGGATCGCCCAACCGTCTCGGAGCGCCGCTTCCTGATCGGCATCGTCCCGCCAGAGGAGCTACCCGCCGCGCCACCGAAGCAAGGCGCGGCCCTCCGCACAAGATGACCCACAGTAGGGTGAAGAGCCATGAATCGCCGCGACGACCTCTCCTTCCTGGACGCGCGCCTCAATCTCACACGCCGCAGCCTCCTGAAATCTGCCGCCGCCAGCGCCGCGGCGTTCGGCGCCGGCGGTCTGCTCAAGCTCGAGCCGGCGCGGGCCTTCTCCTACGAGCCCTACCCGCGAGACGACGCGCTCGAGACCGTCGTGACCAGTTGCGCACACAATTGCGGCTCGCGCCATATGCTGGTCGCGCACAAGCAGGGTGATGTCATCGTCCGCATCTCCACCGACGACGGGCGCTATCAGCGCGATGGATTCTTCGGCAAGGACACCGAGGAAGAGCCCCAGGTACGCGGCTGTCTGCGCGGACGCGCCTACCGCCAGCGGCTCTACTCGCCGGAGCGTCTACTCTATCCGATGGCGCGCGTCGGCAAGCGAGGCGAGGGCAAGTTCAAGCGCATCAGCTGGGACGAGGCACTCGAGCAGATCGCGAACAAGATGATCGAGATCAAGCAGAAGTATGGCTCCACCGCCCTGCTCGACCAGAGCTACGCGGGTGCCTCTTACGGCGTGCTGCACAAGTCCGATCAGATCGAGGGGCTGCTCGGCCGCCTTCTCGGCATGTTCAGCTGCCGCACCACCTCCTGGTCGGTGCCCTCGTACCAGGGCACGACCGCCAGCTCACGCTGGACCTTCGGGACCATCGAGGACGGCAACGAGGACGATACCTTCGCCCACTCCAAACTGGTCATCATGTGGGGCTGGAACCCGGCTTACACCTTCCATGGCGGCAACACCTTCTATTATCTGCGCCTGGCCAAACAGAGGGGCTGCAAGTTCGTGCTCGTCGATCCCCAGTACACGGACTCGGCCGCTTGTTACGATGCCTGGTGGATCCCGATCAAGCCCAATACGGATGGCGCCATGTTGGCGGCGATGGCCCACTACATCTTCGTCAACGAGCTCCAGGATCAGGGCTTCATCGACCGCTTCTGTCAAGGCATGGATGCCGGGACCATGCCGGTTTGGGCCTCCGGGAGCTCGAATGGCCAGGAAAACTTCAAGGACTACATCCTGGGCGCCTATGACGGTCAGCCCAAGACGCCCGAGTGGGCTGCACCCATCTGCGGCGTCTCCCCGGAGGACATCCGCAAGCTCGCCCACCTCTATGCCACGACCAAGCCGGCGGCGCTCAAGGCCTCCTGGGCGCCCGGTCGCAATGCCTACGGCGAGCAGTACAATCGGCTGGCGGCGGCCCTGCAGGCCATGACCGCCAATATCGGCAACCTGGGGGGATGCGCCGAGGGCGTCGGCAAGGCCTGGCACGCGGAGGCCGTCGCCTATCCCTACGATCAGTATGCCAACGTCTGGTTTGCCTCGATCAAGTCGGATCGATGGGCACATTGCGTGCTGAACTATCCCAATGTCGGCCGCGAAGAGGTCGGACTCTGGCCGCGCGAGGATCAGCTCGATGGCGTGATTCCAAACATCAAGGGGATCTTCTGGCAGGGCTCGGACTGGTTCAACCAGCTCACCAACATCAACAAAGAGATCAAGGCCATCGACAAGCTCGAGCTGGTGGTCTGCATGGATTCCACCATCACCCCCTCCGGGCTCTATGCCGACATACTGCTCCCGGTGGCCACCCACTTCGAGCGTCACGACGTCGCACTGCCCTGGTACAAGGGGCATTATTACATCCATCGGCCCAAGGTCATCGAGCCCATGGGCGAGTCCAAGACGGATTTCCAGATCTTCACCGAGCTGGCTTACCGAATCGGCTGGAAGACGGGCCTGGGCGACCGCTTCGGCAAGACCTACAACCCGAAGGCCGACCGCAGCTACTTCCTCGAACCCGACCCGGTCGACGAGGCCTATCTGCGGCAATGGTGGGAGGGCCGCGTCATGCGCCACCAGAAGGTGGACATGCCGTGGGAGGAGTTCAAGCAGCGGGGCATCTACAAGTTCAAGCTGGATCGGCCGCACGTCGCCTTTCAGGATCAGATCGAGAAGGGCAAGCCTTTCGCGACGCCATCGGGAAAGATCGAGATCCTCTCCTCGCAGCTGGCCCAGGTCACTGACTGGACTCGGACCATGTACGGCTATCACATCCCTTCCATTCCGAAATGGATCGAGCCCTGGGAGTCACTGAACAGCCCCCAGACCGCCAAGTATCCCTTCCATTTGATCTCACCGCACCCGCGCTGGCGGACGCACTCCATCTTCAACAACTGCAGCTGGCTGCGGGAGACCTACGAGCAGGAGGTCACCATCAATGCAGCGGATGCCGCCCGGCTGCGTATCCGCACCGGCGATACGGTCGAGCTGTGGAACGAGCGCGGGCGGGTCGTGGCTCCAGCCTATGTGACCGAGCGCTGCATGCCCGGGGTGCTGGTGCTGCATGAAGGGGCCTGGCTCGACCTCGACGACAACGGCGTGGATCGCTCCGGCAACCCGGACATGCTGACACTGGACGAGCCCAGCCCGGCCGGGGCCTTCGCCTACAACACGGTTCTCTGCAACCTCCGCAAGACCGAACTGGAGCACAGACCCGGTTGGGACAGACTCGCGACCTCACGCTCGCACGTCTTCCGGCGTGAGCTCTGAACCGCGTCCAGCGCACGGTTCAGCGCGACGCGAATGACCGACGACACCAGCCAAGGTCGGCGGGCGATTCCAAGCGGAGACCGAATCCATGGCTGAACAGAAAGACCAGGCGAAGATCAAGGAGGCGATCAAGCGCCGCAAGCGAGAGACCTATACCCCGGTGGTCCCGGACATGCAGCTCGGGTTCGTCCACCACAATGTCGATTGCATCGGCTGTCGCGCCTGTGAGATCGCCTGCAAGGACAAGAACGGCCTGCCACCTGGACCGCGGTTCCGGCGTGTCCTCTATATCGAGGGGGGGACCTATCCCGAGGTCTATGCCTACAAGGTCAACCTCTCCTGCAACCACTGCGCGGAGCCCGCCTGTCTGCCGGCCTGCCCGACCGGGGCCATCTGGAAGCGCAAGGACAACGGGATCGTGGATATCGACTCGACGCTCTGCATCGGCTGTCGACGCTGCGAAGCGACCTGCCCCTATGGTGCGCCCCAGTTCATCCCTGAGGAGAAGATCGTCTCCAAATGCAATCTATGCGTGGACGAGATCGAGGCGGGCCGCAAGCCCTACTGTGTGATGGCCTGCATGATGCGGGTGCTGGACATCGGCCCCATCGATCTGCTGGCCGAGAATCGCGTCCCCACGCCTGCCATCGGACCCAACGAGGAGCCGGTGCGCCTGGTCAAGGGTTTCGCGGATCCGGAGCTCACCAATCCCTCCATCCTCTTCGTGGCCCACAGCAAGGGGAAGGTCGAAAGATGACTGCCATCGCTCGCCAGATCCCGATCGCCGCCCCGACCATCGCGTCCTTCCGCAGGGCGGCCGCCGAGGACCTGCTCACCCTCGCGCTGCTACACGACCGGGAGTTGGACCGCGGGCTGGTCCTATCACTCTGGGAGCACTGCTACGAGGACTTCCTGGGGCTGCGTCTGCAAGGAAGGCGCGGCTCGGAGGCACTGGCACTGCTGCGCGAGGGCCTGACGGACCTGCCGACCGATTTGGGATCCGAGACCCTCGACCGGCTCGCCGCCGACTATGCAGACATCTACCTGACCTATGGGCTGCGGGCCTCGCCCTGCGAGTCGGTCTGGCTCGATCAGGACAACCTCAGGTTGCAGGCGCCCATGTTCCGGGTCCGCGACTGGTATCGGCGTCATGGCGTCACAGTCGAGGATTGGCGTAAGCGCAGCGACGACCACCTGGTCCATCAATTGCGTTTCCTATCCCATCTGATCGGCACCGAGGGGGGACGAGTGGATCTCACCGAGGCGGCAGGCTTCATGGACGAGCATCTCCTGCAGTGGATCGACCGCTTCGCCGAGCGCGTGGTGTCCCGGTGCGCGACCCGCGTCTACGCGGGCCTGGCCCTCCTGACCGCAGCCTATCTCGATGAGCTTCGCGATCTCATCGCCGATCTACTCGGGACTCCCCGCCCACTCCCGGAAGCGCTCGCAACGCCGATCGCGCAGGAGACGTCGCCGGGACCTGCCCCCGGCCGGCACCGCGAGCTGGGCGCCTCCCACTTTCCGCAGGCGGTACCCGGCTGGTAGCCCCGCGACCCCAATGGCACTCCATCCCGGGAGGACCAAACCGCCAGATCTGCCGCTCCCGGAACTGGATGCGGCCCGGTGCGTCCACTCGCACCTGGAGCAAGCGAGCTGCCATGCCTGCGTGGATCGATGCCCCAACGGCGCTTGGTTGTTGGACGATGAGCGGTTGGGTCTCGATTCGACCCGCTGCGACGGCTGTGGTCTCTGCGCGCCCGCCTGCCCCGAAGAGGCCATCGCGGAGACCTTTGTGCCGGTCCATTACGAGCTCGAGGGTCGCGGCAACGCCTTCGCTGCCTGTGTCCTCGCCGGCGTCCGGACGGATCGCGGGACGGCCCCGGAGGGGCTCCTGCCTTGTCTGCACGTTCTGGGGGTGCGCATACTCCTGAGGTTGCACCAAGCGGGCGTGCGGCGTCTCATGCTCTGCAGTGGCGACTGCGATTGCTGTCCGCGCGGAAGAGTCACCCGCATCGAGTCCTCGCTCGCGCAGGTCGAGGCATTACTTCGGGATCGGGGTCTCGATCCCTTGGAGGTCATCGCGCTCGAGCCGAAGGCGTGGGTGGTTCGCTTGGAGGCTGCCCGTGAACGACACCAGCCGTCGGCACTCGGCCGGCGCAGCTTTCTGCGCGGCGTCCTCTCGGCCGCCACCGAGACGGCGAGCGAGCTCGCAGAGGGGATCGGTCGCCGTCGGCCGGCCAGCACCCCGCCGGGCCGATTGGTCCCGCGCCCGGCCGGCAGCGGACTGCGGCTTCACGCCCCGCGGATCCAAGCCGAGCGCTGCACCGGCTGCGACGCCTGTGTCCGTCTCTGCCCCCACGAGGTCATTCGGGTCGAGGCGCAGGCCTATCGCTTCGCCCCGGACGACTGCACTGGGTGCGGCATCTGCACCGATGTCTGCGCCTCAAGCGCGATCTCGATCCGCCGGCTGGACCCCTCCCCTCCAAACCGGGTCCAGCTCTACCCCGGCCGGTGCGCGGCCTGTGGGATCGCCTTCCACCTGCCGCGGCCGAGAAGCGGCTCGGCAAGGGACCTCTGCCCCATCTGTGCACGAACGAACCACCATCAGCGGCTCTTTCAGCGGTTCTCTTAATGCCGGAGCTCCGCCAGACGGTCGAGAATGCCGAACAAGGCCCCGTGGATCCGCGCATAATCGTGCGCATCGGCCGCCAGCATGCGCTCGGCACTCTGGACAGAGGTCGATCGAGGCTCGATCTCCTCGGCACAGTGGGCAAGGAGGTCGGCGACACCCTCGGGCGTGGATTCCAGGTGGCACTGCAACCCGAGCACCCGCCCATCGTAGAGGAAGACCTGTTGACTGCAGGCCGCGCTACGGGCCAGATGGATGGCGCCCGGGGGGAGTTCGAAGGTATCGCCGTGCCAGTGGAAGACCTGGATCCGGTCGGGCAGGAAGCCCAGCACGGACGAGGATCGCCCCGCCTCGGTCAGTTCGATCGGGAACCAGCCGATCTCTCGTTCCGGATTGGGATGGACCGCCGCACCCAGTGCATGGGCGATCAACTGGGCGCCGAGACAGATGCCGACGACCGTCTTGCCGGCAGCGATCGCCTCGCCGAGGAAACGCTTCTCGGCGGCGAGCCAAGGGTGCTCGGCCTCGTCGTGGACACCCATGGGGCCACCCATGACGATCAGCCAGTCGAAGTCGGTCGGGCGGGGTAACCCCTGCCCTTCGAAGACCGGGGTCAGGCTCAGCGTATCGCCACGCCGCCGCGCCCAGTCGGCGATCACGGCGGACCCTTCGAACGGGACATGGGTAAGACAGTGAATCCGCATTAGGCGATTGACAGAAATCGCCTTAGCAGCCCGCATCCTCCGACATGAATTCGACCGCGCTCCTGATCAAGGCACCGGCGCGATAGAGGCCCACCAGGGTCTTGGCATCCGTGATGGTCCCGTCGTTGCACCAGTCCAATGCCTGTCCGAGCGGAAGCCAATGGATCTCGATCACCTCGCCATCCTCGTGCTCGTGCGGCTGACGACTCAGGCCGCGCGCGAGCCACAGATGAATCACCTCGGTGAAGATACCGGGCGAGCTGTGCATGGATCCCAGGTCGGCCCAATCGGAGGCCTGCAAACCGGCCTCCTCGGAGAGCTCGCGGCTGGCGGTGTCGAACGGCGATTCACCCGGGTCGATCCGACCAGCCGGCAGCTCCCACAGCCAACCACTGCCGGCATGACGGTACTGGCGCAGCAGACAGACTCGGTCTTGGTCGTCCAAGGCCACCGTCGCGGCCCCACCAGGATGGTGTACGATCTCGAGCTCCACTTGGCCGCCGTTGGGAAGCTCCACCGTCTCCAGTGCCACCTCAATCACCCGCCCCGGGTAGATCGGCTCGCGTTTCACAATTTGGCCTTCACTCATCGCTATCTCCTCATGACAGTTCGGCCCAGCATTGGGTACCCGTCCGATCCGCGAACAGCCTAGGAGCCTGAACCCAGCGGATCGAGACGCGGCCCCAGGCGACGCCGGCGGCCCAGGCGGCCCGGCTTGGAAGCCGCATTCGAGTGGCTCTAAACTAGCGACCCGGGCCGGATTCGACAAGCAGGATTGGTCTCAACGCCAGGAGCAGGTTTGACTCAGCATCCAGTCGTCATCGCACTGACCTTCGCCCTTTATCTCGCCGCCATCCTCATGATCGGCTGGTATGCCTATCGTCGCACCCGGGACCTCGCCGACTTCATCCTGGGCGGACGCCGACTCGGCAGTGGGGTCGCGGCATTCAGTGCCAGCGCCTCCGACATGAGCGGTTGGCTGCTGCTCGGTCTGCCTGGATTCGCCTATGCGGCCGGATTGGAATCACTCTGGCTCGCCGGCGGACTCCTGCTCGGGACCTGGCTCAATTGGCGCCTGGTGGCGGCAAGGCTGCGCGTCTTCAGTGTCGCCTACGGAAACGCCCTCACACTGCCCGAATACTTCGCCAATCGCTTCGAGGAACGGACCGGGATCCTGCGCGGGCTGGCCGCCTTCTTCACCCTGCTGTTCTTCCTCATCTACACGGCCTCCGGTCTGGTCGCGGGCGGAAAGCTCTTCGAGTCCGTGTTCGGCCTCCCTTATGTCTGGTCGGTCGCCCTCGCGGTTCTCTCGATCATTCTCTACACCGCGATCGGCGGCTTCCTCGCCGTCTCCTGGTCGGATGTCCTCCAGGGGCTGCTCATGGTCCTCGCCCTGGTCGTGCTGCCCTGGATCGCGCTCACACAGATCGGTGGCCTTGAGCCGGCACTGGATCGCATCGGCAGCCTGAACCCCGATCTGCTCGATCCCCTGACCAGCACGGACGGTGCCGCACTCGGGCTGATCGCGATCTTGTCGCTCGCGGCTTGGGGGCTGGGCTATTTCGGCCAACCCCATATCCTTGCGCGCTTCCAGGCGATCGAGTCACCGGACAAGGTCGGCCTCGCGCGACGCATCGCCGTGTCCTGGGTGGCCATCAGCCTCGCCGGCGCGACCCTCACGGGCCTCGCCGGTATCCTCATGATCGAGCCAGCACTGGCGGGCGGTGAGCGCGAGACCGTCTTCATCCAGCTGGTCAACCTCCTGTTCCATCCGATCGTGGCTGGCGTCCTGCTTGCGGCCATCCTGTCGGCCATCATGAGCACCGCGGATTCGCAGTTGCTGGTCTGCTCCTCGGCCTTTACCGAAGACGTCTATCGTAATGTCTTCCGACGAACCGCCAGTCAAGCGGAGCTGGTGAGGGTCGGTCGCCTTGCCGTGGTCCTGGTGTCGCTCGCCGCCTTCTTGCTGGCGCTCGACCCCGAGGCCATGGTCTTGGACCTGGTCGCCTACGCCTGGGCCGGCTTCGGCGCCGCCTTCGGCCCGGCGCTCCTCCTATCGCTCTATTGGCCCCGCATGAGCGGCTCGGGTGCGCTGGCGGGCATTCTGGTCGGCGGGATCACGGTGGTCGTGTGGAAGCAACTGGGAGGTGGCCTGTTCGACCTCTACGAGCTGGTCCCGGGGTTGGTGATGTCGGGACTCGCCATCCTGCTCGTCAGCCTCACGGCCCCGCGCCGCCATGTCGACGGCCTGGCCGCACGTTACTTCCAGGTGCGCCAGGGCGTGAATGCGGTCGGGCCCGGATCCGATCCAGTCTGAGGGCATGGAGCCTCCCGGCGAACCGCATTCATCTGGCCGTAACCAGTCGTCAATAAAATCTGTCCGCAGACGTTGGCCTGCGACTCGATTCGAGAAACTGCGGCTTACGGCGCTCCTTCGGTACACGCCAACACCTTGGCGTCAAACTCCTTCAGGACTCATGGCTATGGCAACCATCCTTGTCGTCGACGATGAACCGGACATCCGTGAGGTGATGCGTTTTGCGCTGGAGAATGCGGAATTCAGTGTCATCGAGGCAGGCCATGCGGACGACGCCCGCAAACTGCTGACCGACGAATGTCCCGATCTGATCCTGCTCGATTGGATGCTTCCGGGGCGCTCCGGACTGGAGCTCGCCCAGCAACTCAAGCAGAATCCCAAGACCCGGGGCGTGCCCATTATCATGATCAGTGCCCGCGGCGAGGAGGAGGATCGCGTCAAGGGACTGGATACGGGCGCCGACGACTATATTGCCAAGCCCTTCTCGCCGCGCGAGATGGTCGCGCGTGTCAGGGCCGTGCTGCGTCGGACCAAGCCGAGCGAGCCGGCCGACGAGATCGAAATCGGGGGATTGAGGATGGATAACATCAGCCATCGGGTGAGCGCCGACGGGCGCGCAATCGATGTGGCACCGACCGAGTACCGCCTGCTGCACTTCTTCATGACCCATGCGGATCGCGCCTTCAGCCGCTCGCAATTGCTCGACCAGGTCTGGGGCGATCAGGTCTATGTCGAAGAGCGTACGGTGGATGTCCATGTCCGCCGACTGCGCAAGGCGCTGGAGAAGACCGGCCATGATCGGCTGCTCCAGACCGTCAGGGGAGTGGGTTACCGCTTCTCGGACAAGACCTGAATCAGGTGACCAGCAAACGACCGGCTCAGGAAACGCCCGTGGGCCATCCCCTGCTCTTCGAGCTCGCACTCCTGCTGCTGCCACTCGGCCTGGGTCTCGGGCTGTGGCTGGCCGGCGCCAGTCTCGCCTGGGTCTGGCCGCTGGCGCTCCTTCCCTATCTGTTGCGCAATCTCTATCTGCTGGTCCGGCTCGGCTTCCTGATCCAACGCCACCATCGGCTCGCGCCCCCCTTTCCGCAGGGTCTCTGGGGCGAGATCCACCGCAGTATCGCTCGCTATCAGCAGCGCGGACGCAAGAGCCGCAAGCGTCAGATCCGCTTCACGCGACGCTTCCGCGAGGCCGCCAACGCCGTACCGGACGCCTTGGTCATCCTCGACAAGCAGCACCGTATCGACTGGGCGAATCCCGCGGCGGCCAAGCTCATTGATATCCATTGGCCGGCCGACGATGGACGCCGCTTCGCCGACATCCTGACGAGCCCTGATCTGGATGGCTTCATCGAGGCCGGCGAGTACATGCGCCCCCTGGAGATCGCACCCCCGCACAACCGCACCATCATGCTCTCCTTGCGGATCACCCCCTTCGGCGAGCGCAAGAAACAACGCCTGGTGGTCGGGCGCGACATCACCAAGGTCTATCATCTGAACATGATCCGCCGCGACTTCGTGGCCAATGCCTCCCACGAGCTGCGCACACCCTTGACGGTCATCGCGGGCTTCGTCGAATCACTGATCGAATCGCCGACCACGCCACTCAACCACCGCCGACCGCTCGTGCTCATGCACAATCAGACCGAGCGGATGTGCTCCATCGTCGATGATCTCATGACCCTGTCGCGGCTGGAGATGAACGACTGTCTCGATGAGCAGCAATCCGTCGATGTGCCGGACGAGCTGCACCTGATCCTGCAGGAGGCACAGGCACTGAGCGACGGGCAACACAGTTTCGAGACCGACGTCGACGATGATCTGCTGCTGCTCGGCAACCAACCGGAGTTGCGTAGCGCCCTCTCCAACCTGGTCTTCAACGCGGTCAAGCATACGCCGGCGGGAACCAAGATCCGGGTCGGCTGGCGCCAGGACGAGGACGGACCCTGTTTCTCGGTGGAGGACGATGGACCCGGCATCGCGCAGGAGCACCTGCCGCGGCTCACCGAGCGCTTCTATCGCGTCGACCGGGCGCGATCACGCGAATCCGGCGGGACCGGACTGGGTCTCGCCATCGTCAAACACGTCTTGAATCGGCATGACGCGCGTCTGGCGATCTCGAGTGAGCTCGGGCAGGGATCGCTCTTCTCGTGCCGCTTCTCACCCGACCGCGGCCTCGAACGCGAAGGTGCGGACCGCTCGGCAGCGGGCTAGTACCCCGTTTCACCTTATTTTGCGTTCTCAGCGCGCGGCGGCGACCGGGGTGCGCTCTTCCGCTCCCTCGGTATCCTGCGACCCCTCGGCCTCGAGAGACGCTTGATAGGCCTGATTGACGCGGTCCCTGAGCTCCTTACCCGGCTTGAAATGCGGGACATGCTTGCCGGCTAAGGCCACCGAATCGCCCGTCTTGGGGTTACGCCCGATGCGGGGTGGGCGATAGTGCAAGGAAAAGCTGCCGAATCCGCGAATCTCGATTCGCTCACCGGATGCGAGCGAACCACTCATGCGCTCGAGGATCTTTCGAACCGCCTCTTCGACATCTTTGTAAGGCAGATGATCCTGCTCCGCAGCCAAAATGTCGATCAGCTCCGATTTCGTCATGGTATCGACTATTCCTTCAAACAGTTGGGCCCGCTGGCCCGTTCGGTGACTCGATCCCCCGGTGGCGGCACCGTGGCAGTGACCTTCGAGCGAGAGGCGTCCTGTTACGATTCGCGGTGCAGCGCGAGCCGCACCATTGGATCCCGTCGCTCCCGCCAACCGGCTCAGCTCCCTCGTTGTGCCTCTTCCATCTGCTCCTTGAGGATGTCGCCAAGCGTCGCGGTGCCAGTTGCGGCGTCGCGCGAATAGCCCTTGATCGCCGTCTGCTCCTCTTCCATGTCCTTGGCCTTCATCGAGAGGGACAGGGTACGGTTCTTGCGGTCGACACCCAGGAACTTGGCCTCGATCTCCTCACCCACCTTGAGCACGGAACGAGCGTCCTCGATCCGATCGCGGGAGATCTCGGACGCCCGCAGATAACCCTCGACGCCCTCGGCCAGGGCGATGGTGGCCCCTTTGGGATCGACCTCGCTGACGGTACCGGTCACGATGCTGCCCTTCTCGTGCATGGCCACGAAGCTCGAGAAGGGATCCTTGTCGAGTTGCTTCACGCCGAGCGAGATGCGCTCGCGTTCGGGATCGACCGACAGGACGACGGTCTCGAGCTCGTCGCCCTTCTTGTAGCGACGTAGCGCCTGCTCGCCGGCCTCGTCCCAGGAGATATCGGAGAGATGGACCAAACCATCGATGCCGCCCTCCAGACCGATGAAGATCCCGAAATCCGTGATGGACTTGATCTTGCCGGAGACATGATCGCCCTTCTTGTGGCTGGCGGCGAACTCCTCCCAGGGGTTCATGGCGCACTGCTTGATACCCAGCGAGATACGCCGCCGCTCTTCATCGATGTCGAGCACCATGACCTCGACCTCGTCACCAAGGGCCACGACCTTGCTCGGGTGGATATTCTTGTTGGTCCAATCCATCTCGGAGACATGGACGAGACCCTCGACGCCCTCCTCGATCTCGACGAAGCAGCCATAGTCGGCGATATTGGTCACCTTGCCGAAGACCCGGGTGCCTTCCGGATAGCGGCGCGAGATATTGACCCAGGGATCCTCGCCCATCTGCTTGAGTCCGAGTGAGACGCGCTGGCGCTCACGGTCGAACTTGAGGACCTTGACCCGAATCTCGTCGCCGATCTCCACCACCTCGGAGGGGTGCTTGACGCGACGCCAGGCCATGTCGGTGATATGCAGCAGGCCATCGATGCCGCCAAGATCCAGAAAGGCGCCGTAATCGGTCAGATTCTTGACGACCCCCGTGACCTCCATGCCCTCTTCCAGGTTCTTGAGCAATGATTCACGCTCGGCGCTGTATTCCTCTTCCACCACGGCGCGGCGCGAGACGACCACGTTGTTGCGCTTGCGGTCGAGCTTGATGACCTTGAATTCCTGCTCCTTGCCCTCGAGATAGGTCGTGTCGCGCACTGGACGCACGTCCACCAGCGAGCCCGGCAAGAAGGCGCGCACCGTACCCAGATCGACGGTGAAGCCGCCCTTGACCTTGCCATTGATCATGCCCTTGACCGTCTCGGCATTCTCGAAGGCCTTCTCCAAGAAATCCCAGGCAGCGAAGCGCTTCGCCTTCTCACGCGACAGGCGGGTGACACCAAAGCCGTCCTCGACGGCATCCAAGGCCACCTCGACGTCGTCGCCGACGGCGACTTCCAGCTCCCCCTCGTGGCTGAGGAACTGACTGCGCGGGATGATACCCTCGGATTTGAGACCGGCATTGATCACGACATTCTCCGGGGTAATGTCGATCACCTTCCCGACCACGATGGTGCCCGGCTGAAGCTGGGTATTGTTCAGACTCTGTTCAAAAAGTTCGGCGAAGCTTTCGGTCATAAGATCCAATTATCCTGAAGAACGGCGCGCAAACCCGTCCCATCCGGAACGAGGGGTATGAATCAACGACAAGGCCGGCGCATTCGGCACCGACCGCCCATGGGGGAGCTGTCGATCAGCGATCGCAACAGACTCGCTCGCCCAGCAAATCCCCGTCGAATTCGACATCAGGAGACCAGCCCCGGGAAGACGCGCCTCACCTCTTCCAGGACCCGGTCGGTCACCTCGGCAATGGACATCGCGGTCGAGTCCACCAGCACCGCATCGCGAGCAGCGCGCAATGGCGCGACGGGGCGCGTGCGATCACGCCTGTCCCGTTCACGAATGTCCACCACAAGTTCCGGGAGGTTAGCATCCAAACCCTTTTCTTTCAACTGTTTATACCGACGCTCCGCACGTACCTCGGGCGTGGCGTCGAGGAAGATCTTCAAGGGTGCATCCGGGAACACCACCGTGCCCATATCTCGCCCGTCCGCGACCAGTCCCGGCGGTCGATGCATCCGCCGCTGCCAATCCAAGAGTGCAGCCCGCACGGACGGATGAGCCGCCACCCGAGATGCCGCCATCCCCACATCCTCGGTCCGGATCGAGGCGGTGACATCCTCGCCGTCCAGAAAGACCCGCCCGCGCCCGAAGCTGACCGCCAGGGTCTCGGCCAGTGGCGTGACCGCCTCCGGGTCGTCGAGCGCAAGACCATGCCGTGTCGCCGCCAGCCCGAGCACCCGATAGAGTGCGCCACTGTCGAGGACATGCCAACCCAGACGCTCGGCGAGCAGGTCAGCGATCGTCCCCTTGCCGGTGCCGGACGGGCCATCGATGGTCACGAGCGGGATCACGCCTGGCACTCCTGGATCGCCAGCCCGACCTCCGCGGCCGAACCCGCGAACCCTGGAAACGAGGTCTCGACGTTGGCGCAGTCGCGGATCTCCACCGGGCCGCTCGCGCGCAATCCAGCGATCGCGAAGGCCATCGCCACTCGATGATCGCCGTGGGCGTCGATCTCGCGGCCACCCCGGGTGGAGCCGAGCCGCCCGCCGAGGATCCGGATCCCATCCGTTTGCGGCTCGGCCTGGATACCGAGCCGCGTCAATCCCTCGGCCATGGCCTGGATCCGATCGCTCTCCTTGACCCGCAGCTCCGCGGCCCCCGTCAGCCGGGTCTCGCCCTCGGCACAGGCAGCGGCGATGAAGATGGCGGGAAACTCGTCGATGGCAAGGGGGACTTGGTCCTCCGGGATGCGGATCCCCTTCAGCTGAGCGGAACGGACGCGGATGTCGGCGACCGGCTCGCCACCGGCGAGACGCCGGTCGATCAGTTCGATATCGGCGCCCATCGCGCGCAGGATGTTGATCGCCCCCGCGCGGGTCGGATTGATTCCGACACCCTCCAGCAGCAGGTCGGAGCCAGGTGCGATACTGGCCCCGACCAGGAAGAAGGCCGCCGAGGAGATGTCCGCCGGGATCTCCAACCGACAACCGCTCAGCCGACCACCACCGGTCAGACAGACGCGAGCACCCTGACGCCGCACCGAGTAACCGAACGCGGTCAACATGCGCTCCGTATGGTCTCGTGTACGAACCGGCTCGCTGATGCAAGTCTCGCCCTCGGCGTAGAGACCGGCCAGCAGGAGACTCGACTTGACCTGGGCGCTGGGTACGGGGAGCTGGTAATGGATCCCTCTCAAGCCAGCCACCGGCCTGAGGATCAGGGGTGCGGTCCCCACCGGGCTGGTGTCGACCTGCGCACCCATCATCCCCAGGGGCTCGGTCACACGACGCATGGGCCGGCGCGACAGCGATGGATCGCCGACCAGGGTGAGCGGAAAAGGCTGGGCCGCCAACAGACCGGCCAGCAAACGCATGGAGGTCCCAGAGTTGCCCATGTCGAGTGGACCCTCCGGCGCTCGTAGACCCTGCAGCCCGACCCCGCGCACCCTGAGCCGGCCCGCCGTCGGACCCTCGATCTCGACTCCCATGCGGCGAAAGGCCGCCAAGGTCGCCAGTGCGTCCGCGCCCTCGAGGAACCCACTGATGCGGCTCTCGCCCTCGGCGATCGCGGACAACATGACAGAGCGGTGGGAGATCGACTTGTCGCCGGGTACCCGCAGGCGCCCTCGAAGGCAGCCGCCCGGCGCGACCTGGAAGCGGAGGTCCATAACGGAGGACAAAGGAGCTCCCGCACGAAGGCGGTCAGTTGGAAAAAGCGGGCATTCTAGTCCCGCGCGTCCGGGGGGTAAACCACTGATCCACCGGTTCGCGCATGAAGGCCTCAGGGATGGGTTCGACAGCGCCATGGATGCCGGGTATAGAATGGCGCACTCTTGACCCGAACGGGTGACACCATGCACCGAGGAGGTCCCTGTGGCTGAGCCTACCGTCGACGTCGCCATCATCGGCTCCGGCACCGCCGGACTCAATGCCCTCGCGCAAACACGCCGCGCTGGCAAGTCCTTCGTGCTCATCAATGGGGGCGAACCCGGTACGACCTGCGCCCGGGTCGGCTGTATGCCCTCGAAGGCCCTGATCCAGGTCGCCGAGGACTACCATCGCCGGACCCACCTGGGGAAATACGGGATCGACGGCCATGAGGGGATGACCCTGGACGTCCCGGAGGCGCTGGAGCATGTCCAGGATCTACGCGACACCTTCGTCGATCGGGTCCTGGGAAACAGCACCGACGACCTGCCCGAGGACTGCTTCATCCAAGACGATGCGCGTCTGCTCGAGCCCACCCTGATCGAGACCGCCGGCCAGCGGATCCGTGCCCGCGCCGTGGTGATCGCGACTGGCTCGCGCCCCTTGGTCCCCGAGAGCTGGTCCGGCCTGGGTGATCGGCTCATCACCACCGACGACCTCTTCGAGCTGGAGGATCTACCGGCCAGCATGGCCGTGATCGGACTGGGCACCATCGGCCTGGAACTGGGTCAGAGCCTGTCGCGGTTGGGTATCCAGGTCACCGGATTCGACCAGCTCGAGCGTATCGCCGGCGCCCAGGATCCCGAGGTCAACCAGGCCGCGATCGACCTCCTGGGCAGGGAGTTTCCGCTCCATCTGGGAACGGCGGCCGAGATCGAGGAGCAGGGCGATCGGCTGAGGGTCACGGCGGGCGATCAGAGCGTCCTCGTCGACAAGGTGCTTTGCAGCATCGGGCGGGTGCCCAACGTGCAGGGCCTGGGACTGGAGAACCTGGGCGTACCACTGGATGTTCGGGGCGTCCCGGCCTTCGACCCCAACAGCATGCAGGTCGGCGACCTGCCGGTGTTCATCGCCGGGGACGTGACAGGCGACCGACCCATCCTTCACGAGGCCGGCGACGAGGGCAAGATCGCTGGTTACAATGCCGCCCGTGGCGAAGCCATCAGGTTCCGCCGCAAGACCCCCCTCTTCATCAACTTCTGCGACCCGAACATCTGCGCGGTCGGCCTGCGCTGGAATCAGCTGGACAGGGCGACCACCGCCGTGGGCCAGGTGAAGTTCGCGCCCGTCGGCCGCGCACTCATCATGGGCCGGAACCGAGGCGTGCTGCGTCTCTATGCGGACAAGGCGAGCGGACGTCTGCTCGGCAGCGAGATGATCGGTCCCAAGGGCGAGCATCTGGCACACCTGCTTTGCTGGTGCATCGAGCAGGGTCTCACGGTCGGCGAGCTGCTGCGTATGCCCTTCTACCACCCGGTCATCGAAGAGGCGCTCCAGGCCGCGCTCTATGACCTCTACGCCAAGGTCGATGCCAGACACAAGGACGGGCTGACCGAACTGGCGAGGCTAACGGACGAACCGACGCGGGGTCCCTTCGAGTGACCATCAGCGACAAGCAGCGGCGCTGGCTCAAGAAGCGTGTCCATCATCTCAAGCCAGTCGTGACCCTCGGTCAACGCGGCATCACGGACGCCTTCCTGGCCGAGATGGACCTCGCGCTCGAGCGTCACGAATTGATCAAGATTCGGGTCAATGCCGGCGACCGTGACGAGCGAGACGTCTTGATCGGCCTGATCCGGGAGCGGTCGCACGCCGACTTCATCCATCGCATCGGCAACCTGGCCGCCTTCTACCGCGCGAATCCGCGCAAGCCGGACCCCATCCCGCTTCCCGATCTCTGACCCTGCCGCCCTATCGGCCCTGTCTCAGCTGCTCGCACAGGGCCAGGCCGATTTCCTTGTCGTGGCAGCGCAGGATCGCCGCCCGGTCGACCGTGTAGAGGTCCGGCTGAGACTCCACCCCGGCAGCGGCGATCAGGTCGCGCTGGCGCGAACTGAGGTCCTCGGCACCGAAGACCGAGATGATCAATCCACCCGGGATTGGCGGAGGCGGCTCGAAGGGCTCGCCATCGACCAGTGCGACCCAGGCGGGCAGGAACGCCGTACCGTAGAAATCGAAGAAACCGTTGGAGCCCCGCAGGTGCGCCTCGATCGGTCGCCCCCCGATCATCTCCAGGTTACAGAGCCCCGTGTAGCCAGCCAGATGTTCGGCCACCCAGGCGGCGAGCATGGGCTCCAGCCCTGGCAGCTCGACGCCCACCTCCCAGTAGAGCGGGCGCTCCCGGTCCTTCTCGAGCGATCCACGGGTATGGGCGAACCAGAGCACCCGGCCGTCGCGTACCAGACAATCGCTGCTGGTATGGGTGCCCTCCAGGCGTTCGCACCAGAAGCTGCCTGCCTCGGGCGGGACGGCGTCGGCGGCCAGGGCACGGGCGCGGACCGCCATGCCTGCCAGGTTGATGATGGGCTTGACGAAGACTTGGGCATTCGGCGCGATACCCCAGTCCCTGGGATCGACCCCGCAGGGCGCTGCCCGCAGCCCGGCCGCCAGCGCCAGCGCCAACTTGTCATAGACACCCCGATGCCGCGGATTCAATCGCCAGGCCGCGGCGTCACTGACCGCGACCTCCCGCTTGGGTTGCGGTCGGAACAGCTGCTCGCGCTCGGGAAGGACACCGACAAAGGGCATGACTACCACTCGACGCGGCTGAGGCGCACGCGACCCTCGGCCGTCCCAGCCAAACCGCAACCCCTCATGACCCGGGATCCGGCACCCGCACCACCTCGCACAGGCTGGACTTGAAGGGCGGGAAACCGCTGATGGGATCCAGATGACGATCGTCGGTCAGCTCGTTCACATTGGCACTGTTCCAGCCATGGACACAATGCACCACGCCCGGCTTGATGCGGTCGGTGACCCGGGCAACGAAAGGCACCGACCCACGGGGTGAACGGACCTCGACCGGGTCCCCGTCGCCGATCCCGCGCGCCCGCGCATCCTCCGGGTGGATCTCGACCAAGGGATCCGGCACCGCTCGTCGCATCCGCTCGAGATATTGATGCTGGGAGTGGGTATCGAACTTGGTCCGCGCCCCACTGGTGAGTACCAGCGGAAAGTCGCGCGCCACCTCAGGGGTCGAGATGGGGCTCTCGGCCGGCTCTCGGTAGACCGGCAGGCCCTCGTGACCGGCCTCCTTCAGCTCGCCCGAATCGAGCTCCACCTTGCCGCTGGCGGTGGGGAAACCATGCAGTCGATAGAGGCGGTCGGCGTCCAGAAAGCCATGCTCGACCATCTCCTCGATGGCCTCGGAGTACACGGTCACGCCAGCCGGATTGCGATAGACCTCCTCGCGAATGCCTTGCGGAAGACCCTCGGCCGCCTCCGCCCAGCATGCCTCGAGGTCACCCTGCCAGAAGTCATCGCCCATACCGAGACGCACCCCGAGCTCGAGAAAGATGGCACCGTCGGGCCGCGCCTCGCCTTTGGGCGCCACGACCGAACGCCGATATCTCAACTGGCCTTGATAGGCGCAGCCGGGATAGGCGATCAGGGCCGGCCGCTCGAGATTGGTGGCCGCAGGAAGCACGATATCCGCCTGAAGCGTTGCCGGATTATGGAAGAAGTCGGACACGGCGAAGAAATCCAGGCTGGCCAGGGCTCGCTCCATCCGCTTCGAATTGGGCCACATGGCCGTATTGATCCCCATGGCGAGCAGGGCGCGGACCCGTTGCGGGCGTCCTTCCAAGATGGCGTCCGGCAACAGCATGCTCTGGGCGGCAGGCCAATAGCGGGTCCAAATCGGATAGACCTCGTCGCCGATCCTGGGTGGAAGGCGGTCGCGGCAGTGATCGAAGCGCTCGATCGGCTTGGGCAAGACCTTGTCGGTGAAAAAGCGGTTTCCCCCCTCGCGGTCCAGATTCCCGGTCACGGCCGACAGAAGAATCACCGCCCGGTGGTTCTGGAAGCCGTTGCTGTGTTGCACGGTTGCGGTCGGCGAGAGGGTGATCTGGGCAGGCGACGTCGTGGCGAAGATCTCGCCTGCAGCACGCAGGTCGTCCGCGTCGATGCCGCAGATCGCCGCCACTCGCTCCGGGACGAATTCACGGACATAGTCCCGAAAGGCCTCGACACCCTTGCACCACTGATCGAGAAAGGCCTGATCCTGCCAACCGTTGGCGAAGATGAGATGATGCAGGCCCAGGGCCAACGCACCGTCCGTCCCGGGCCGGATTTGTAGATGGATGTCGGCCTGATCCGCCAAGGGGGTGCGGCGCGGATCCACCACGATGATCCGCCGCCCCGCCTGCGGGGCCGCCAGCGGGTGGTGGTCGAAGGGCGGTATCGAGCCCCGCGGATTGGTCGACCAGATGAGATGGCAGCGCGTCTTGGGGGAGACGACGGTCGAGGTGGTCTTGATCTTATAGCCAAAGGTGACCTTCTCGGCCACCATGGTGGCCGAGAAGCAGCAGCCACTCTCGGTCAGATAGTTGGGTGACCCAAAGGAGTGAGCCAGGCGTTGGAGCTGAGGCCTCGCCTCCTTGGTGTAGCCGGCGAAGAAGGCGACCGCCGGCGCACCCTGCACGGCTCGAACCGCCGCCAGGTGCTCGGCGACGGTGTCGAGCGCCTCGTCCCAGGAGATCGGCTCGAACTCACCACTCCCGCGGTGCCCGACCCGCTTGAGCGGCCTCAGGAGTCGCTCCGGATGGTTCCGCCGATCGAGCTGTACATAGCAGCGTGGACAATCCGGGCCCTTGACCCTGATCGGTTCTCCGCTCCCATCGAGCTCGACCTCGATGGGACAATTGGCATCGCATTCGTAACAGGTACTCGACAACATCTCGGCAGGGTCCTGACTCGTGGTTCGCAGCGAGTCAGTGCGAGCCCCGAGCAGAGATTTCAACCTAGAAGAGCGTTCTCGTCTGCTGGCTGGTGAGCCAGTAGAAGCGAAAGGGTGGAATCACCACACGATTGTTGAAGAGAGCCGGCGCCTCGCCTGTCACCAGATCCTCGAGCTGACCATAACGCAAGAACCCCCGCCTCCCGAGCTCCTCCAGATCCAGGTACTGAGGTGCCGCGTCGAAATTGGCCGCGACCAAGACCGAACTCGCCTCCATCGTCGGATGATTGCGCAGGAACACGAAGAGATGCGGATTGCTGACGTCGACCAGCTCGCGGTTATTGAAGTCCGCAAAGGCCAAGGTGGTCTTGCGCACCGCGATCATGTGCTTGAGCCCATTGAAGATGTGCTGCTCGTGCGTCCCATGCAGGTGGCGCCGATCGGCGCGCTCCCAGTTGATCCGGGGGCGGTGAATCCAGCGCGTGTCGCCCGCCTTGTTCACGTCCTGAAGGAAGGAGCTGTCATTCAGCGTGCCAAGCTCATCCCCATACCAGACCAGCGGGATACCGCCGAACGACAAGACCATTCCGTGCAGGGTCAGGATCAGATCCAAGGCATGCCGAATGGCCGCCTGGTCGTCGGCCTCCAGAGCGGTCTCCAGCCCTGCGAGTGAGGCCAGGGCGCCGGAGATGCGGGCATCCCCGGTCTTGGGGTTGACGCCGAACGGACGCCCGCGGCTCGGCGAGCCCTCGAAGGCGCCCGTGAACCAGTCGACCAGAAAATGACGGTGGGCGAAAGGTTCATAGTCGCAGGCGCGAATGTCCGTATCCTCGAACCCGAGACCGATATCGTCGTGACAACGGGCATAGTTGAGCCAAGTCGCCCGGTCCAGTTTGTCGGGCAGGTTCCTGATGCCCTGATTGAGTAGCTTGGCGTTCTTGGTGGCGACCGCGTCCCAGAGCAAGGCCATGAAGGTCGCGTTATAGGCGATCTCGCACTCCTTGGCGATCACGGCGTCTTCGCCGAAGTACTTGATGATCTCCGAGGGGGCCACGATCGCCTCGGCGATGAAGAGGACACCGGGCGCGACGACTTGGCAACAGTCCTTCATGAGCTGCAGGATCAGATGGGCCTCGCGCTCGTTCTGGCAGCTGGTCCCGATCTTCTTCCACAAGAAGGCGACCGCATCCAGCCGCACGATGTCCGCACCCTGATTGGCCCAGAAGAGGATGATGTCCACCATCTCGATGAAGACGGCCGGGTTGGAGTAATTCAGGTCCCACTGATAGTCGTTGAAGACCGTCATCACCCACTTGTCCATGGTCTCGTCCCAGGTGAAATTGCCCGGGGCGGTCTCGGGGAAGATCTCCGGCATGGTCTCCTCGAACATGTCGGGCACGTCGCGCTTGTCGAAGACGTAATAGAAGCCCTGAAAGGCCGGGTCACCGGTACGCGCCTGCTGGGCCCATTCGTGCTCGTTGGAGGTGTGGTTGACCACGACATCGAGGGTAAGCAACATGCCGCGCTGGCGCATGGTCTCGGACAGGGTCCGGACGTCTTCGACCGTTCCGGCGCGCGGGTCGATATCGCGGAAGTCGCTCACCGCGTAGCCCCCGTCGCTAGCACCCTGTGGACAGCGCAGGATCGGCATCACATGGACCATGTTGATACCGAGCTCCTGCAGATAGGGCAGACGCTGGACGAGCCCCGGGAGATCCCCGGCGAAACCGTCCAGATAGAGCGCCATACCGACCCATTCCTGGCTGAGGAACCAGTTGTGATCGCCCTCGCGCGCCATGTCGATCTCCTCGAGGGCCCGCGGTCGATCGATATAGGCCCGGGCGAGTCGCTCGGTGAGTGCGATGATCTGTCGCTTGAAGTCCTGGCGATGGCCGTAGAGATGACTGAAGAGCGAGTGGATCACATAGAAGTTCGCGCCCAGACGAGTATAGAAATGGCGCAAGTCCTCGCGTCTGACCGTGAGACTGAGCTCGTCGAGAATCTCGTTGAGCAATGCGTGTGAGACTTGCTCGTACATCGCGAACCCGGGTCAGGCGTCAAGACCCCAGTGCTCGATGAAGGTCTGATAAAGCGAGGGGTCGGCAGCCGTGGCCCCACGCTGACCGACGATCCGCGCGGCGAAGGACTGAGCTCGCTCCATGGTGGTGGCGAGTGGCCAGCCCTTGACCAGACCCAGGATGATCACGGCGGCAAAGGCATCGCCCGCCCCGACCGTGTCCACGACCTCCAGGGCCGGCTGGGGCGCCACCTCGACCGGCGCGCGATCCCTCACGAGGCCGAGCGCACCCTCGCCGCCGAGGGTGACGATGAGACCGGTCAGCTGATGGCGATCGAGAAAGTGCTGCGCCCGGTCGGGCAGGGGTCCGGATGCCGGGTCCTCGTCATCGAGCAGACGCGTGAGCTCGTCGCGGTTCAGTTTCACCCAGTCGGCGTCCGTGACCAGTGCCAGCGTCTCCTCGCGGGACCACCATGGCGGCCGCAGATTGACATCGAGGAAGACCAGGTCTGGACCCCATGCCTTGAGCCCACGCAAGGTTGCGGCAGAGACCGGCTGTCGCAGCGCCAGAGTTCCATGGTAGAGCAGCCCACAGCCGTCCAGCTCGTCCGTCAGCCGGACATAGTCGTAGGCACAGTCGGCGACGATCTCGAAGCTGGGCTCGCCCTCGGTCAGGCTGACCTGCACCCGGCCGGTCGGGTGTGCGGGATCGCTCTGCAGCCCGGTGGTGTCCATGCCCCAGCCGGCCATGCCGTCACGAATCCTCGCGCCCTCCTCGTCTGCGCCGACAGCGCTGATGAAATGCGGGCCAGCGCCGAAACCCTGGAGATGCCAGGCCACGTTGAAGGGGGCACCGCCAAGAACCTGCCTGCCGTCTGGGAAATGGTCGAAGAGGACTTCGCCGAAGAGACAAAGAAGGGGCTTCTGCGCCATGCGGTATCCTCGCTGGGTTGAATCTCTCGTGGAGACGCCCGACGGCCAGGCAGACCCGGATCGATCAGACTCTCACGAAGGATGCAGTCGCGCCGCCAGATCCGGTCGGAAGTGAGCCACGCCCTCCAAGATCCCCGCGCTATAGTTGCCGTTCATCCCGGACCAATCGCCGCGGGCACAATAGAGACGATCACCGAGACCACGCTCGGCTGACAGCCGCTGCGCCGTCTCACGGACATCCGGGTGACCGTTGGCCACCAACACGGACGGAATGTGGCTCGTGAGCACCTCGAGGTCATTGCCACTATCGCCGGCGAAGAGGGTTGTGGCTTCGTCCCTCCCCAGCAATCCCATCAGAAAGTCGACGGCATGATATTTGGAGGCGTTCTCGGGCAGCAGATCGAGCAGGCCCTTGCCAGCGGCCTCATCCACGCTCCAGATGAGGCTGGCGCGGATGCCGCGCGCCGCCAGACGGTCGTGCAGGCTGGCCCGGAGGGCCTCCGAATCGATCTCCGGCGGGGTGTAATAGCTGAGCTTGAAGGGACCCTGCTTCTCCGGCTCCTGCAGCGACAGCCCCTCGATGCCATCGACCAGGGCCTGCAGCCCCGCGTGGCCGACACCCGCCCAGGCGCCTCCAATCTCCTCTTGCCAGGCAGTCAACTGACGCCATTCAACGCTTTCCAGGGCATAGATACTGGTCCCCACGTCCCCCACCAGATAGTCGGGACGCGGCAGATCGTAGTCGGCGATCGCCTCCTCGACCAGTGCACGATGGCGCCCGGTGACATAGGCCAGGGTCACGGACTCGTCGGCGACGAACGCTCGGAAGCGCGGGCGCGCCTCGGGCGACTCGGGCTCCCGGCCGTTGGGAATCAGGGTGCGATCGAGATCGGTACAAAGCAGCAGCGGATTTGTCATGACGTTGGGGGTACCCGACAGGAGCGGAAGAAGTCGTAACGCTCGACGGCCTCTAGGATACCAAGCGCATGGGCCTGCCGGGCGAAATAGATGTTATCCAAATCGGCGAGCTGGGAGAGCTCCTCGTGATGGCGGTTGGCCACGACGACCGCGAGCGTGTTGCCACGCATCATGTCCTCGTCGGCACCGGATCCGCCCACGACCAAGACGTGCTCCAAGGGGATGCCGAAACGGTGTGCCACATAGCGCACGGCCAAGCCCTTGCTGGCACGGATCGGGACGATATCGAGGAATTGACCGAAGGCATGGATCACATTGACGGTCAACTCTCGGGTGCGCAGCAGCGTGGCGATCTCCTCGACCGAGGGGGCGATGGAGGGGTCGTAATGGTAGGAGATCTTGAAACGGCTCTGTTCGATCTTGGTCTGCGGCACGAGTCCCGGCACATCGGCCAGGGCCCGGCGCACCCCCCTTGGCTTCCAGAGGTGATCGACGTGATCGTTCCAGTAGTCATCCGGGACTAGACGAGCCGTGTAATGGATCTCGGTCCCCAGGCTGGTGATCAGGACATCCGGCACCGGAATGCCGTGTCGCTTGAGCTCCGCCAGCAAAGAGTCGAGACGCCGGCCGGTCGCGATCCCGAAATTGGAGCAACGCCTGTTCCTGCGCATCATGGCGACGAAGCGTTTGACGCCCTCGGGATCACCGAGCAGACTCTGATCCAGGTCGGTGAAGAGTGCGCGATCTCGATAGACCATGCTGCGACGCATGGGCGGCGTGTCCGGGATGGGCTCGCGGTGCTCGACGAGCGGCGCGATACGGCTTCGGTAGGTCGCTGCGTGGGCCTGCCAGGAGTAGTGCTCTCGCACCCCCGCGAGCCCTTGACGGGAAAAGGTCTGCCAGGTGTCGCGGTCGTTCAGGATGCGCAGCAGCGACTCGGCGATCGCCTTGCGGTCGAGCGGATTGACCAAGAGCCCGTTGTCGCAGTTGCCGATGATATCGACCGGCCCCCCGTTCTCGGTCGCCACCAAGGGGAGTCCGGTCGCCGCGGCCTCCAGCAAGGTGAGCCCAAAGGGCTCGGTCAGGGCCGGGTTGATGAAGACACCGCCGGAGCGGGCAGCGAGACGGTAGATCTGAGGCACCTCGTCGGCGCCATGGTGCTTGGGCATGGCGACCTTGCCGTAGAGGTCATAGGCGTCGATGGTGATCAGGATGTCGGTCAGGACCGCCTTGGCGCCCTCGTCCAGCTCACGGATGTCCTCGCGGTTGCCCGCGATGATCAGTAGATTGGCCCGTTCCTGCAGCTCGTCGGACTCGCCATAGGCCTCCACCAGGGCCACGATGTTCTTGCGGTGATCGGCCCGTGACAGGGCGAGGATCAGCGGCTTGTCGGGATGATCGAGGAAGCGCTCGACCTCCTCCGCGAAAGGGGTCAGGGGATTATCTGGCCTCGGCGGATAGAACTGCCGCAAGTCCGTCCCCGGCGGGATGACCACCATACGGTCGGGCCGATAGTAATCGTAGAGCACGTACTGTTCCTCGATCTCGTTGTGGGTGCTGGTGATCACCAGGTCCGCGCTCGCGAGCACTGATTCCTCGGCGTCGATACGCCGGAGCATGTTGTAGCGGGCATCGATCTGGTCGCTGTCCAGGCCCGCCGCAAGGAGACGCTGGCGCTTGTCACGCCCCAGCGAATGCCCGGTATGCACCAGTGGCACCCCGAGCAAATGGGCCAATCGCACCCCGACGTAGCCCGCATCGGCATAATGACTGTGCACGATATCTGGCCATTGGCCCTGCTCCTGCAGATAAGCGGCCAGATTGTCCATGAAGCTGTCCAGGTGATCCCAGAGCTGCTCCTTGAGGATGTATTCGCCAGGGCCCGCGTCGACGCGGAGGATCTGGGCCTTGTCGCCCAGCGGTTCGATCCGCTCCGCATAATCGGAGCTGACCGCCGGATCCGTGATACGTCGCGTGACCAGATCCACCCGATCCACATCCTCGCGCTCACCGAGCGCACGGGCGAGGTCGACGACATACTTGGTCTGCCCACCCGTGTCGGCGTCGCGTCCGAGCTCCAGGTCGTGGCCGCGAATCAGGCCATGGATACTGAGCAGCAGAATATACATCGTCTCGGTCCCTTCGTTACTGAACGACCGCGGTCCGCGGCAGGATCTAACGAGCGCTTGTATCAGCATCTCCCGTATAGAGTAAGTGACACGAGACACGATGCCAAATCCTTAACCTGGACGGCACCTTCCGTCCGAAACCTCGGCGCACTCCCACCTCGAGCCAATGTCTCGCCCGGCGGCAGCTCCAGCCGCGGCGCGGGATCACGACCCTGAAGCGCGACCAACTGCCGTTTCCAGGATCATTGCCGGGCAGCGAGCGAGGCGCCGATAATTGGCCCGACGAACCCAGTCACCGCGAGGCCTCCAGCACCCATGATCGAGATCCTCGAATCACCGGCGATCCGGCGCCAAGTCGCACTGCTCTCGGTCGAGAGCTATCACAGGCTGCGCGACCTGGGTCTGGTGTCAGTGAAGACGGAGCTTCTGCAGGGAGTAATGGTTGAAAAGATGACGAAGTCACCGCTTCATACGCTCATCGTCCACCGGCTCCACGACCGTCTTGCCATGGGGCTGCCTTCGGGTTACCAATTGCGCAAGGAAGACCCGCTCACCCTCGCCCATTCCGAGCCCGAGCCCGACCTCGCTATCGTCCGCGGCGACATCGAGCGTTTCCGCACCCACCACCCGACGACCGCCGAGCTGGTCGCCGAGGTCGCCGTCAGCAGCCTGCAGGTCGATCGAGCCAAGGCCAGCCTTTACGCCGAGGCAGCCGTCCCCCTCTATTGGCTGGTGCTCGCCGAGCAGCACGCCATCGAGGTCTACTCCGAGCCCACTCCGAGCCGCTATCGGTGCCAGCGACTCTATGCTCAGGGGGACGTTCTGGAGACCTGGTACGGGGCCCGAGTCCAGCTCGAAGAGCTGTTTCGCTAGGCACGACGCGACCACCAAGCCGCGAGCGCGGCACCCGAGAGATTGTGCCAGATCGAGAAGAGTGCGCCGGGTAAAGCCGCCGCTGCAGAGAAATACTTGACCGCCAGCGCCACAGCCAGCCCAGAGTTCTGCATGCCGACCTCGATGGCCAGGGTGCGCGCCCTGCCCTCCTCCTGGCGCAGGAGACGTGCGCCCCAATAGCCGGCGAGCAGACCGATGCCGTTATGCAGCACCACCGCGAAGGCGAGCATGGCGCCGATATCCGCCAGGTTGTCGCGGTTGAGCGCCACGATGATCGCGATGATCAGGACGATCGTTGCGACCGAGATCAGAGGGAAGACATGCCTGACAGGATCGAGCCGGCGTCCGAGGAACTGATTGACCAGGACCCCCAGCATCACCGGGGCCAATATGATCTTGACGATCGAAACCAGCATGTCCAATGCTGGTACCGGAACTCGCTCGCCGACATAGAGCCAGGTCAGGGCCGGCGTCAAGACCACGGCGAGCAGCGTCGAGGCGGTCGTGAGTGTGATGGACAAGGCGACATCGCCACGCGCCAGATAACAGACAACATTGGACGCCGTACCGCCAGGGCAGGCGCCCAGCAAGACGAAGCCCACCAAGAGCGCCGGCGGCAACCCGAAGGCGATCCCGATCAACCAGCCGACGAGCGGCATCAGGCCGTACTGAAACGCGACCCCCAAGCCGACGATGCCGGGTCGTCGCAGGACCTCAGCGAAGTTCCCGAGGGTCAGAGTGACACCCATGCCGAACATCACCAGCCCCAACAAGGGCACGATGACCGGTTTCAGGCCGACGAACCACTCCGGCATCCCGTAGGCGATGGCGGCCCCCAGTAATGCCCAGAGTGGAAAGAGCCTGGTGACGCCCTTCATCGAGCGGCGAGACCTTTCGCACTCACCCCGCCGCCAGCGCCTGGTCCAGATCGGCCAGGATGTCGTCCCGATGCTCGATGCCGACCGATAGACGAACCAGGTCCTCCGAGACGCCCGCGCGGGCGAGCTCATCCGGCGAGAGCTGGCGGTGGGTCGTGGTCGCCGGGTGGCAAGCGAGGGTCTTGGCATCGCCGATATTGACCAACCGGACTGCCAGCTTCAACGCGTCGATGAAGCGAGCCCCTGCCTCGCGACCACCCTTGATGCCGAACGAAAGGATGGAGCTCGCCTTGGCGTCGTCCATGTACTTCTGGACCAAGGGATGATCCGGGCTGTCGGGGAGCCCGGCGTAGCGCACCCACTCCACCTTGGGGTGCGATGTCAGGAAATCGGCCACGGCCAAGGCATTCTCGCAATGGCGGTCCATGCGCACGGGAAGGGTCTCGATCCCCTGCAGGATGAGGAAGCTGTTAAAGGGCGAGATGGCGGCACCCATGTTGCGCAGCGGCACGACCCGGGCGCGTCCGATGTAGGCCGCCGGACCGAGGGCCTCGGTATAGACGACCCCGTGATAGGAGACGTCCGGTTCGTTGAGCATGGGAAAGCGGTCCACATGCTCGGCCCAAGGGAACTTGCCCGAATCGACCAGGAGGCCGCCGATGCTGGTGCCGTGTCCACCCATGTACTTGGTGAGTGCATGCAAGACGATGTCGCACCCATGCTCGAAGGGGCGGCAAAGATAGGGCGTCGGAACCGTGTTGTCGACGATGACCGGCACCCCATGGGCATGGGCCATGTCTGCGATGGCCTCGAGATCGGCGACATTGCCGGCCGGATTACCGATGGATTCGCAGAAGACCGCCTTGGTCTTGTCGTCGATCTGGGATGCCATGCCCGCGATGTCGTTGGGCGTCGCGAAGCGCACCTGGATCCCGAGTCGCGGCAGGGTGTGGGCGAATAGATTGTAGGTACCACCGTAGAGCGTCGCGGCCGTGACGATATTGTCCCCCGCCTGAGCGATAGTGAAGATGGAGTCGGTGACGGCCGCCATGCCCGAGGCCAGCGCCAACCCCCCGACTCCTCCCTCCATGGCAGCCACCCGCTGCTCCAGCACATCACTGGTCGGGTTCATGATGCGGGTGTAGATATTGCCGGTGACCTTGAGGTCGAAGAGATCCGCGCCGTGCTGGGTGTCGTCGAAGGCGTAACTGGTCGTCTGGTAGATGGGGGTCGCGACAGCCTTGGTCGTGGGATCCGGCGCAAAACCGGCATGGATAGCGAGTGTTTCGATCTTCATGGCGACTCCTCTTGGTGGTCTTGTCGTTATCCCCGATCGGCGGGCTGAGTCGGCGAGCTGGAGCGCCTGCGGCGCACGTTGCGGTCACCCGCCGGATCTTAGGCGATTGCCGGAAATGTTCATACCAAATGGCGCCGGATTGAGGCTCGCCTTCAAGGAGCGCCACCAGGAGCATCGCCGGGCGATGTGACTGGTGGTG
>JANQGF010000325.1 GCA_028277465.1 Chromatiaceae bacterium
ACGATTCAGAAACAAGTGGTGCAACTTGAGACGCCCTTGTTGGGCACGCTCCGCTTTGCCCAACCTACGGTGTATAGGTTGTTTCTGAATCATTACTAACTTGAAGCCAACATTGGCGTGGAAGCGACTGCAATCTTGGTCCGAGAACTCCCTCGCTTCCGCGAGCACCCAATCGGGGTCGCCCGAGATGACCAAACGACGGGCGGAGCGCTTCGCGCGTCGCTGGCTCCGCGGCCTGTTGCGCCGGGTGCCCTGCGGGCGCGATGGCATCGCTCGGGTGGGTGCCCGCGAGATCTACATCCTGCCCACCCGTACGGGGTTCTTGTTCGGAACCGTCCTCATGGTCATGCTGCTGGGGTCGCTGAACTATCAGAACAACCTCGGTCTGCTCTTCACCTTCTTCCTCGCTTCGGTGGGTGTGGTGGCGATGCATCACGCCTGGTTCAATCTGCTCGGGATCCTGGTGCAGGTGCGCGGCGGACCGCCCGTCTTTGCAGGGGAGACGGCAAGCTACGAGGTGACCCTTCGCAATTCCAGACGACACCCGCGTCATGATCTCCGAGTCGGTGCCGAACGCGAGTTCGCTCGCCCGGTCTCCGTGCCGGCAGACGATCAGCTTGCCGTCTCCTTCGGGCTGCCGGCAAGACAACGCGGTCTGCAACGGCTGGAGGAGCTGAGGGTCGAGACCCGTCACCCGATGCATCTCTTCCGCGCCTGGTGTCATGTGGCCACGGACGCCGAGACCCTGGTCTTCCCGCACCCGGCTCGACACGCGCCGGCCCCGGAATACGCCGCCGGAAACCCTCAGCGCCTTCATCCGAGCCACAAGAAGGGGACGGAAGACTACATGGGTTCGCGAAGCTACCGTCGGGGCGACTCCCCGCGCCATATCGATTGGAAGGCCTTCGCCCGCGAAAGGGGACTGGTGGTCAAAGAGTATGGCAGTGAACGGGGACGCGAGGTCTGGATCGACTGGTCGCAGCTCGGCGTCCCGGACCCGGAGATCCGTCTCGGCATCTTGACACGCCAGGTGCTGGACGCAAGTGACGCCAAGGTGCGCTTCGGGCTGCGCCTACCCGGCGTGGTCGAAGGCCTGGCACAAGGCGCCGCCCATACCCAGCGTTGCCTCACCCGACTGGCATTGTTCGAGCATGCGCAAGACGTCAATCAACCTCCTCGAGCGACCTGAAACCGGGCAGATCCTGGCGCTCAGCCTGCTCCTCATGGCCGCCTTGCTGCCCCTGACGCCTTTCCTCAAGGGTCAGGTCGTGGGCTTCCTGCTGCTCCTCTTCGGCGTGAGAATCGCTGCACTGAAATGGAGCGCCGCCCTTCCCGCCCCCTGGCTCCGCCTGCTGCTCACGCTGGCTGGTATCGCCAATTGCCTGCACGCCTATCAGAGCCTGACTGGCCAATATGGCGGCACGGCGCTGCTCGCCACCATGTTGGTGCTCAAGTTGCTTGAATTGAACAGCAAGCGGGACCTGAGACTAGTCGCCATCCTCATCGGCTTCCTCACCGTCGTCCAGTTCCTCTTCGACCAGTCATTGCCCCTGGTGCTCTATCTCGGTGCCGTCGTCCTGGGCGCCCTGACGCTCTTGGTCGACCTGAACGGACAACCGCAGGCGCCACGCCTGCGCTCGGCCCTCAGGGTCACGACCCGACTCGCGCTTCAGGCGTTACCCCTCACCCTGGTCCTCTTCGTGCTTTTCCCGCGCCTGAGCTCACCCATCTGGACGCTCGGGATCGATTCCGACCAAGGCCTCACTGGGATGTCGGACAGCATGGAGCCGGGCCAGATCATCGAGCTGGTCCTCAATACCGAGCTCGCGTTTCGGGTGCGCTTCGACGCCCCGCCACCTAAAGCCGACCAGCTCTACTGGCGCGGCCTGGTGCTCTGGGAGACGGACGGCCGGCGCTGGACCCCCGGGCGGTTTCCGACCCAATCGACCGCGTCGGCGCGCCTGCAGACATCCAGCGACCCGATCGACTACGAGATCCTGTTGGAGCCGACCAAGCAGAAATGGCTATTCGCCCTGGACATGCCGATCAACAAGCCTGACAAGTCAATCCTGACTCCAGACTTCCGTTTGCTCGCGCGGCAGCCAATCACCTCGGCCAAACGCTACCGGGTGACTTCCGCCCTCTCCTATCGGACCGAAGAGACAGACCCCAGACTGCGTGAACTGGCCTTGCGGCTGCCGGACAACATCACCCCACGGATGCGCACTCTGGTGTCGAACTGGCAGATACAGACCGCCGGTGACTGGGAACTCGTTCAACGCGGGCTGGCCTTCTTCAACCGCGAGGAGTTCCGTTACACCCTCTTACCGCCACGGCTCGGCGCCAATCCGGCGGACGAGTTCCTGTTCGAGACACGCAGTGGTTACTGCGAGCATTACGCCGGGAGCTTCGCACTCCTGATGCGCATCGGCGGCGTCCCCTCCAGAGTCGTCCTGGGCTATCTCGGCGGAGAAGTGAACCGGATCGGAGGCTACCACATGGTGCTGCAGTCCAACGCCCATGCCTGGGTCGAGGTTCTGATCGACGGCCGGGGCTGGGTGCGCGTCGACCCAACGGCAGCGGTCGATCCGGCCCGAGTGGATCACCGCAGCGCCTCCCGGGTCCTCGGGACAGGCAACTCGGTACGCTTCGACCTCGATCCGGCCGGCCCGATCGCCGGCCTCGTCAAGCAAATGCGCCTCCTGGCCGACACCATCGACGCGACCTGGCAGAGCTGGGTGCTCGACTTCTCCGCGGCCGACCAGCTCGCCCTGCTCGACCGGCTGGGACTCGGTCCCTTTGGCGAATACGGTCTTGCCGCACTCATGGTCCTGACCGTCTCCTTGACCCTTGCGCTGATCCTCCTCACCCTGATGCGCGAGCGCACCAGCCTGGACCCCCTCGAGACCCAGTACGCCCGTTTCTGCCAGCGGCTGGCACAAGCAGGCCTGCCTCGCTTACACAACGAGGGACCAAACGCATTCGGACGTCGCGTCTGCGTCGCACGACCGGATCTGGCCCTGGCCGTCGGCCAGTTTCTCGCCATCTATGTTCCAGCCCGCTTTGGTCCCTACCAGAGCCACACGAGCGCCGCCCAACTCGCGCGCCAACTGCGCCGCTTCCGCCCGCGGCGCAGGCCATCCGTTCCTTCTCACCGCCTCGGTGCCGCGACCCCGGCCAAGAGATCGCGCAGCAAGTCATCCGGCCGGTAGCCTTCGATCTCGAGGTCGGCGGCCAGCTTCACCCGATGCCGCAGAACGGATGCAGCCATCGTCTTGACATCGTCGGGCGTGACGAAGGCATTGCCGCTCGCCAGCGCGTGCCCGCGTGCGGCGCGCACCAGAGCCACGCTCGCGCGTGGCCCGGGCCCGGTCTCGATACCTTGCCAATCGCGCGCGGCCCGCACCAGACGCACCACATAGGCAAGGATGCTCTCATCCATGCGCAGTCGCGCGGCCACCCGCTGCACCCTCAGCAAGTCGCCAGGCGAAAGCACCCGTTCCACCCGCGAGATGTCCAGTCGATCGCCGATCCTGTCCTGGGTTGCCTGGCGGACCAGGGCGAGCTCTTCGTCTGCCCCCGGATAGTCGATGAAGACCTTGAGCAGGAAGCGGTCGAGCTGGGCCTGCGGCAAAGGATAGGTCCCTTCTTGCTCGATCGGGTTCTGCGTCGCGAACACCAAGAAGGGGGGCTCGAGCGCCAGCGCCTTGCCTTCGATCGTGGTCTGCTGCTCTTGCATGGCCTCCAGCATGGCGGATTGTGTCTTGGCGGGCGCTCGGTTGATCTCGTCTCCCAGCAGCAGATTGCAGAAGATGGGGCCACGCCGGATGCGAAACTCCTCGCTCTTGAGATCGAAGATGGCGTGCCCGGTGATATCGCTCGGCATCAGGTCGGGGGTGAACTGGACGCGCGAGAAGCGCCCACCCACTGCGGTGGCGAGTGCCAGTACCAGAAGCGTCTTGCCGACCCCGGGCATCCCTTCGAGCAACACATGGCCGCCAGCCGCGAGGGCGACGACCGACTCGCGAATCACTTGCCGTTGCCCCACCACGGCAAGCGCCACGGTCGCCTCCAAGGCGCCGAGCTGCGCGGCCGCTCGCTCGACCTCGGCCGGCGAGGCCCTTCCTGTCTGATCCATTCTCTAGAACACCCTGGGTGAAGCGGCGTCGATCACGTCAGACGCAGCCTATCAGTCATCGAACCTCATCTGCCGGCGGTCTCATGACACTCTCCCGACCCCTCGCCGCCGTCCTAGGAACGATTCAGAAACAAGTGGTGCAACTTGAGCCACCCTTGTTGGGCACGCTCCGCTTTGCCCAACCTACGGTGTGTAGGTTGTTTCTGAATCATT
>JANQGF010000330.1 GCA_028277465.1 Chromatiaceae bacterium
GCCTCGACAGCTCACAGTGGCCGGCAGTTTGAACCAGGCGAGCGGAAATGTTCAGAATCGAGGGTAACTTGTTCTACGGTCCGTCAATTAGGCGTAGAACGGTTTCGCCCTGCGACAAAGGCCCCTCCAATTCTTCCCTTGCCCGCAGGCGGCGGTTGGATCAAACTCACACAAGGCAGTAAATTAAGAATATTAGGAGATTCAAGTGGGCGTTGAGAACGACTTCCATTCGCTTCGCAATTCCAGTCTGAGCGGTGGGCTCACCGATCGAGAGGTCGAGGCCTTGGCGGGCATCGCCTATTGTCGGCGGCTCGCGGATGAAGATGTCCTGATCGAGGAAGGCAAGCTCGACCACAGCCTGCACGTCATCACCGAGGGCGCGATCGCCGTGACACGCGATGTCGGCAAGGGTGAGTACACCACGATCCATGTGTTGCGCACCGGCGATCTGGCCGGTGAGATGGGCTTCATCAGCGGCCAGCCGCACACGGCTACCCTGCGCTCCCTCGGTCGAACCCAGGTCTGCAGTTTTGAACGGGAGGCCTTCGAGTCGCTACTCTTGGATTATCCCTGGTTGGTCTACCGAGTGATGCAGAACATCGTCAAGGTCGGACAGGATATTCTACGGCGTATGAACGCTCAGCATGTGGAGTTGACCAAATACGTCTACCGTTCGCATGCGTTGTACTGATCCAAGACTGGAGCTCTCGCTATGACACTGACTAAAAACGTCGGCAAGATGGATCGCAATATTCGACTGGTCGCCGGCGGAATGTTTGTTTTTGCCGCGCTTCTGTTTTCCTCGATGATGCTGAAGCTGATCATGACCCTGGTCGGTCTGGTCCTGCTTGCCACGGGCGCTACGGGGGTCTGCCCAGCCTATATGCCGCTCAAGGTGAACACCATCAAGGACGGTGAGGCCTGAAGCCCACGGCTTCAGCGTGGGGCCTCGAGACGCGGGTCGGGCGTCGATTCATTCGCCGCCCGATCCCTGTCGGCAAGCGGCTCAGGCGTCGCTGCGGACGCGCCGGGGGGGTAGAGATCTCTTACCGCGGGCCGCTCAGGAAGTCTTTCACGAGGGCGACGAAGGCGTCCGGGGTCTCTTCCTGTGGGAGATGGCCGCAATCCGGGATCACTCGGAACTCGGCGCCCGGTAGATCCTGTGCCAGTCGGCGGCTCTCTTCTGGCTTCACCGCCCGATCGTGCTCGCCGGTCACCACCAAGGAGGGGATGCTCACGGAGGCGAGGCGTGTCGCCAAACCCAGGTGACGCGTCTCCAGAAAGGACTCCAGGAACGCCTTGTCCCAGGGGCCGACCATGAAATCGGCCTTATAGGCTGCCAGCAGCTCATCCGAAAGACGCTCTTGGTGGTACCAGAACTTACGGATCGCCTTGTCGTACAGCCTGGTGATCATGAGTCGCATGAGCCCGGAGAATACCGGTTTGAGTGTGCTCATGAGTGCGCGCATGGGTCCGGGCAGCTCGCTGGTCGCATAGCCGCTGTAGACCATGGCCCCGACCAGGACCAATGCCTGCACCTTGTCCGGATGACGAAGTGCGGTCAGCAGCGCGATGGTTCCGCCGGTGGAGTTGCCGATCAGCACGGCCTGATCGAACCCGAGTTCCTGAATGATCGCGACGACGAGATCGCTTTGTGCATCGGCGCTATAGAGTGAAGCCGACTCCTTGCCCGGGAGCGGACGCGAAGTCAGGCCGCAGACGGGACGGTCGAATGCCACCAGGGTCGCCTGCTCCGCCAGCGGCCGCGCGACGTGTCTCCAAGACCTGAGGCTCAAGAAGCTGCCGTGCAGCAGCACGATCAGGGTGCGGCCGGTCCCGAACCGTTTGAAATGGACCCGGAAGCCATTGGTGTCTAGAAATCGACTCTCCGTGTCGATGAGCTGCGTTTGGTCGGCGTCGATCCTATCCATTAGTAGCAAAGCGTTTTCCGCCGAGACACATTCTGATGAAGACTGGATCCGCTCAGAGACTGCCCTTTCTAGACAGTCTCTCAATGCAGGCGCTTCGAGCTTGCCGGCGTTTCGGTCAGTAGCCGGAGCCCCGGTAGGAGGCGATACAGTTGTTGTAAAAGATGTCGTACGTCTGTTGGGTGTTCTGGAGCGCACCCTGACTCATTGCGGCGCCGGTCGAGGCCCCAGCGACGGCGCCAGCACCCGTCAGATCCGGTCCACGTGGCGGCCGTGGTCTATATCCGCCCGGGCCATGTGGTCCTGGTCCCCGGGGGTGACGCGGGGTCATGGCGTTGCCAATCGCCGCGCCAGCGATGGTGCCGATGGCGGTGAAGGCAATCTCCTTGTTGACGTTATCCTGTTTCGCCTGCTCTGCGGCCTGGTAAGCCCGCTGCCGGCAGGCGCTATCTTGGGCGGCCGTGACCCCATCCGGTCCGCCAATCCGGGCGGGATAGGTGGGCATCATGGGGGTTGCCTGCATACTGGAGCAGGCGGTGACGAGGCTGACCGCGAGGGCCGCAACAAGGGTGTGCGAAGGAAGAGTCTGGTTAGGCATGCGAGGGGATCCCTAATAGGAACTCAGGGGGTACAACTGCTCGTGCTAACACGCCCCTGACGGTGTCGGGCGCCGCCCAAATCGTCGTCTTGGTCGAGCGACGGAGTCGGGTACCAGCGCAGCCAGTGCGATCGCTCCAGACCTTGTCGGCAAACCGAAGGGGTAAGTGCGACGGCGTTGAAGGAAATCGCCTTAATCGCCGCATTCTACCCTGGATCCAGGGTCTGTCAACGCAGTGCCAAAGGCTCTCGAGGGCTGGGTCTTGTCGGCGTGACTGGGTCTTCGCGTCGCGCGAACCGCCCGAGAACCAGAGGGTCGGCCGCGCGATTGGAAGGGGGTCCGGCGCATCCTATCCTCTATGCTATGCAGCTGGTCTCTGCGGTCGCAGAGCGAAGCGCGGCATGAGGGTCTCTCTACCGCTCGAGTCGTCCGGCCGCCGGAAGATTGGTCGTCAGTGGGTCGGCCCCTCGGCCGATAATCCGACCGAGGACCTCCCGCGAGCGCCCGGCGATCTGATCCTTGGATAGGCGGCGTTCGCGGAACAAGAGCCCCTGAAGGGCCCCTGCGTCTTGATAGATCACCTGCGAAGGGGATGGATTGAAGGGGCGGTCTCGGCTAATGCGCGCGATGTGCCCCAGATTCACCCCGCGACCGTCGTCGAGCAGGATCAGATGGGGTGCGAGTCCCCGCGCCGGATCGGGCCGCGGGAAGTCGATCAGGTCGAGTAGGACGAAGGCCTGACCGAGCTGACGGATACCCAGATGGGTTTGGGTTAGGTCCAATTCGACCAGATAAACGGAACATCCGAGGGCGGCCCGCAGGCGCGCGATCTGGTGGTCGTAGTCCGGGGTCGGCCAGAGACCCTGGTCCGGTTCTCGGGGTTGGGACATCTTGTTTGAGCACTCCGGTGGGTTGGTTAGGCGATTGCCGGAAATTCTCATGCCAAGTGGGATGAGAATTGACAGAAATCGCCTTAATCCTTTGGGTCTTGTCCTGGGAGGGGACTGTGTGATCCGATGGGTCCCGGAGGATGAGTGGCCGATTCGAATCCTGTGCAGTGAAACCAATGGGATGACCTTGATGATCGAGGAGTTGCGTCGTGGGGCGCTGCTCTCGCGTCTCGATGCAGAGCAACTGGAACGGGTCGCGCGACACGCCGTCCGCGTGCATCTGGATCCAGATCAATGGCTCTTCAGTCAGGGCGACACTGCCAGTCGCTTCTATCTGCTCCTCGCGGGCCAAATGCAACTCTTCCGGCTCTCGTCGGACGGCGCGGAAAAGGTCATCGAGATCGTGAGCCCCGGCCAGACCTTCGCGGAGGCGCTGATGTTTCTCAACGCCCCGCGCTATCCAGTCTGTGCGGCCGCCCTCTGCGCGTCCGAGCTGATCGCGATCGACGCGCAGGACTTCGCAGTGATGCTCCGCGAGTCGGTGGACACCTGTTTTCTGTTGCTCGGGACGCTCAGCCAACGGCTGCGTCGCCTGATCGGCGAAATCGACGAGCTCACACTCCACAACGCGACGAGTCGCGTATCCCGTTATCTGGTCACCAAGATGCCGCCCGGGGCGCGGACTCTGGAGCTCGATGTCCGCAAGGGCATTCTGGCGTCCCGACTGTCGGTGCAGCCTGAGACCTTCTCCCGGGTGGTCAAGTCGCTGAGCGCTCGGGGCGTCATCCGCATGCGAGGGAGTCGGGTCACGGTCCTCGACTCGGGTGCCTTGATGAGGATCGCGGAACTGGACGAACCGCGAGAGCCTGGATCCAATGCCACCGGCGATCTGGGGCCGCTCAAGCGGCATTCCTGAGAGGAGTTGTAGACTTGCTTGATATCGGTCAAGGCAGCGTTCGTCGTCGTGCGCAAACTCCTGAACGGTCAACGGCCGAATTCCTGGGCCAAGTGTCTTCCCACCGAGGTCGAGTGCTGGAGCACACCGCTTCAATTCTTGTCGGAGCCTCGCTGAGCCCCGATCAGCGGTCGCTGCGGCGCCATCCGGCAGCGGGGAAGGTCCGTCGGTCGGGCCTGCGTCCGACCAAAAAGCACGTCGAGGACTTTGAACCATGAGTCAACCAGGTCCCCGCATCGTCCGCGAGCAGCGGACGATCAGGGCGATGACGCGTCTCTATTGCCGCGACCATCACCGGATTTCGGATGGGCTCTGCGAGGATTGCGAGAACCTGCTCGGCTACGCACTCCGGCGGCTAGGGACCTGCCCCTTTCAGGAAGCCAAGCCAGTCTGCAATCTCTGCGAGGTGCATTGCTACAGCCGATCGATGCGTCTGCGCGTCCAGGATGTGATGCGCTATTCGGGCCCGCGCATGCTGTTGCGCCACCCTCTGTTGAGCCTCTGGCACATGCTTGACAAGCTGCGGCCGGTGCCGAGACTCGATTGGAAGACCGCTGGTCTCAAAGACAAGGGTGGAGACTCCGGCTGAGCCGAGATATTCCCCTCACAGCGGCTTCTTCTGGGTTCTGCCGGCTTCTTTCCGGAAATAGCGCGCTTGAAAGGCATCGGCGCCCACGGGCCGGCCCAGATGGAACCCCTGGCCCAACTCACAGCCCTGTTGTTTGAGAAAGCGGAGCTGGGCAGCCGATTCGATCCCTTCTCCAATGACCGCGTAGCCCAGGTGCCGAGCCATGGTCAGAATGCTGCTCGCGATCACGTCGGCAGCAGGGTCGCGCACCAGGTCTTTGACGAACTCGCGGTCGAGCTTGAGGCCGGAGACGGGGAGGTTCTTGACCGATTTCAAGGACGAGTAGCCCGTCCCGAAGTCGTCGATCCAGACCTCGAAACCGGCCGCGCGTAGCGCCTGGATATTGGCCAGTGCCTGCACCTCGTTGCGGGCGATCGCCGTTTCGGTGATCTCGATATGCAGCCGGGTCACCGGGATGCGCTCCTGCTCGAGGATGTGGGTGAACCGCTCGGTCAGATTGGCCTGGCTGAGCTCGATTCCCGAGACGTTGATTGCGAGCGGGATCACCGGAAATCCCCGCGCCTCCCAGACATGAATCTGGCGGCACACACGGCGCAACACCCATTCGCCGATCTCGACGATCAGACCGGTGCTCTCGGCGATCGGGATGAAATTCGAGGGCGGCAAGGGGACGCCGTCGCCCATCCTCAGTCGCAGTAACACCTCGGCGCCGATTGGGGCCAGGTCGTCGAGGCGGAGGATGGGCTGGAAATGCAGGGCGAACCAGTCCTTGCGTAGCGCCTCCTGCAAGAGCGACTCGATGCGCAGATGCGGCGATCCGGCCTCGTCCCAGCCCGACTGATAGACAGCCAGCTGGTTGCGCCCCTCCAGCTTGGCCCGTTTGAGCGCCGTATCCGCATTACGCAGCAGCGACTGCGCAGAGACCGGGCCCGGGTCTGCGATCGAGGAGGCGACGCCGATACTGACCGAGAGATAGAGCCTGGAGTCTTCCTGCCGAAATCCCTCCGAGAGATGGCGATGCAGATAGGCAGCGATCTCTGGCAGACGATCCGGGTGGCGCATGTGCGCCACGGCGAGCCCGAACTCGTCGGCACCGGTGCGCGCGAAACAGAGGTCGCATTCAGCGATGCCCATGGTGTCATAGATCGACTGGGAGCGAAGTGCGCTGTCCAGCCGCAATGCGACATCCCTCAGCACGCGATCGCCGGTCTCGCAGCCATACTCGCGGTTGACGCGGTGAAATCCATCGATGTCCAGCAGGATGGTCCCAACCGCGGTTTGCGCGGTCCGCGCCCGACAGGCCCGTTGCATGAAGTGAATGAAGTAGGATCGATGCGCCAGTCCCGTCAGCTGATCTGCCGCAATCGCGATCTCTTCGATCAGGTTCGCACCGCCGCTTTGCGACTGATCCCGGTGCAAGGGCGCCGGCAGCGACGCGGCGTTTGTCTGCAGGCGCTCCAGACTCGCTGCTGACAGGTCGACCAGCGCCCCCAGTGGTTGGTGGAGGAGCGGAGGGATCAGGGTGTCGACCCAGACGACCATGCCATAGATCCGCTTGGAGGTCGCGATCGACTGCAGCAGACAGGTCCGGTCGGGGAGGTCCAAGGCCCGGCAGGAGCCCTGCTGCAGCGCCCGGGCGAAGCAGCCGGAATCGATCAGGGTGTCGGTGAGCTTGCTCAGGGACTCCTTGGCGGAAAAGGGAGAGGCGTCGACCAGCTCGAAACAGGCATCGGGTTGGCGCAGCAGGAGTCCGATCTGTGCAGTTGGCAGAAGAAACCGCGCACACTGATTGAGAACGCCGAACAGCTCGGGGAGCGTGCCGCTGGCCGGCAGCCTCTTCGTGGCCTCTCGGATGACATCGAAGCCCAGCAGATAGAGATTGGGTGGCATGCTCTTGGAGAGCTCCGCTGGAGACTCGGCAGGAGAGAGGAACCTTGGATGAAGGATCATGTTCATTCAAGGTTCCATAAGGGCGGAGGTGATGTCGCGGGCCGCGCCGATCGTCGTCTCGGCGATCGGGCGCAGATCCGAGAGGGCCAGGCCCGTGTTCCGCCAAGCCGTATCCTGCAGGACGGGCACCCAGCGGGTGCCGCTGGTGCCGATCCGCAGAGAGTTCACGATCAGATCGGCGACGTGGATAACCGCGGCCTCGCGCGGCCAGGGTTTGTATCTCGATTGACCATGGTGCAGTGCGGCGGCTGAACAGTAGATGGCTGGGATATCCCATTGCTCGAGCAAGGCCGAGCCCACCTCGCCGTGCGTGGTGCCGAAGAACTCCTGCTCCAGCTCCCACAGGTGCCCCTGGCGATCCCGGTGAGCGAGCAGGGTCTCGCTCATGATCTGGGGCTCCAGGATGAAGAAGGGCAGGCGCCCGATGTCATGGAGCAAACCCGCCAGGTAGTAAGGCTCCGGGCCATTGATCGACATGCGGCGAGCGATGGCGCGTGCCGCGACCGCACAGGCGATGCTGTGTTCCCAGAAGGAACGCATCGACACGGCCCCGAGCGGGAGATCTTGAAACACCGAGATGACCGCAGTGGCCAGGATCAGATTCTGCGTCTCGGCCGTCCCGATGATGGTCAGGGCACGCGAGACGCTCTCGACCCTGGTTGGGAGACCATAGAGCGCACTGTTGGCGACCTTGAGCACCCGAGCCGTCATCGAGGGATCGGTCGCGACGATCTGTGCCACCGCTTCGATCGATCCGTTGGGGTCGTCCAGGGCCTCTCGCACGCGTTGATAGACGGATGGCAGCGAGGGGAGCTCGACGATACGTTCGATGATTTCCGGGGCGCTCACCGAGGATCCTCGAACTAGCGACGCGCGAGTGCGCGCTCCAGGCAGATCTCGTAGAGGGCTTGTACGACCGGATGATGGGTATTGCTCATACTGAAGTGGGCGTCGAGCGGCTCGCGCACCTCGGCGATGGTTGCTGGATCATGTGGGGCCTTGGGTGTTTGATCCTTGGGCGATCGGATCTCGATCTCCGAGATACCCCACGACTTGAGCGCCTTGAGATGACGGTCGGTGAGACAGACCCCGGCCCGCACCAAGACAGAGCCGTGTAGATCATAGACATCTTTCGCGAGCGGCATCCCGGCCTTGACCTGATCCAATCGCATGCTTGGTTACTCCGCATTCAGGGGGCGCCGAGTGCCGGAGATCCACTGGCCCCAGGACCGGTCATAACGCATCAGTCGAGCCGAGTCAATCGCTGTTCGGCCTCCGTGTACTTGGCCCTGGTGCGCTCGATGATCGCTGGCGGCAGTTCCGGGCCGGGCGGTGTCTTGTCCCAATCCAGCGACTCGAGATAATCGCGAACGAACTGTTTATCGAAGCTGGGTGGACTGGTTCCGGGTCGGTAGCGGTCGGCGGGCCAGAAGCGGGAGGAATCCGGAGTCAGCAGCTCGTCGATCAGATGGAGCCTGCCCGCCGTGTCGAGACCGAACTCGAACTTGGTGTCGGCGATGATGATGCCTCGCGCCAGGGCATGGGCCGCGCAGTCGCGATAGATCGTCAGACTCAGGGTGCGGAGCTCTTCCGCCAGCTCACGTCCGAGCAGGGCGACGGTGTAGTAGAAATCGACGTTCTCGTCATGGGCGCCCGGCTCGGCCTTGGTCGAGGGGGTGAAGAGAGGTTCGGGCAGTCGATCGGCCTGACGCAGACCTGCGGGCAGAGCCAGACCAGAGACGGCGCCGGTGGCCTGATAGTCCTTCCAGCCGGAGCCGATCAGATAACCACGCACGATGGCCTCGATCGGCAACGGGTCCAGCCGCCGGACCAGCATGGCGCGACCCTCGACCTGCGCGCGCTCGGTGGCGTCCAACGGGATGGTGGACAAGGGCAGGCCGGCGAGTTGGTTTGGCACCAGATCCGCGGTGCGGGCGAACCAGAAGCCGGAGAGTCGTGTGAGCACCTCGCCCTTTCCCGGGATGGGTTGTGGCAGCACGACGTCGAAGGCGGAGAGACGGTCGCTGGCGACGATCAGCAAATGATCGGGACCGACCCGATAGAGATCGCGGACCTTGCCGCGGCCGATGAGTGGCAGGCTCGAGAGATTGGACTGGAAGAGGGGAGGCATGAGGCTTGATCCCGGATCGGCGAGGTTGAGAGTATAGCGGCTGATCCAACGATCATGTGGGTCGGGTCGGCGACGAGGACCCTGTCGGCCGAGGTCAGTCCGCGTCTCGGTCTCGGGGCGCGCGACCAGTGCGACCGCGACTGCATGGATGCAGCGCGCCAGGCCGGGATCCGGTCTTCATCCAGGAGCGAAACCAAATGACCAAACAGAGCATCAGAACCGATCGCGCACCGGCGGCGATCGGCACCTATTCGCAGGCGGTTCGCGTGGGGGATACCGTGTATCTATCCGGCCAGATCCCCTTGGTTCCCGAGACCATGGAACTCGTGGAGGGCGACATGGCGGACCAGATCCGGCGCGTCTTCGACAATCTGCGCGCCGTGGCCCATGCGGCCAATGGCAACCTGGCCGATATCGTCAAGCTCAACGTCTTTCTCACCGATCTCGGCCATTTTCCACTGATCAACCGGGTCATGGGCGAGTACTTCGAGGAGCCCTACCCGGCCCGAGCCGCTGTCGGAGTCGCGGCCTTGCCCAAGGGTGCAGCCGTGGAGATGGATGCCGTGATGGTTCTTGGTGACTAGAAATTCCTTTAAATGAGAAGCTTGGTTTGCGTTTCTGAAAATCTGCTTTATGCTTTGACGCTAAGCAGCCAAGCTGATGAGTGATCTCCCATGCCTGCCCTCGTGCTTCTCGTCGCCTTCTGGTCACTGACCTTGCTTACCGGCTGCGGCGCGACGGCAGCGAGGGACGCGCCCTCTTCCTCTGTCCTCGTGATGCCTGCCGCGGCGGGTGGTTCCGGTGCCCTGTATGGCGATTTCGCTGCAGCCCCGGGGGTCGACCGATTCATTCGGCGGATGGAGCGCCAACACGGCTTCAGTCCGGCTCACACGGCCGCGGTCCTCTCGCGTGCCCAACGCAAGCAGTCGATCATCGAGTTGATGGATCGTCAGGCGCCGCGCAGGAGCAAGGGGCCGAATGGAGCCTGGAGCCGCTACCGGGCGAAGTTCGTGACCCCCGACATGATCGCCAAGGGGGCCGCCTTCTGGCTCCGTCATGCCGCTGCGCTCGATCGGGCGGAGTCCCGGTACGGGGTGCCGGCCGATTATATCGTTGCCATCATGGGTGTTGAGACCCGCTTCGGCGGGTACCTGGGCAAGACGCGTATCATCGACGCCCTGGCGACGCTCGCCTTTGCCTATCCTCGCCGCGCCGACTACTTCACCGACGAGCTGGAGGCATTTCTCGTCATGGTCCGCGATGAGGGAATGGACCCCTTCCAACCGCGCGGCTCCTTTGCCGGTGCCATGGGGCTCGGACAGTTCATGCCCTCGAGCTTCCAGCGCTACGCGGTGGACTTCACCGGCGATGGTCGGCGTGATCTGTGGAATCCCGTGGACACGATCGGCAGCGTCGCCAACTACTTCAAGGCACACGGCTGGCGCGAGGGCGAGCGGGTGGCGGTCAGGGCGCGTGTGCGCCCGGGGGCGGCCACCGGATTGAAAACGGGCTTCGATAGTCGCTATGAGGTCGAGGACCTGGCGCGAAGGGGTATTTCTCCGGTCGGTCCCTTGGGCGGTGTCCGGCGGGTGAGTCTACTCGAACTGGATGCCCGGGGTGGCTACCAATACTGGCTGGGACTAACGAACTTCTACGTCATTACTCGTTACAATCACAGTACTTACTATGCCATGGCGGTCCACCAGCTCGCTGCGGCGATACGGGCGCACCGGGGTGGTTGGGACCGGGTACGGGTCTCGACCGCTGCGTCGCGAGATCGACTCTGAGTCGACCAGGGGTCACTCTCCGTTCAGGGTCAGGGTGATCTGGCGCTGATGTGCCTGGGTGCGGTGTTCGTAGAGATAGATGCCCTGCCAGGTGCCGAGCCTGCACTCACCCCGGCTGATGGGGATCGTTAGATCAACCTTGGTCAGGATCGCGCGCAGATGGGCCGGCATGTCGTCTGGACCTTCGTCGGTATGGGCAAACAATGGGTCCCCGTCCGGAACCAACCGGGCCATGAAGGCCTCCAGATCTCGGCGGACGCTGGGGTCCGCGTTCTCGCACAAGACCAGCGAGGCGCTGGTGTGATGAACGAAGAGGTGGCAAGTCCCGAGCTCGAGCCCGGATTCGCGGACCCGACGTCGAACCTCGCGCGTGATCTCGTAGGTTCCACGTCCCTCGGTGCGGATGCTGAAGGTCTGTTGAAGGACCATGATGAGAATCCTCGGCATTTGAGCTTGACCGGCGGTCTTGGTCGGTGCCCATTAGAGCAGAGCCTTCGACGCCGCGACAGTCGGTCCAGGCGCGCGGGCCCAAGTGCCAGATGTTGGACCGGCTAGCGGTCAGCCGTCTCAAAGGTGTCGGGCCAAGGATTTCCGAGCGGCTCGCCAGGCTCGGCATCCAGACGGTCCAGGATCTGCTCTTCCATCTACCTCTACGTTACCAGGATCGTACCCGATTGGTGCCGATCGGCGAACTGATTCCGGGTGACGAGGCATTGGTCGAGGGCGAGATCCGCGAGGCCGGGATCGCCGTCGGCCGACGGCGCTCGCTCAAGGTCTGGCTCACGGACGGTTCTGGTGCAGGGCTCCTGCTGCGCTTCTTCCACTTCTCCTCGCAACAGTCGACGGCGTTCAAGCCAGGGGCCCGAGTGCGCTGCTTCGCAGAGGTTCGCGAAGGCTACAGCTCGCTCGAGATGGTCCATCCCGAGTATCGTTTCTCGAGCGATTGGGAGGTGGAGCCCGAGTCGCGGCTGACGCCTGTCTATCCCTCGACGGAGGGAGTGCAGCAGTCGAGCTGGCGTGGTCTGACGGGTCAGGCGCTCGATCTCCTGGGCGCTCATCCGCCGCCAGAGTGTCTGCCCGCGGAGACCCTGGCGCGTCTCGCCATGCCGAGTCTGGTCGAGGCGCTGATCTATCTGCATCGCCCCCCCCGCGAGGCGAGTCTGGTCGACCTCCAGGCACGGTGCCACCCCGCCTTCCGGCGCTTGGCCTTCGAGGAGCTGGTTGCACATCAGGTCAGCCTCAGGCGGATGCGCGCGGTCCAGCGTTCGATTGCCGCGCCCGTTCTCGAGGGCGGGGGGGAGTTGCGCCGGCGTTTGCGCCAATCGTTGCCCTTCCGACTGACCGAGGCGCAAGAGCGTGTGGTGGTCGAAATCGCCACCGATCTGCTGCGTGACCGCCCCATGCAGCGACTCCTGCAGGGGGATGTGGGTGCCGGCAAGACGGTCGTCGCGGCGCTCGCGGCCTTGCAGGCGCTGGAGGCAGGTCGTCAGGCGGCCCTGATGGCACCGATCGAGCTTCTGTCGGAACAGCACCATCGGAGCCTGAAGGCTTGGTTGAGGCCGCTCGGCGTCGAGCCCCTCTGGCTCGCCGGACGGCATCGAGGGGGTGAGCGTGCCGATCTGCTCGCCGCCATCGCCTGCGGTCGGGCGCGGCTGGTCGTGGGCACCCATGCGCTCTTCCAGGACGAGGTGGTGTTTCCGGATCTGGGTCTGGTCATCATCGACGAGCAACACCGTTTTGGCGTGCTTCAGCGCATGAAGCTGCGCGCCAAGGGTGACCGCGCCGGCTGTGCGCCGCACCAGCTCATCATGACGGCAACCCCCATTCCGCGCTCTTTGGCGATGACGTGCTACGCGGATCTGGACCTCTCGGTCATCGATGAACTGCCGCCGGGCCGCACGCCCGTGACCACGGCCGCCATCCCGGACAGCCGTCGCGACGAGGTCATCGCGCGGGTCCTCAATGCCTGCCGACAAGGGCGCCAGGCCTATTGGGTCTGTACGCTGATCGAGGAGTCCGAGGCATTGGAATGCCAGGCGGCCGAGGAAAGCGCGCGTCGACTGAGCGAGCGGCTGCCGGGAGTGCGTGTCGGCTTGGTGCACGGCCGGCTCAGGACCTCGGAGCGCGACTCGGTGATGACTGGATTTGCCAAAGGCGACCTGGATCTCTTGGTGGCGACCACTGTGATCGAGGTCGGCATGGATGTGCCCAATGCGAGTCTCATGATCATCGAGAATCCGGAGCGTCTCGGGCTCGCCCAACTCCATCAGTTGCGTGGGCGGGTCGGGCGGGGGGCCGTCGCGAGCCACTGTCTGCTTCTCTATCGGGCGCCACTCTCCGGGGTGGCTCGCGAACGGCTCGCCATCCTGCGTTCCACTAACTCCGGTTTCGAGATCGCCGAGTGGGATCTGGCGCTGCGCGGCGCCGGCGAGGTGCTAGGCACGCGCCAGACCGGCGCGGTCCAGTTTCGGGTCGCGGATCCGGTGCGCGATCAAGGATTGGTCCCGGCGGCCCAAGCGGTGGCTGAGCAGATCCTGGGGCGATATCCGGACCTGGCCGGGCTGCTCATCGCTCGTTGGTTGGGTGCGCGTGAGGTCTACGGGCAGGTCTGATGAGTGATGCCCTGCTGGTCACCATCTGGTATAAGGGCTTCCGACCATCGCCCAAGCTGCCGAGACTTCATTCATCCAGATTCCCGAATATGAGCCTTCCCGAGGTGAGAATCGGTCAGCAACGACCCTTCAACAACTGGCGCGAGCGTCTTCACCGCTATCTGGTCCTGACGCGTCTGCATCGCCCCATCGGTATCTTCCTGCTCATGTGGCCAGCGCTGTGGGCGCTTTGGCTGGCGGGGGACGGCCACCCGCCCTGGTTCGTGGTGCTCATCTTCGTGTCGGGTGTGGTGCTGATGCGCTCGGCCGGCTGTGCCATCAATGATTTCGCCGATCGGGACTTCGACGGACATGTCTCGCGCACCAACCAGCGACCGCTGGCGACCGGTGAGGTGGCGCCCTGGGAGGCGGTGGCGGTGTTTGGGATCCTGAGCTTGGTCGCCTTCGTGTTGGTGCTCCAATTGAACTGGCAGACGGTGGTCCTGTCGGTGGTGGCCTTGCTCCTGACCGTCATCTATCCCTTCATGAAACGGGTCACTCATGTCCCGCAATTGTTCCTCGGGGCAGCCTTTGGCTGGGCCATCCCCATGGCCTTCACGGCCGTCACCGGCGGCATTCCGGGCCATGCCTGGATACTCTTCGGCGCGACTCTGGTCTGGGCGCTCGTTTACGACACCCAATACGCCATGGTCGACCGGGAGGATGACCTCAAGATCGGAATCAAGTCGACGGCAATACTCTTCGGCCGCTGGGACCGGCTTGCGGTCGGTCTGCTGCAGCTCATCATGCTCGTGCTTCTCGTCTGGATCGGACTGCTGAACGGGCGCGGACTCTATTTCAATGGTGGGCTTGCGGTGGCCGCTGGTCTGGCCCTGTACCAGCAGATCCTGATTCGTGACCGACAACCTGCGGCCTGTTTTCAGGCCTTTCTGAACAACAATTACCTCGGGATGGCCGTCTTCGTCGGCTTGGTCTTGGATTACGCTCTGGGCGGCTCATGACCCGTGGGCCGCGGATTCGGATCAGGTCGCGGGTCATGTCGGCTGGATTCGGCTCGCCCTGCCGGACCGTGGCGGATGAAAGATATCATTGCTAGAGCGAGGCAATTCGCCACCGAGGCGCACCAGCGCATCGATCAGCGCCGCAAATACACCAACCAGCCCTATCAGGAGCATCTCAAGTCGGTTGCCGCCTTGGTGGCGGAGGTCGCGGATGATCCTGAGATGATCGCGGCCGCTTGGTTGCACGATACCGTCGAGGATACCCCAGCGACCTTCGGCGACCTCGAGCGGACATTCGGCCCCGCGATTCGGGACCTGGTCGCGCAGCTCACCGATGTCAGCAAGCCGAGCGATGGCAACCGCACGGTGCGCAAGGCCATCGACCGCCGTCACGCGGGGCAGGCCTCGGCGCGTGCCAAGACCGTGAAGCTCGCGGACCTCGTCGACAATTGCCGCGACATCTGTCGTCACGATGCCAGCTTCGCACGCGTCTATCTGGCCGAGGCGGCGGCCTTGCTCGACGTCCTCGATGCGGGGGATGCGCGGTTGTATCGGCGTGCTCAGACTGCCGTCGCCGAATGCGCGCGCCGCATCGGGTTGCCCGCCCCGCCACAGAGCACCCTCGGGGGAGATGAATGGCGCCCGCGCCGTGAGCTGAGCCTTTCACAGCGTCGAGCGCTCCGTGTCTTCACCACCGCATTCAGCGCACGTGAGATCGCCCAACCCTTGCGGTCGTTCGACATCGAGCGCCCGGTCCATGAACTCGTCGCGCTGATCGAGCAGTATGATCTCGAAGTCGCTGGGCTGCGGCGTGATGGGGTCTGCGTCGGATATCTGCGCCCTGGCGCTCGGGAAGCGCGGGGCATCGAGGAGCTTCTGCGCACCTTCGACCCGGCGCAGGTCCTCCAGGGCGATGCCTCTTTGTCCGAGGTGATCCGTGTCCTCACCCGCTATGATTTCTGTTTCGTCACCGCGATGGGCGACGTCGCCGGGGCGATCACCCGCGGTGATATGCAACAACCTGTCGTTCGCATGTGGTTGTTCGGCATCATCACCCTGATGGAGTTGGAGCTGCTCGAGCGCATCTGGGCGCTCTGGCCGGATGGCAGTTGGACGCAGCTGCTCTCCGAGGGACGGCTGAACAAGGCGCACGCGTTGCTCGAAGAGCGTCGGCGGCGAGGGCAGCATGTCGACTTGGCAGATTGCCTGCAACTCTCTGACAAGGCTCAGATCCTGATGGAGGACGAACAGCAGCGCGCCGCCTTCGGTCTGCTCACCAAGGGTGCCGCGAAGCGGGTGATCAAGGACTTGGAGTCACTCCGCAACAACCTTGCACACGCGCAGGATATCGTCACCCATGACTGGCCGCAGATCGCCCGCCTGGCCCAGCGCATCGAGGAGAACCTGGGGCTCGAGGGCGAGCGCCGATAACCACGGCGGTTGTGGAACGGCTTTGACCGCTTGTCGCCCTCCGGGACGCCGCGACCGCCGCATGGCCCTTTAGGAACGATTCAGAAACAAGTGGTGCAACTTGAGCCGCCCTTGTTGGGCACGCTCCGCTTTGCCCAACCTACGGTGTGTAGGTTGTTTCTGAATCATT
>JANQGF010000388.1 GCA_028277465.1 Chromatiaceae bacterium
GGTTCAGAAACGACTAAAACACCCGTAGGTTGGGCAAAGCGAAGCGTGCCCAACATCGGCGGTTCAAGTTGCACCACTTGTTTCTGAATCGTCCCTAAGGCGATCGCCGGAAATTCTCATGCCAGATGGCGACGGATTGGCGTCTGTCTTCAAGGAGCGCCGGCAGGCGCATCGCCGCGCGATGTGACTGCGGGCGCGACGCAGAAGGCGGGCGTCAAGACCAGCCAGGTGGGATGAGAATTGACAGAAAGCGCCTAGGCATGACGCCGGGGCAGAACGAACCGTGGCAATACGTTCAGAGCAGCTTCACCAAAGCGGCAATCGCCACGACTTGCGCGAACATCAGGGGAACGAGCCATTTGAGCAAGTCCACCTTGGTCCGCGCGACCTCACCGCGTAGCCGCTCGATATCGAGCTTGAGCTCGGCACGGAGTTGCTCGATGTCGACCTTCAGTTCGGCGCGGACCTGCTCGATGTCGACCTTCAGCTCGGACCGAACCCGCTCGATCTCGTGTTGCAGGCGCAGCTCGGTCTCACGCAAATGCCCCTGAGTGACGAGATCCGGCAGATGTGGATAACGCTCCTCCAAACGCTCGAACGCCTCGGCAATCACCCGCGCGCGGGCGTGCTCATCGGGGGCGTTGGTCAGGGCCTCATAGAGGGCAATGCTGGAACTCATCGAGATATTCTTCCATTCGCGCCCGAATAGGGCAAACTGGCACCCAATTCACCGAGGTCATCCTCTCGGTGTGGTGCGGTCCGGCAAGCAAGAAAGGTGAAGATGTGAAATGGTATGGGATTCTGTTGGGCGCCATTCTGGGCACCTTGCTCGGTACCCTGATCGGCTATCTACTCGTGCCTGCCATGCTCAAATAGGCACTGCCCATTCCCCCGGCCTTCGGCCTGCGGGGGCCCCGACGCAGATCCGCCCCGGCCACCGGTTCCGGGTGCGGAACTGCGCCGCCCGGCGTGTTGGATGGCCGAACACAGGATCGAGGTCACCTCTTAGGACAGGCGTGAGACGCCCGTGAACCCCCGTCTCCCTCAATGCAAGTGCAAGAGGGATCGCAGCCGCCGGAGGACATCCGCATGAGGTCGCCCATCTATCCCGTCCAAGCCGGTGATTGGGACGCGGCCGGGGCCACCGCGACGGAATCCGGGGTCAACTTCTGCGTTTTTTCACGCTTTGCGCAAGGCATGGAGCTGCTGCTGTTCGATACGGAAGATAGCAGTGAACCCTACGAGGTCATCCACCTCGACCCCCGCATCAACCGCACCTTCTTTTTCTGGCACATCTTCGTCGAAGGCCTGCCGGACGGCACTTACTACAACTGGCGCGCGAGTGGACCGGCCGACACGCGCGAGACCGGGTCTCGACTCGACGGCGAGAAGGCGCTCCTGGATCCCTGGGCGACCACCATCAGCGACCGCCTATGGAATCGCGAGGCCGCCTGCCGGCCGGGCGCCAACCTGGCAACCGCAATGCGCGCCCAGGTGGTGCGCGATGACTATGACTGGGAAGGCGATCAACCCCTGCACATCCCGCTCAACGACGCCATCATCTACGAACTGCATATCGGCGGCTTCACCCGGCACCCCTCCTCCGGCGTGACCCATCCAGGGACCTTCGCGGGGATCATCGAAAAGATCCCCTATCTGAAGGATCTCGGCATCACGCACGTGGAGCTCATGCCGGTGATGGCCTTCGATCCTCAGGACGTGCCTCCCCGAACCGCCCGTCTCGGGCTGGAGAACTACTGGGGTTACAGCACCCACAGCCATTTTGCGCCTCATCCGGGCTTCGCGGTGACCGCCAGCCGCGCGCGTGACGAGTTCAGAGACCTGGTCAAGGCACTGCACCAGGCCGGCATCGGCGTGATTCTGGACGTGGTCTACAACCACACCGCCGAAGGCGGCGAAGACGGCCCCATCATCAGCTTCAAGTCACTCGCCAACGAGGTCTTCTACCATCTGGACTTCGAAGACCGTCGACGCTACCGCGACTACACCGGATGCGGCAATACACTGAACTGCAACCACCCGATGGTCACCCGCTTCCTCATCGACTCGCTCCTCTACTGGGTGCAGCGGATGCATGTGGACGGGTTCAGGTTCGATCTCGCCAGCGCCCTCGCCCGCGGTGAGGACGGCAACCCCCAATACCATGCCCCTGTGCTCTGGGCCACGGAGCTGTCGCCGGCGCTGAATCGAGCCCACATCATCGCCGAGGCCTGGGATGCCGCGGGGCTCTATCAGGTCGGCGACTTCCCGGGCTATCGCTGGGCCGAATGGAACGGACGCTATCGTGACGTCATCCGTGGTTTCGTCCGGGGCGACCCGGGACTGGTGCCCGAACTGGCGACCCGTCTGGCCGGCTCGAGCGATATGTATGAAGGACGCGGGCGCCTGCCTCGCAACTCCATCAACTTCGTCACCTGCCACGACGGCTTCACCCTCTGGGACCTGGTGAGCTACGACGAAAAGCATAACGAAGCCAACGGCGAGGGAAACCGCGACGGACACGACCACAATCTCAGCTGGAACTGCGGCGACGAAGGCCCCACGGATGACCCGGGAATCCTGGCGCTACGACGCCGCCAGACACGCAATTTCATCAGCATCCTCATGCTGAGCCAAGGAGTCCCCATGTTGCGCGCCGGCGACGAACTGCTGCACAGCAAGGCGGGGAACAACAACAGCTATTGCCAGAATAACGCGCTCTCCTGGACGGATTGGACGCTGACAGAGCAACACCGCCACATGTTGGACTTCGTCCGTGCCCTGATCGCCCTGCGCCGACGCCACCCAACCCTGACCCGCGACCGTTTTCTCACCGGAGAACCGACACCCGAGCAGCCCTTGCCCGACATCACCTGGCATGGTGTCGGGCTGGAGATGCCGAACTGGGACGACCCGGACAACCGGGCGTTGGCCTTCACCCTGGCCGGTCTTACTCCGGACGAGCCCCCACTGCACGTCATGCTCAACATGGGAAAGGTGGTGCTGGAGTTCGCCTTGCCGACCATCGAGGGGTTGCACTGGTGCCTGGCCGTCGATACCTCCAGCGAACAGGGCGTCGTCGAGCCAGCGGACCAGCGCCCGATCGGCAAGCGTCGCATCCCGGTCGGCCCGCATAGCGTCCTGGCTCTCGAAGGCAGGCGGCCCTGATCCAGGACTGGTCCGCTGACAAATCGAGGTGCCTGACATGCAACTGGGAATGATCGGTCTCGGCCGGATGGGGTCGAACATGGTCCTCCGGCTCCTGCGCGCTGGACACAGCTGTGTCGTCTACGACCACGACTCGGCCGCTGTCCAAACGCTCGTCGACGCTGGGGCCAAGGGCAGCGCCGACTTGGCCGAATTCTGCGCCGAGCTACAGACGCCCCGCCACGCCTGGATCATGGTCCCGGCCGCGGTCGTCGATGGCGTCATCGACGAGCTGCTGCCGCACTTGTCGCCCGGAGATACCATCATCGATGGTGGCAACTCCAATTACCGCGACGATCTCGCCCACGCCGAACGGCTCAAACCATTTGGGATCCACTTCGTCGATTGCGGCACCAGCGGGGGTGTGTGGGGCCTGGAGCGGGGCTATTGTCTGATGATCGGCGGCGAGACCGAGGCCGTGGAGCGGCTCGACCCCATCTTCTCCGCACTGGCGCCAGGTCTCGGTGAGATCGAACGGACCCCGGGACGGACAGGCGCGCCGAGCCGCTCCGAGCACGGCTATCTTCACTGCGGACCCAGTGGTGCCGGTCACTTCGTCAAGATGGTGCACAATGGGATCGAGTACGCGCTCATGGCCGCCTACGCCGAGGGCATGAACATCCTCAAGCACGCCGGCGTCGGTCTTCAGGACAGGGCGGCAGATGCCGAGACGGCGCCGCTGAGCCATCCCGAGCACTACCAGTACGAGATCCCCATCGCCGAAGTGGCCGAGGTCTGGCGTCGCGGCAGCGTCGTCGCCTCCTGGCTGCTCGACCTGACCGCCAACGCATTGCTCGAGGACCCGGAGCTCGAGCGTTTCGGGGGGCGGGTCTCGGACTCGGGCGAGGGTCGCTGGACCTGTCTCGCCGCCATCGAGACAGGCACGCCTGCGCCCCTGCTCACCACCGCACTCTACGAGCGTTTCACCTCCCGCGGCGAGGGCGACTTCGCCAATCAGATCCTGTCCGCGATGCGCTATCAGTTCGGTGGCCATCAGGAGAAGACAGCGGATTGACCGTGTCGAGGAGCGGCGATCCTGCTTGCAGGCGGTCGACTCGCGTTTCTTGCATAATGGGCCCCAGCCGCTGCCACCAGAACACAGGATGAGCGACGTGCCCCTGGATCGATTGACCTCGGAAACCGCCCCGCCCGCACCTCCGAACGTGATGATCATCTTCGGCGCGGGGGGCGATCTGACCAAGCGCAAGCTCATCCCTGCCCTCTTCCACCTCTGCCAGGGACAACTGCTGCCGGACACCTTCGCGGTCGTGGGTCTGGATCGACTCGAGATGGACGACACGGCCTTCCGCACCCTCATGGCCCAGGAGGTCGAGAAGCATCTCGGCGCGAGCTGGGATCGAGCGACCTGGGATCGGCTCAGCGAGCGTCTGCACTACATGCAGGGAAACATCAAGGAAGAAGATACCTACGTCGCACTCTGCGAGCGACTGACACGAATCGACGCCGAGCGTGACACCGAAGGGAACTATCTCTTCTATCTCGCCGTTCCCCCGAGTCTCTTCGGCGACATCACCCGCCATCTCGGCACCGTCGGCCTGACCGCCGAGACCCCCGACGACTGGCGCCGCGTGATCATCGAGAAGCCCTTCGGCCAGGACGTGCAGAGCGCCAAGGCGCTCAACGGGCTGCTGCACGAGACCCTGGACGAGGAGCAGATCTATCGCATCGACCACTATCTGGGCAAGGAGACGGTCCAGAACATCATGGTGTTCCGCTTCTCCAACGGCTTCATCGAGCCGCTGTGGAACCGCCAGCACATCGACCACATCCAGATCACGGTCGCCGAGTCGGTCGGGGTCGAGCATCGCGGCGAGTACTATGAGCAGGCCGGCGCCCTGCGCGACATGATCCCGAACCATCTGCTCGTCCTGCTCGGCTTCCTAGCCATGGAACCCCCCAACTCGTTCGACTCCGAAGCGGTTCGCGACGAGATCAACAAGGTGCTCGACGCCGTCTGCCCCTTGACGCACGAACAGGTCCTGACAAACGCCGTACGGGGTCAGTATGGAGAGGGCATCATGCCCAGTGGCGAGAAGGTACCCTCCTATCGCTCCTCGACCGGCGTCTCGCCGCAGTCCGGCCGCGAGACCTATGCCGCCCTCAAGCTCACCATGGACACCTGGCGCTGGGCGGGGGTGCCCTTCTATCTGCGCACCGGAAAGCGTCTGGCCGCCCAGTACACAGAGGTCGTGATTCAATTCAAGCGCGCCCCCAAGATCATGTTCAAGGATGCGGACGTAGAGCAGATGACCCCCGACATGCTGGTGCTGCGCATCCAGCCCAACGAGGGTATCCAGATGAGCTTCGGGGCCAAGATCCCCGGCCCGCAGATGCGCGTCGGGCGGGTCAACATGGACTTCTGCTACGCCGACTATTTTGGCAACGCCCCGGCGACGGGCTATGAGACACTCATCTACGACTGCATGCACGGCGATGCCACACTCTTCAAGCATGCCGACACCGTCGAAAAGGGCTGGGAGATCGTCGAATCCGTGATGGACGTCTGGACGGCCCTGCCGGCACGGGACTTCCCCAACTATGCCGCCGGCACCTGGGGTCCCGCGGCGGCGGGTCGGTTGCTGAAGAACGACGGCCGCCTCTGGCGTCGGATCGAAATGCCCCAAGGAAGGGTTTAGGTGATTTCCTGGAAAGAATTAACCCAAGATATCGACTGGTTGTAGGTTGGGCTGAGCGAGAGCGAAGCCCAACAGGCGCCGCGTTGGGGTTCGTTCCTCACCCCAACCTACTGGTAGGATCTCTTCCGGAGATCACCTTACCTTGAGGGGTTGCACCAGACGCCCATCGGGCGGATGATCACGCACCAAGAAGAACCGATCGAGGTCGCTGCACGCCTCGACCGCATCCCAATAAGACGGATTCGCTTGCACCATGGCCGCCCCATGGAGTCCTCCTCCTGCCATGGCTCACCGATGGTCGTGGGGGCGCGATCCTCGGATCGGACGGCGCTGATCATCGTTCCGGCCATGCGCACTCGGCAACCGGGGGCGGTCCGCACAGCGGACCCTACAGCGACGCGGGATCTCGTAGTACGGCGGCGGCTCGAACGACGATCAAGGCCGATCGGACCTACCCATCTCGCCCAGGTCGCACGCGTCGCGCGACGAATTTCCCATTCGGCACCATGGGTTACTAAGGCGATTTCTGTCAATGTTCATACCATCTGACTTGTCTTGACGCCCGCCTTCGGTGTCGCGCCACCAGTCACATCGCCCAGCTATGCTCCTGGTGGCGCTC
>JANQGF010000036.1 GCA_028277465.1 Chromatiaceae bacterium
CTGGGGCGACCAGACGCAGGGTGATGTCGTGCAGGTTCACGGCGCTGCCTCGCCAGCCAACATGGGCAGGCAGTGTGAACCAGACGAGCAGAAATGTTCAGAATCGAGGGTAACTTGTTCTACGGTCCGTCAATTAGGCGTAGAACGGTTTCTCCCTGGCAAGCGTACTGGCCGACTTGTCGAGCAGGTTTCCGTGTTCAGAGGGTCAGGGAGCAGCCGTTTCATCCCACGGTATTGGGAGAGACGTGGACGCATGCATGAGCTTCGACCTGATGGGCTGAGCGCGTTGCCGCTTTACCCTGTCCTGGCTACCATCCCTGTCTAGGACGAGGTCAGTCACGGTTCCGCACCCGGTGCCGTTACAGCGACCTCTTGCGGCCGAGACCAGGCGCCCGCGGTCTCGCCACGCCGGCTCCAATCCACTGGTCGAGAGTCATGATGCCCATTGAAGATCACCCCAAGGCAAACCCTGGATCGGCAAGTGCGCCCGACCCATTGCTGCTCGACACCGAGCAAATCGAGGCCTTGGCCGAGCCAGCCATCGTCCGCTCGGCGCTGGGTCACAGCAACGACAAGCGGGTGACGGCGCTGGATCGCTCGGGCGACGGGCTCTGGGCGGAGGTCGAGGATGCCGAGTCGGGAGAGAAGCTCCAGGTGGAGATCGCCCTGGGTGCGGACGGTACCCTGCTCGGCGGCTGCGATTGTCGGTCCGCCGATCCTAATGGCGGCGCCGAACGCGGGCTCTGTGTTCATGCCGTCGCCGCCCTGTTCGCCTATGCCAAGGGTCAGGGCGACGAGCGTCGAATCGCGGATGCCGCGCAGACCGCGATCGAGGAGCGGGTCGCCAAGGCCCGTGCCGAGGTGAGGGTCGAGCCCCTGTCCGAGACCGCCGAGGCGTCCGGGTTCGGCCTCTGGAGCGCACGGTCTCTGCAGTCCTCGACACATTTCCCAGTCTCCTATCGGGTGCATATCCGGTCACTCGGTCGGCGCGCGAACCACTGTACCTGCCCGGATTTCGCCACCAACCAGCTTGGAACCTGCAAGCATATCGAGGCCGTCCTGCACCGCATCCGCAAGCTTAGGGCCGATCCGCAGCTCGCTGATCAAACCTCGCCGACGAGCTATGTGTTTCTCGACTGGGAAGGCGAGGAGGCACCGCTCATCCGGCTGCACCGCAGCGCCGAGATCGCGGCCGACCTGAATCCAGTGCTGCAAGAGCACTTCGACGCCGCCGGCCGCTTCCGGCTGCGACTGCCGGACGACTTCCTGCGTCTGGTCGATCGGCTCGGCGACCGAAGCGACCTGGATATCGGTGACGACGCCCTGGGTTATGCCCGCCGACTTGCCGAGGACGCGGCCCGCATGGTCCGTGCCACCGAGATCGGGGCGCGGATTCGTGCCGGTGGCGGTCGTCTGCCCGAGATCCGGGCCCGTCTTTATCCCTACCAGGTCGAGGGCGTCGCCTTTCTGGCCGGGCGCGGCCGAGCCCTCCTCGCCGACGATATGGGATTGGGCAAGACCCTCCAGGCCATCGCGGCCGCCTATTGGCTGCACCACCACGACGGCGTGGAGCGCGTCCTCGTCGTCTGCCCCGCCTCCCTCAAGCTGCAGTGGGCCAGGGAGATCGCGAAGTTCACCGGTGCCGAGGCCCAGGTCATCCAGGGCCCGACCGCGGCACGCGGCGTCCAGTATCGTCGGGACAGCGGCTTCCACGTGGCGAACTACGAGCTGGTGATGCGCGACGTGGATGTCATCAATGCGGATCTGCGCCCGGACCTCCTCATCCTCGACGAGGCCCAGCGCATCAAGAACTGGCGCACCAAGGTCGCCAGCGCGGTCAAGCGTATCGGCTCGCGTTACGCCTTCGTGCTGACGGGTACGCCATTGGAGAACCGGCTCGAGGACCTCTATAGCCTGATGCAGGTCGTCGACCCGCGGGTGCTCGGCCCGCTGTGGCGCTACATGGTCGACTTCCATATCACTGACGAGCGCGGCAAGGTCCTCGGCTATCGCAATCTCTCGGAGCTGCGGCGGCGGCTCGCCGGCGTGATGCTGCGTCGCGACCGCTCCCTGGTCCGCGACCAGCTGCCGGAGCGGATCGTCCAGCGCATCGACGTTCCCATGTCCGATCTGCAGCTGGGGATCCATGACGAGGCCCTGCAGGCCGCCAGCATGCTGGCGCGGATCATGAAGCGCCGTCCGCTCACCCCGAGCGAGCAGAACCGCATGATGGCCGCTCTGCAGCGTGCGCGCATGGCCTGCGATGCCGCGGGGTTGGTCGACCCGGACTTTCTCGGTGAGGGGGCCGAGGGCGCGCCCAAGCTCGACGAGCTCGAGACCATCCTCGAGGAGCTGTGTCGCATGGCGGGTCTCAAGGCCGTGGTCTTCTCGCAATGGGAGCGCATGACCGACCTGGTCGAGCGGCGGGTTCGTCGCATGGGTTTGGGCAGTGTGCGCCTGCACGGCGGCGTGCCGACGGCCAAGCGCGGCGCCCTGATGGACCAGTTCCGCGAGGACGACGCGGTGCAGGTCTTCATCTCGACCGACGCTGGCGGCACCGGTCTCAACCTGCAGAACGCGGCGGTGCTGGTCAACCTGGACATCCCCTGGAATCCGGCCGTGCTGGACCAACGCATCGCCCGGGTGCACCGGCTCGGCCAGCGCCAGAAGGTACAGGCGATCCTGCTGGTGGCACCGGCATCCTACGAGGAACGTGTTCTGGCGCTGGTACAGGGTAAGCGGCACCTGTTCGAAAACGTGGTCGATCCCAATGCGACCGAGGACGTGGTCGGCGTCTCCAAGCGTTTGGCCGAGGTGCTGGCCGAGGACTTGGCGGAGGAGCGCGCCCCAGAGGCTCGGGAAGGCGAGTCCCTCGAGCCCAGCGTGGCGCCTGAGCCCGAGGTCGAGGCCGCAGGGGTACCGGACGGCGCAGCCGCAGCACCGGCGCCGGCTGGCGATCTCGCGTCCGCGGCGCCGGTCGAGTCGTCGCAGGCCGCGCAGCGGGACGAGGCCGTGCGCGCGAGCGTTCTCGGTCTGCAGCAGCGTTTCGGTCAGCGCATCCAGCGCATTCTCGGCCAGAAGCGAAGCGGTGAGTCGGGTGGCGGCCTTCTGGTGGTCCTGGACCATGCCGACGAGAGCGACGAGGCCGTCCTGGAGGGACTGCCCGAGCAGGTGCCCGTCGCCCTCATCGATCGCCGGACCCTGGCGAGCCTGAGTCGACTCGGCGCCGCCTCGCCCATCGCCGGCGCCGAGCCACTCTTCATCCCCGAAGAGACGGCCCGGACCGGCGTCGAGCACCCATTGGCGCGCAAGGCGAGAGCAGGGATCGAGGCGGCCCGGCTCCTGGTCCAGCAATCCTGCCCCGGTCCGGCCATCGAGCTCTTGTTGACCTCGCTGCTCGCGGCCGCGGCCCGACGGGCCAGCCGCGACGATCCCCCGACGCCGCAGCAGGCGGGCATTTGGCTCTACGGCGAGGCGCTGCCCGCCGGCTGGCTCGAGCAGCAGGATGCCGCCTTGCTGATGCAGGCGATCGCCCTCTCGCAGGCGGCGGACGCCGTCCCTGCACCCCTGCTGGCGACCCTGACCGAGGACGCCGCGGCCTTCGTCGAGCGTTCGCTGGATGCCGAGGGCGCCAGCTGAGCGAGGCGCGAGCGGGTCGGGCGGCCTGCCGTCATCCCCCGGTCATTCCCATGCAGTCGTTTCACGGAAGTCTCATATGAACAACCAGTATGTTCACGGTTATGATCCCGTCGAGAGCCATCGGCTCCAGGATCAAGCGGCCACCCTGGCCGACCTGCTGCACTCGGATACCCACTACCCGGCCGGGGCGCTGGTCTTGGAGGCCGGGTGCGGCGTCGGCGCCCAGACGGTCACCCTGGCCAGCAGGAGTCCGGAGGCACGGATCGTTTCCGTCGATGTGTCGGAATCCTCGCTTGCCGAGGCCAAGCGGGCGGTGATCGCCAGGGGACTGACCAATGTCAGCTTCCGCCAGGCGGATATCTTCGATCTCCCGTTCGAGACGGCCGCGTTCGATCATGTCTTCGTCTGCTTCGTCCTGGAGCACCTGCCGCGCCCGTTGGACGCGCTTCGGGCATTGACCCGTGTGCTCAAGGTCGGAGGCAGCCTCACCCTGATCGAGGGGGATCATGGCTCGACCTTCTTCCATCCGGACAGCCCCTTCGCGCAGCGTGCGATCGAGGCCTTGGTCGAACTCCAAGCGCGTGCGGGTGGCAACTCGCTCATCGGTCGCTCGCTCTTTCCCTTGCTGAGCGAGGCGGGCTTCGCCGAGGTTCGCGTCTCGCCACGCTTCGTCTATGCCGATGCGAGCCGGCCCGAGCTGGTCGAGGGTTTCACCAAGAAGACCTTCACGGCCATGATCGAGGGGGTTAGAGAGCGTACCCTGGCGGCCGAACTGATGGATGCCACGGACTTCGACCGGGGGGTCGCCGATCTGTATCGAACGGCCGCCCCCGACGGGGTCTTCTGCTACACCTTCTTCAAGGCCGTCGGGCACAAGCCTGATTGGACAGGTTAACAGGCGTCCGGTCCGGGCCATCCAATTGACGGACCGCCCCCATCGGCTGGCGAGCCGCGGGCGGTTCGGTAATCCTTCCGGCCAAAACTGTCGTTGGGCAGGACGCACGCTCGGCCGACCTCTTCGGCCATTGCTGGCTATGCTTAAACCGCATCCAGAGCGACATGCTTCGTCTTGAAGCTTCGTCCAACTTCGCGGGCGACCAAGGAGCGATCGGCAAGACGCGGTTTAAGTTCCTTATTTAAAAGGGCTTATCCAAACCGCGTCGCGCCGACGGCCCGTAATCGCTAAATAGCCGGAGTCATTCGAAACGGTGCATTTCACGCTGGCTGCGGTTCAGGCCGAGAGCATCGGCGTGACCCTCGCTTTCGCGATTACTTCGTTCGTGTCCCGGCATCATCCCAGACCGGCGCCATTCTTTCCTTTCAATCCCCAAGCTGCCTCAATCAACAATCAGGAGAGACATCCGATGACAACCTTTAACGGTACTCACATCGAGGTTCCCTTTGTCGAGGTCGTGGATGGTGACACCATCAAGGTCGAACTTCCCGGGGGAGCGACTGAGAGCATCCGTATCCTTTGCTTGGACACGGAAGAGAAGCCCGGGTCGAGCGGCAACAAGCCGAAGACCCCTTGGTGGGCGGAGGCGACCCGGCGCGCCGAGACCTTCTTCCAAGGTGCGCAGAAGGTTGCCCTCGAGTTCCCGGGGATCGAGTCGGCCGAGGTATGTATGCAGAAATACCGCGGAAACTTCGGCCGCCTTCTCGCTTTCGTGTATCTCGATGGCAAGGATTTTCAGGAAACCATGATTCGCGAGGGCTACAGCCCCTACTTCACCAAATACGGTAACGCGAATTTCCTGGCAAACCACGAACGCTATACGCAGGCCGAACGCGAAGCGCAGATGGCGCATATCGGTGTCTGGGACCAGATCGCGGTCAATGGCGAGGAACGGCGCAACTATACAAGTCTATCCACCTGGTGGATGTTGCGTAGCCTGCTGGTCGACACCTACCGCGCCCATCGAACCAGCGGCAAGACGATCTACAATACGCGCCTCGACTATCCAACCATCCTAGTACCCCGTTTCACCTTATTTTGCGTTCTCAGCGCGGCGAGAAGCGGCCAG
>JANQGF010000080.1 GCA_028277465.1 Chromatiaceae bacterium
GTCGTGATCGGCGACGTCACCCTGGGGCATCGGGCCTCCATCTGGCCCTTGTGTGTGGTTCGCGGTGACATCCATCGGATCGAGATCGGCGCCGAGACCAACGTCCAGGACGGCGCGGTGCTGCATGTCACCCGCGACAGCCGTTTCAGACCTGGCGGCGCGCCGCTCATTATCCATGAGCGTGTCACCGTGGGGCATCGGGTCGTGCTCCACGGTTGCGAGATCCAGCACCATTGTCTGATCGGGATCGGCGCACGCGTCTTGGACGGCGTCCTCCTGCGGCCCTACACCCTGATCGGTGCCGGCTCCCTGGTCACACCGGACCAGGTGCTGGAAGGCGGCTATCTCTGGCACGGTGCCCCAGCCCGACGGGTTCGGGCACTGCGAGACCAGGAGCTCGAGTATCTGGACGAGGTGGCCGCGAGCTATGTCGATCTCGCGGCGCGTCACCGAGCGTCTGATCCAGGTCAGAACTGACGCACGAGGCCTGCCCTTCCATGGCCAGAGGGCCCGCCAGGTCGAGCGCCGAGGAGCCTGTCTGAGCTAGTCGGCTGGATAGGATTGAGCCAGGGCCCGCAAATACTCCGAGAAGCGCTCGCCGAGCTCCGGATGGGCGAGACCGAACTCGACCGTCGCCTCCAGGTAACCGAGCTTGTTGCCGCAATCGTAACGTTTGCCCTCGAAAGGGTAGGCGATCACGGGCTCATCGGCGAGGAGATTGGAGATCCCATCGGTCAGCTGGATCTCGCCGCCCGTACCTGCGCCCGTCTGCTCCAGCTTCTCGAAGATCCCGGGGGTGAGCAGGTATCGACCTACGACCGCGAGATTCGACGGTGCGTCCGCGGGGGCCGGTTTCTCGACGATGGAGACCACCCGCATGGTGCCGTCGCCCTGACGCTCCACCTGCACGATCCCATAGCTGCTGGTCTCCTCCCGCGGCACCTCCTGGACACTGAGGACGCTGCAGCCGTGGTGCGCGTAGACGTCGGCCATCTGTTCCACGACACCCTTGCCACGGCTGCGAATGAGGTCGTCGGCCAGGAGCACGGCGAAGGGTTCATCGCCGATCACGGGTTTTGCGCAGAGGACGGCATGCCCCAGGCCGAGCGCCTGGGCCTGACGGACATAGATGCAGGCCACTGACGCCGGAAGCACATTCCGCACGATGTCCAGCAGCTTGTCCTTGCCCGCGTTCTCCAGCTCGGCCTCCAGCTCGTACGCCGTATCGAAATGGTCCTCGATCGAGCGCTTGTTGCGTCCGGTGATGAAGACCAGCTGACCCACGCCTGCCGCCTCGGCCTCCTCGGCAGCGTACTGGATCAGGGGCTTGTCGACGATCGGCAGCATCTCTTTCGGGCTTGCCTTGGTCGCCGGAAGGAAGCGTGTGCCCAGCCCGGCCACGGGAAATACCGCCTTGCGGATCTTTGCCATTGATGCTTCTCCTTACAATTCAAGCTCGTCAATCATACCGAAAGACGGATCTTCATGGTGACACCTCGTCGCCCACGATGGGCTCCGGTCGCACTGGCAACAGGGTCCCCCAACGCTTGCAGCTGGGACATTGCCAGTGACGGGACCGGGCCTGGAAACCGCACTGCTCGCATTGATAGACTGGCTGGCGTGCCCAGAGATGGCGAGTCACCTCGAGCGCGACGCGCGTGCGTCGCCGCGATCTGGCGCCCTCGCCCGCGCCTTCGGTTTGTAGCTCGAGAAGACGCTCGAGCACGGAGAGGTCCGCGTAACCGGCCAGATAGTCGGTCAGCCGGTCGAGCGCCGCTTCGGGCCCCTGCGCCCGTTCGATCTCCTCGCTGAGACGCCGCATCAGGGCCGGGCTCGCATGGCCCAAGGCGAGCGTTTCGAGCAGCCCGAGTAGGTCCTCCTGACCCGACCGGGACAGAGCCGCAGTCAGCAAGGGAAGGATCTCCGGCACATAGTCGGCGTGCCGGTCGGCGAGGCGTCGGAGTAACTCGAAGGCGCGTTCCGGCTCTCCATCCTCCAGTGCCGCTCGACCCTCCAGCATGACGGCTCGCACACAATCGGGGTCCGACTCCTGCGCCAGGACCAGATGCCTGTGGGCGTCCGCGTGGTTTCCTCTGCGCCGCGCGTCTTCGGCGATCTCGCAGTGGTAATGGGCGATCTCGATCGCCACCGGCCGATCGGTCAAGGGCTTGATCTGTTCTGCAACCTCGAGACATCTTGGCCAATCGCGCTCCTGCTGATAGATGTCCAGCAGCGAATAGAGTGCTCGCTTGCGGTGCAGACCGAGCTCGACCAACTCCCCGAAGAGGCATTCGGCCCGATCCAGGAGCCCCGCCCGCATATAGTCCTGACCGAGCTCGAAGAGTGCGAAGCCACGCAGCTCGGGACCGAGATTCTTGCGGGCAATTAGATTCTGATGAATGCGGATGGCGCGGTCCACCTCGCCGCGACGCCGAAAGAGGCTGCCTAGGGCGAGGTGCGTCTCGACCGTCTCGCCATTCACTTCGGTCAGCCGCGAGAACATGTCGATGGCCTTGTCGGGCTGTTCCTCCAGCAGATAGTTCAGGCCACGGAGAAAATCGGGGTGGGTGGGGCTCAGGGCGTCGCGCTTGGTGCGCATCTCACGCCGCGCCAACCACCATCCCGAGGCCGCCGCGATGGGGAGGAGAAGAAAGAGGACCTCGATCATTTCCGAAACCCAATCACCATGGACGCCGGGCCATGGAACAGGAGAGCAAAGCCCGGTACGTCCCGAGTCCGAGCAGGCGCCTGTGGCATGCGGCCTCGAGATCGGGATTGACTGCTCTCATCCCGAATCATACAGAGAACCGAGTTCGCCCGCATGATACCGAGCCTGGAACGCCGCGCGGGCGGGAGGGCATGGCGCCCGGGATCGCTGCTGTCGACCCGTGCCGATCGAGGCGCGGTTCGGTTGGATCGTGCGACAATAGAGAAGATTGCAATCCGCTGGGTGCCACTTCGCTTCAGAGGCTCCGAGCCCCATGCGGTTGGCTGGGAAGGCGGGAAGCGACGTGGCGATCGTCCGTGATATCCATGAGAAGTGGAGGGTATGCTGTGCAGGATCTCGAGAGGGAACCACCATCGTCGGATTGCAAGCAACCGACGGTCTCTCTGGGTACGGTCAGGCGAGCCCTCGAGCGGTCGAGAACCCACTGCTGGTTGGGGCGGGGCGGTCTCAGGTGCTGGCCCCTGGGGTTACTCCTCGCGGGGGCGCTCGCCGCAGCCCCTGTCGCTGCTGGTTCGGTCGCAGATGAGGAGACGCGGCGCGCCCTGATCGGGGCCGTCGAAGCCGCCGCCGCCCTCGATCTCTATCACGCCCGCTGTCGCAGTGACCTCTCGGGGCGTCGAACGGACAATCTGAACAAGCTGCTGGTGAGCAAGCTGCGCCTCACCGTCCTGTCGGTGCAAGACGACCTCTTTCCGGAGCGGAGCTATCGCCGCGTCCAGCAACGTCTCGAACAGGACTTCCTCGCCGCCTTGCGCGCTGCCGGTGGTTGCCCGGGTGCCAAGCGATCCGGTCTGTCCGATCAGTTGCGCGCCGACTATGACGCGGGTGTGGAGGCCATTCGGGCATTGCCTTAGGCGATTGACAGAAATCGCCTAAGGAACGATTCAGAAACAAGTGGTGCAACTTGAGCCACCCTTGTTGGGCACGCTCCGCTTTGCCCAACCTACGGTGTGTAGGTTGTTTCTGAATCATTACCTACGGAGTACTCCGCACCTAGCTTCTGCCTTCTGCCCTCTGTCTTCTGCCCTCTGTCTTCTGTCTTCTGCCCTGCGCCGCCCGTCCGCCGCCACATCGATTGAAGCAGACGTGCCTGCTCGACGAGACCATGACGATCCTCCGCCTGGGAGAAGAGCGCGCGGGTCACCGCATCCGCGGGCCGCCGCACGGCCGCGGCAATCGAGGCAAGCTGGGCACGGGTGTCCGATCGACCGAGCGATGGATGGCGCCGCAACCAGGCGACGAGGATCCGCCGACGGCTTGTCTCGACTAGGCGGGCGGCCCGATCATGCCGCCAGAGAAAGCCGCCGCTGGCCTGTAGATGCTCGAGGAGGTCACGCCGACGTCGCACCGGGGCAGGTGCCAGGGGGCCGAGCCGCCCACCCAGCGACCACAACCAAACCACCGAGAGCACAACCACCGACGCCAAGGCATGAGGTGCGACGGACCAGAGCAGCGCACCGAGCCAGGGGACGCCGCTGTCGTAGAGCAACCAAACCTTTCCACCGGAGCGCGGAATCGTCAGTTCGGCCGTGAAAAGGGCATGATCCTTCTCGCCGATCGCGGCGTTGGTCATGAAACCGCCGTCACTCATGACCGTCAATGAGCCGTCACCGACAGATCGACGCACCAGACGCAGCCGACCACCGGCGCGAGCCTCGAATTCGGCCTTTCCCTCGGACTGCAGATAGTACTCGGCCGCAAAAGCCACGCTCAAGGGTCGACTCTGCCGGGGAGTCGAGACCAGGGCGACGACCTCGCCCTCATCGGCCGCCTGAAGCCGTTCCGCCTCCTCGGTGAGAAGCCGGATCCCGAGCTCGTCCAAGAACTCGCCTCGCTGCCGATCCTCATCCCGAGTCTGGCTGGCCGTGACCACCAGGTGACCGCCCGCGGCCAGCCAATCCCGGAGCCCGACACGGCGTTGGACATTCATGGGTCCCAACCCCCTGACCACCAGGCTGTCCCGAATGGGCGGCAGATCTCGCAAGAGGCCACGTCCAGAGACACTCTCCACCGGAATCTCCAGCCGGTTCAGAAAGCGCTCCGCAGCCAGCAGGTCGTTGCGACGCGCTTGCGCCGAGTAGCCGACTGGAACCGTCTCGGTACGCTGCTCGAAATTGGCCAGAAACCAGCGCGTCAGCGCCGTAGGCAGGATCAACGCCAGACCGACCAGTACCAGCAGCAGTGCGCGGCGTTCGGGAGTCACGGACCTTGCTTCGCCCCGCCAGCCGCGGTCCAGCGGCACCAATCGGCCAAGAGCGTCTCGATGAGCGGCCTGGAGGGGACAAGGTGGCCATAGGCGAGCCCCTGCCAGACGCGGGTGAGGTGCTCCAAAGGACCGAGCATGGGCGCGGGGAGGGCGCGCCGTGCCAGCATCAGACACTCATTCTCGGTCGTCCCAGCCGGGATCTCCAGGCCGAGCCGCGCCAGATGGACGATGCTGGCCCGATAGAGAAGCGACAGCGCCCTCCGACGGTCGCCATCGGACAGACTCGCACGCACCGCTGCAGCAAGATCTTCCGGCAGTGCCTCCAAGCGGAGTGAGCTCGAGGTCGACGCAGGCAGAGGAGGCGTCAGGACGGGCCGTCGTGGTCCGCTCGGTCGCCACTCCCGCAGGATCCGAAACGCGAGCAGCCCCAAGGCGATGACGGCAAACCCGAGCAGCCCCCATTTGAAGAAGTGTCCGAGCAGGACCGCAGCCTCGCCGAAACCCTCAGGTAAGACCCATTGCGGGTCCGGCGCCCCCTCATCCCTGGAGACCGGCACCCAGATCCGGATCTCGTGCTGGCTGCCAAAGTCCCGCGCCTCCAAGACCTCCTCGATCAAGGCACGTGCCTCTTCAGGTGCGGGAAGCAGATCGGCGCGCACCGTCTCGTGCGGGACAAGCGTCAGCAGCATGGTCGTGAATGCGGCCGCCGACCAGGCGGCCAGTGTCCGTCCGCGCGCCGCGCCCCCGATTGTCTCCGCAGACCGAGGGCGGTCTTGATCCTCCCGCGCGCGGCGGAAGGCAAGCTCTAGATCCCAGGCCTCCAGCTCGGTCCGCCGGGCCAGGTACAAGGCGAATCCGGCACAGACATAGAAAGGGGCGACGACCGAAAAGGCCAACAGATAGGCCAAGACACTGATCCAATAGGCCCAGGAAGCGGAATCCGTCACAGCCGCCCCCAAGTCGAGACGAGGCAGCTCTTGCGGCACCAGAAGGAAGAGGACCAGCAGCACTCCCCCCCAAAGGATGACCTCGAAATGATAACAGACCAGGGTCAGCCAGGCCGGCGTGCCCCCGATCCCGTTGAGGACGCGGCGACGAGCACGGGCGGCGCGACCTCCCAGGCCCTCGAGCAAGCTGAGCGGCATGACGAAAGAGCGACGCGGAAAGAGACGGCGCCAGAGCAGATAGGGCAACAGACGTCTGTTCAAGCCCGCGCCCAGGGTCGCACCGAGATCGCGTAGCGAGGGCGGCTCGCCGAAGAGGGCGCGACTGACCCAGACCAGAAGCGGCGCCTCATAGACCGGCTTGAGCCACCAGATCGCCAACAACCATCGATCCGGTCGGGCACCCGTGAGGAGAAAGCACAGGATGGCGGCCGGCAAGGCCAGGATCCACCAGCGGGTCCAGAGTGGGAGAAACCAATGCCGCGCGAGGGCGAATCCCAGATCCAACCCTTCCCAGGGTCCGCGCGGGCGCAAGACCATGCTGATGCGTTCAAGCTCCATGACTGCTGCCGCGTCCCGCCAGGGTCAGATAGAGCCCCAGCAGCAGCCAGCCGGCGACGCCGACGCCGTACTTGACCGGCGCGGGTGCCGGCCCCGAAGACCAGAAGGCCTCGACCACGGCGGCCAGTAGGAGCATGATCGAGGCACCGCCGACCAAGAGGATGGCGTCCCGTGCATTGACCCGCAGCGCGGCGAGTCGGGTCCGGTTACCCGGCACCAGCAATGCCTTGCCGAGCAGCAATCCGGCCGCACCCGAGATGGCGATCGCGGTCAGCTCATAGGGGGCATGACCTGCGACGAAGGGCCAGAAGGTGGTGCCGTAATCCAAACGGGTCAGATGACCGGCCGCGGCGCCGATGTAGGAGCCATTGAATAGGAGGATGAAGGCACTGCCGAGACCCAGGATCAGACCGCCGGCGAAGCTGCGGAAACCGATACCGACATTGTTCATGACATAGAAGCCGAACATGGCAAAGTCGGTATCGGCTTGGCGTTCCACACCGCGACCGGGCCTGGGATTCGAGGGGTCGTACATGGCCTCCAGTTCGGCGACCTGGGTCGCCTCGATCAGACTGTAGATCACCTCCCCATCCGCATGGGTCGCGAGTCCCATGCCCAGCATCGGCGCGAAGAGAAGCGCCATCGCCAACCAGAAGAGCAAGGCGTGACGACGCAGGGTGCGCGGAAAGTGACTGGCCATGAAGGTCAGCGCCGGTTGTATGAGACGAGGCCGACGCCGGTAGACCTGGCAGTAACCGCGCCGCACCAGATCGTGCAAGTCCGAGCTCAACCCCGGACTGTAGCCCCGGCTGCACGCGAGGGCGTAGTGGCCGCAGACTTGCCTGTAGAGATGGGGGAAACGGTCCAAGTCGACACTCCCCTCCCCCTGCGCCCGGTCGCCGCTGCGCCCACCTTCGAGCGTCTCGAGCAGTCGGCGGTACTGGTCCCACGCGGCGGTATTGGCCGTCTCGAACTGCTGTTGCTTCACGGCGAGCGCACTCCAGGACCCCGAGCCAGCCAATTGGCCCAGCCGGAGACCCGAGCAACCGCCAATTCACCATTCTCACCGCTGACCGCGGTGAGGATCTCAGCGAGCTCGACTCGGCGTGCGAGCGAGAGCCGCTGGCCACGCTCGGCGAAGGAGAGGATGGCCCGCTGGGTCTCCGAACCCAGCCCGGGCGGAAGCGGCTGTGGGAGCGCCTCGGGGATCGCCCTTTGGCGCTCCTGGCCTTGGGCATAGACCACCAGGGTGCCGGCGGCGAGATCGCCGAGCCGCCGAAAATCGCGATCCACCAGCGTACTCACGAGTCCCGCCCCATAGAGGGCCGGCAGAAAGTCCACCACCCGCAGCAGATTGCGGATCATGGAGGCCGCCAATCCAACCGGGGTCCCGTCGTCATGGACGACACGCAGACCGAAGGCGCTCTTGCCTGGGGTCGCCCCCGTGCGAACCTCGAAGAAGACGGGATAGAACCACTCCAGCAGGAAGAAGCCGAGGAGCATCAACCCGAGCCCGAACCCAGAGAGCGCCAACAGCGGCGTCAGTGCCAGAACGAGCGCCGCGCGGATCAGGGTGTCCAGAAGGAGAGCCAGCGCACGGGGAACCGGACCGGCGACCTGCAGACCCAGCTCGACCCCCTCGGGGGTCTCATTGAAGCGGATGGTGTCGATGGGTGGCGGCATGGCCTCTCAATCCGATCGTCCGCGGCCGGTGTATCCCCTTGGGGTCGAGCTCCAGTCGGCTCAACGGTAGAGTGCTAAGGGAAAGTATTCCGTGATGAGGATCACCGGCTGCCCGTCGATGAAGATGCGATAAGTCCGGAAGACCGCGGCCTCGCCTTCCGCCGTCCGATCCAACCCCACGTCCAAGACCTCGCGATAGCTCTCCAGGCCGCTATCCCGGATCAGGACCCCGATGCCGATCTCGCGATCGATCAGACGCTGTCGAAACCCGGCGGGAATCAGCTCGATCCGAATGAGCGAGAAGGCCTCGGCGAAGCTGCGCCCGGTGTCTGTGCCACGCAGACGGGCATCCCGGACCAGACAAGGGTCGCCGCACTCCACTTGGATCCAGGGAACAGGCTCCAGGGCGGCCTCGAAATGCTGCTCCAGCGTATCCACGGCGACCGGTTCCCAGAAGTAGGCCTCCAGAATCTTGGTGACCGTCCCGTCGGTGACCAGGAGTGCGCGCAGGAAGGGCGGCAAGTCGCTCAACCGATAGGAACCGCCGGAGGCCACCGTGATCGTACCGTTCCGCGCGAATCCATCGCAGCGGAAGGGAGATTGGGAGGACGCCCGAGACGCGCGTCCGTAATAACGACGCATCGGCGTCCCCTCAGTCCAGGCCCATGATCGAAGTCGCCAAGCGCGATCTTGATCTCAACAAGCGGCATTGGCACGAAAGAAGCGTTGGAGGCATCGAATTGGACGGCATCATGAACTGCGGTTGGGTGGTCACCTCAGGGGACCAAGCCGGTCGTCGGGGTCCGGGCTATTGTGACCCAGGAGTTCAACGGCCTCCAGCGCAAGAGCATCGAGACGCGACTCAGCGAGAATGCAGCTTGTTGCCTCGGGCCATCGGCGGCAGGCTTGATGTCGAATAGAAATTGCCTCACTCTCTCCAATCGACTCCAGGGCGACCCTAGTGGTCGAGGGTCGGAGTCAGTCGCATCCGGACAGGACCCTCGACCCCTCCCAAACGGGTGAAGACGACCCGCTGGGGGGTGGTTTGGAGCACGCGAGGTTCGGAAAAACCCCATTAATGTGTTATATAAAAAGGGCCGAATGGCCAATCGACAGGAGATATCAACTCATGACCAAGATCGTCAAAGTCGCTTCCCTCTCCGCCGCCGCCTTTCTGAGTGTCTCCTTGCTCGGTGGCTGCGCCACCGATGAGACCGCCCGGGATATGGCCCAGCAGGCGCTGGACGCCGCCAACAGTGCACAGGCTTGCTGTAACGCCAACACGGATCGTCTGGACCGCATGTATCAGAAGATCATGGGCAAATAAGATCCACTGTCTGATTGGCGCCGGCCTCCTACCACCTGCGGGACGCCGGCGTTTTCCTCGATCGCGCGTTCCACCGCGCCCCAATCGATGAAGGCCCCCGGCGCATTCGCCACCGACTCCGGAATCACGGCCCTCGCACCCCGACGCGCGCCCTCATCCTCGATGTGGACCTCCAGATAAAGGTCTTCCCCGCGCCAACCGAGCTTGTAGGGCTGATCGACGATGGCGACCGGGGTATTGATGCTCACCAGACCGAACAACTCCTCGACTCCCTCGGGGTACATGCGGATACAGCCCCCGCTGACCTCCATGCCCAACCCCCAGGGCTTGCTGGTGCCATGGATCAGGTAGTCGGGGTTGCTCAAACGCATGGCGTAACGCCCTAAGGGATTCTCCGGACCAGGTGGCACCACGGCCGGCAAGATGTCCCCGTAGGCGGCATGGGCGGCCCGCACATTGGGGCCCGGCGTCCAGCTCGGATCTCTCTTCTTCTCGATGATCCGATAGGCGCCGAGCGGCGTGCTCATGCCTTCCCGGCCAACGCTGATGGAATAGACCCGCACCTCGCCTGGATCACGAGGAGGATAATAATAGAGTCGTTTCTCGGGTCGGTTGATCACGATCCCATTGCGGTCCGCGTTTGGCAGCACATAAAGGGTTGGGACCAAGACCTCCGTTCCTTCGCCAGGCATCCACATGTCGACCTTGCGATTGGCGTTGCGCATATCGTCGAAACCCAGATTGTTCTGTCGCGCGATATCGAGCAACGTGTCCTTGCCGCGAGCCGTGAAGTAGAATGGGACGCCCACGACCGAGTCGCCGGGGCTCTCGAGCCGGTAGGTCTCGGCCCGCACGTCGCCCAGTGCCCCCGAGCCAAGCAGCATCACGCAACTCAAGGTCGCGAGCCCCGCCCGTACGCGCCTGCCAGGATCCAAGCCTCTCGTCATTACACCTTGCTCCCGTCTCGAATCAAGCCATGAAGAAACCGTCTCGATTGTCCCACGTGCGCAACATCGGGGTCGCCGCCCATGTGGATGCCGGCAAGACAACACTCACCGAGCGCATCCTCTTCTATACCGGCGCCTCGCACAAGATCGGCGAGGTACACGACGGCGCGGCCCATATGGATTATCTGGCCGAGGAGCAAGAGCACGGCATCACCATCACGGCCGCCGTCACCCAGGCACCTTGGCGCGAGCACCTGATCCAAGTGATCGATACACCTGGCCACGTCGACTTCTCCATCGAGGTCGAGCGTGCCATGCGGGTGCTCGACGGCTGCGTCCTCGTCCTCGACGGCGTGCGGGGGGTCGAGCCACAAACCGAGACTGTGTGGCGTCAGCGCTCGCACTTCAAGCTGCCCACGCTCTTCTTCGTCAATAAGATCGACCGACCGGGCGCGGACTTCGGCCGCAGTCTCGCAGCGGTCGAACAGCGCCTCAAAGCAACTCCGGTGCCAATCACGGTGCCGATCCCAGACGAGGCAGCGGTCATCCATTTGATCGATCAAACCATGATTCGTTTCACCGGCGAGCAGGGAGAGCGAGTCGTTGTCGAACCTTGCCCACCGGCGCTCTGGGCCGAGCTCGCCGGTCCGAGAGAGGCCCTCCTGCTCGCGGCCGCGGAGGTCGAGGAACCACTGGCCGACCGCGTCTTGGCCGGCGAAGCGCCGGATGCCGAAACACTGCGGGCAGCCATCCGCAAGGGCACCCTGGCCGGCCTGCTGTACCCCTGCTTCGGTGGCAGTGCGTTACGCAACCTCGGGGTGCAACCGCTCCTGGACGGGATCCTGGATTTCCTGCCAGCCCCGCTGGACCGGCCCCCAGCCATCGCCGAGCAGACAGACGGCACCCGCCAAGAGATCCCGATGGGGAGTGACGGACCTCTGGCAGCACTCGCCTTCAAGGTCCAGCTCTGGGAGGGGCGCCGGCATGTCTTCGCTCGCCTCTACCGAGGCAGTCTCAGACCAGGCGACGCGGTAGAGTTCCAGACGGGCGACGGCCGACCCCAGCGCGAACAGGTGGCACGCATCTTCGAAGTGGACGCCGGTCGAAAACAGAGACGTGAACGGGCGGAGGCCGGCGAGATCGTCCTCCTGGCCGGGTTGAGGTTCGCCTCGACCGGCGACACACTCTGCAGCCCCGGCCACCTCCTGAGCCTGGAAGGCATCAGGACCCAGACCCCGGTGCTCGGACTCGCGATCGAGCCCGCGGCCGGCACCGACGAGGAGAAGCTCCTGGATGTCCTGGGCAAGGTTCAACAGGAGGACCCGACCCTGCGCGTCGAAGAGGACCCCGAGACGGGCCAGCGCCTCTTGCGGGGCATGGGCGAGCTGCATCTACAGATGGTCCTCGAGCGCATCCAGCGCGAGTTCGGCGTCCTGGTCCACACGGGACGCCCCGCCGTCGCCGTGCGCGAGACCATCTGTCGCGCGGCCGGCGCGGAGGTCCTCTTCACACCGCCGCCGACGCCCGACCCGCGTCACCCGGACCTGATGGCACGTATCGCCCTCCGGGTGGAGCCCTTGCCGCGTGGCACGGGCGAACGGATCGATCTCGCTGCCCGCGTCCTGCCTGCGGGGGCCGAGCTTCAGCCGGCACAGTTGGACGCCATCCGAGAGGCGCTCGCCGGCGGGCTGGGCTCGGGGCCGCTGCAGGGCGCTCAGATGCTGGACCTGTCGGTCCGGGTCACCCAAGTGGAGCTCTTCGGGCGGGGCTCGACGCCCGAAGCGCTGGCCGCCGCGGCCGGCAAGGCCCTGCGCCAGGCACTGGAGTCGGCGGAACCCGCGTTGATGCAGCCCGTCATGCAAGTCGAGGTCGTGGTCCCCGAGTCCAGCGTGGGTGTGGTCCTCGGCGACCTGCAATCACGCCACGCCCTCATTCAAGGCACCGAATCCAGTGGCGAGCGGACCGCCATCCAGGCCGAGACCCCCCTGGAGCCACTGCTCGGCTATACCACCAGGCTACGCAGCCTGACCCAGGGCCGGGGGCAGTTCAGCATGCAGTTCGATCGCTTCGACCGCGTCTGATTTGAACCGCGTCCTGCCGATCGCCATGGACTGCTGCGGGCCGGATGTCACCGCAAACAAGGCATTTTGCTCTGGACGCGGTTTAGCGCTCAACCGATCACGACGCAATCGCGACCATTGTCCTTGGCGTGATAGAGGGCGACGTCCGCCCTCTCGATGACCTCCTCCGGTGTTTCGCCCTCGCGGGCTCGGACCAAGCCGATGGAGACGGTGACCGCACCGATCGCTCCCTTCGTATTCTTCTTCTTGATCCGGATGGCGGATACCTTCTTCCGGATACTCTCGGCGAGAGCTTGGGCCGACTTCACGCCATCATTCGCGATGACGGCGAACTCCTCCCCACCATAGCGGGCCACGAAGACCCTCTGGCTCTTGAATCCAATGAGTATCTCACCCATGATTTCGAGGATGCGATCGCCCATCAGATGGCCATAGGAGTCATTGAACTTCTTGAAGTGATCCAGATCCAGCAGCAATAGACAGGTGGGCTCTTCCACCGCCTCGAGCGACTCGAGGATGGCATCGTTGAAATAGCTGCGATTGGGGATCTTCGTCAGGGTGTCATAGCGCGCGCTGTAGCGGCTCTTCTCCAGCTCTTTCCTGAGCTTCTCCACCTCGACGCGCGCCGCTTCGAGCTCGACCTGGAACTCCTTGTTGAGGCTCTCCACATTCGCCGTCTCAGCAAGCAGCTGCGTCAAGGTCTCCTGGATGCGCTTCTGATCCACTGCCCGCTCGAACAGCTCCATCGCATCCTTCAATGAGCTGCCATATTGCTGGGTTGCCTGGACGTTCGTGGAGATCGACTTCGCCAATTGCGAAACGATCTTGACCAAGAGATTCTGGGCTTTCGGGTTATTGGGTAGATAGTTGCGGACGAAGAAATCGAAGAAGAAGGCCTCGCTCTTCTCGTGATCGTAGGAACCGGGACCGGGAAAGTGCTTGAGCAAGGCCTCGCTCAGCTCCGGACTCATCTCCCGCACATGCGTGTACCAGAGGGCATAGTTGCCAGGAGTGGGAGGGATCTCGCGCTCGATCATCAATGGCACGGCCAGACGCAGACTCTCGGAAGCAGTGCTGAAATCGTCCCGAAACTCCATTTTGTTGGTCGCCATGGAAGCTCACTCGTACCCATTGATGCTGGGTTGCCTCGCAAGTCGGCGCCGACTCGCGCTTCGATCCAATCATATTCGATGATCCAGATGACCGACAGTCGATCGAAGCAGTCGCCTCAGGAGCCGCTGGAGGAGGGCCCTTCCTCCTTCTGCTCGTCCCGAGGCCCCTGGGAGGCGCCCCGCTCGACCTTGGAGTGGCGCCGCGAGCCCGTGGACTGGTGATAGAGGAGCCAACCAACAAGTCCCAGGAAGAGAAACAGCTCTGCAACGGCAAGTGAGTTGCTTTCCACGATGAGTGACCTCGCAAGATGAAGACCGCAGGTCCGAGAGACAGACCTGGTCGACTCCACAAGTCTTGGGTCGGACGCGGCGATTGCAACGGGCGACCTGATCGACCTCGCAAGCAGAAATCTCTCTCGTTTACCCCTGTGGGTACGGCCGGATTCGGGTTATTCTTCGGCTAGCTTCGAGACCGGTATCAACTGCCCCAGCGCCCTTCCTGACGATCCATGTCCCAACCCGTCGTACCCATCCGCCTTTCCGAACTCCCGCACGAGACCACCGCCCGTCTGGTCGACATCCGAGGTGGGCGCCATCTGGCGCGCCGTCTGCTCGCTTTGGGTCTGCGGCAGGGGAACCTGCTGACCGTGGTGCAACGCCGGGGCCAGGGTCTGGTGCTGGCGAGTGGCGAGGCCCGCATCGCCGTGGGTGCAGGCATCGCGGACAAGCTGCTGGTCACCCCGATCAGGGTGCTCGACGACGGGAACCCCGACCGACCGGCGAGCGAGGCGGGGAAGCGACCCGATCGCGGTCAGAAGCTGACGCCGGCGAGCGCGCACCAGGGGCTCTGAGCATTGATGGCGGTCTTCTCCCGGCGTCCCCAGGCTCGGCGTCCATTGACCATTGCGCTGGCGGGCAACCCCAACTCTGGCAAGTCCGCCCTCTTCAATGCCTTGACGGGGATCCGCCAGACGACGGGGAACTGGCCCGGGGTGACGGTGGAACGCAAGGAAGGCGCGCTGGAGTTGGACGGGCGGCGGCTAGGGGTGATCGACCTTCCGGGGATCTATTCGCTGGATGCGGATTCGCTCGACGAGATGGTGACCCGCGATTATCTGCTCAGCCGCGACGCCGACCTGATCGTCAATGTCCTGGATGCGAGCAACCTGGAGCGTCACCTCTATCTGACCGTTCAGTTGCTGGAGATGGGGACCCCCATCCTGGTCGCGCTCAATATGGTCGACGTGGCTCGCAAACGGGGCATCCGGATCGACACCGACCAATTGTCTGCTCGGCTCGGGTGTCCCGTGGTCCCGATCGTCGCGGTCAACCGAGAGGGACTGGCCGAGCTCCAGGCACGTCTGCTGGCGGTGCCGAGGGGCGCGAGCCAGCCGGTCTCACGCTGGGTCAGGGAGACTGTGTCGAGGAGGCGATCGCCGATCTGCTGCCGCACCTGGAGGGCACCCAGGACCACGCGAACGCGCGCTGGCTGGCCCTGAAGTTGCTCGAATCGGATCCCATCGCCGAGCAGACGGCCGGCCCCGAGGCAGGTGCACGCGCAGCCCGCTGCCGCCATCAAATCGCCCAACGCGCCGGCGAGGACGCGGACATTCATATCGCCGACACCCGCTTCGGCCATGCACATACGCTGGCCCAAAGTGTCACGCGCGCGCAGCGCCGGGTCGGGCGCAACCTCTCCGACCGCATCGACCAGGTGGTCTTGAGCCGCACCTTCGGGATCCCGCTCTTTCTCTTGATCATCTATCTCATGTTCATGTTCACCATGAACATCGGCGGCGCCTTCATCGATTTCTTCGATCTCGCGGGCCAGGCATTGTTCGTCGAGGGCTTCGGCGCCCTGCTCGCCGGGATGGGTGCCCCAGACTGGCTGAAACTGGTGCTGGCCGACGGGATGGGTGGCGGGATCCAGGTGGTGGGAACCTTCATCCCCATCATCGCGAGCCTCTATCTCCTGCTCTCGGCCCTGGAGGACAGCGGCTACATGGCGCGTGCCGCCTTCGTCATGGACCGCTTCATGCGATCGATCGGGCTGCCGGGCAAGGCCTTCGTGCCGCTGATCGTGGGTTTCGGCTGCAATGTCCCGGCCGTCATGGCGACCCGCACGCTGGAGAGCGAACGCGAGCGCAAGCTCACCATCCTCATGAACCCCTTCATGTCCTGCGGGGCGCGGCTGCCCGTCTATGCGCTCTTCGCCGCGGCCTTCTTCCCCCACTCGGGTCAGAATCTGGTCTTCCTGCTCTATCTGACCGGGATCGCACTCGCCATCCTGTCCGGGCTCGCCATGAAGCATACCCTGCTGCGGGGCGACAGCTCGGGCCTCCTGATGGAGCTGCCGCCCTATCATCTGCCTACGCTCAAAGGCGTGCTCCTGCGCACCTGGGACCGGGTGAAGCTCTTCCTGCGCGAGGCCGGCAAGGTCATCGTGCTCATGGTATTGGCACTCAATCTACTCTCGACCGTGGGGAGTGACTGGAGCCTAGGCAACCGCGACAGCGACCATTCCATCCTCGCCGCGGCGAGCCGGACGGCGACCCCGCTCTTCGCCCCCATGGGCATCCGCGAGGACAACTGGCCGGCGGTGCTCGGCGTCTTCTCGGGGGTACTGGCCAAGGAGGTCATCGTCGGCACGCTCGACTCGCTCTATAGCCGGCTGGGATCGGAGCAAGGCCCGATCGAGGCGGCCGAGGCCTTCGATCTCTGGCGCGACCTGGGTCAGGCGGGCGCCTCGGTGGGCGAGAACCTGTCGCTGCTGGGCGCCGGCCTGCTCGACCCACTCGGGCTCGATGTCGGGGACCTGAGCGACAGCGAGGCGGCCGCCGCCGAGCAAGGGGTCCGGAACGAGACCTTCGGCGCCATGGCGGCACGCTTCGACGGCCAGTCGGGCGCCTTCGCCTATCTGCTCTTCGTCCTGCTCTACTTCCCCTGTATCGCCACCATCGGCGCCATCGTGCGCGAGGCGGGCGCCACCTGGGCGCTGTTCGTCGGCGCTTGGACGACCGGAATCGCCTATCTGACGGCGACCATCTTCTATCAGGCCGCCACCTTCGATCGCGACCCCTTGTTCGCTGGTCTCTGGATCGGCGGCGGATTGGCCCTCTTCATCAGCATCCTGATCGGCCTGCGACTCTGGGCAGGCAACGACCGCGGCGGCGGCTTCGGGGTACTCGATCCTGGTCGCTGAGACCCGGTTGCCGAGAGCCGACGGACAGATGCCGGACCGCACCCGTATCGCCTGTTTCTTCTCCACCTCCGGGCACAGTGGCGTGGACCGCGCCGCCAAACACCTGATCCCGGCGCTGGCGCGTCGCGGCTACCGGGTCGACCTGCTCAAGGTGCGCCGTCACGGCCCCGATCTGGATCTGGAGGCATGTCCCCCGGGTGTTCGCGTCGTCGATCTGGGCTCGCGACACACCTTCGGCTGTCTACCGGGCATCCTGCGCTATCTGCACCGTCAGCGGCCGGTCGTGATGCTCTCGGACAAAGACCGGGTCAATCGAATGGCCCTGCTCGGCCGCGCACTGGCAGGGGTACCCACACGGCTGCTATTGAGCTCCGGGACCACCATCTCCATCGACTTGGCGAACCGGGGTCCGGTCGAACGCTGGATCCAGCGTCACTCGATGGGCCGGCTCTATCCCTTCGCCGATCAGGTCATCGTCACCAGCCGAGGGGTCGCCGACGACATGGCTGCCTACACCGGCTTGGCGCGCGAGCGTATCCGCGTGGTGCCGTCGCCCGTGGTGCCGGCGAGCCTGTTCGAGGCCGAATTGCCGCGCCCGGATCACCCCTGGCTCGGCCAGCCCGGCGAACCCCTGATCCTGAGCGCAGGCGAGCTCTGTGGCCGGAAGGACTTCGCGACCCTGCTGCGCGCCTTCGCTCGCGTGCGTGCCGAGCGTCCCTGCCGGCTCATGATTCTCGGACGGGGTAGCGCACGGGAGCCCTTGCTCAAGCTGGCCGGCGAGCTCGGGATCGCCCAGGACCTGGCCCTGCCCGGCTACCTTCCCCATCCCTATGCCTACATGGCCCATGCGGATCTCTTCGTCTTCACCTCACGCTGGGAAGGGCTGGGCTTCGTGCTGATCGAGGCCTTGGCCGTCGGAACCCCCGTGGTCTCGACCGACTGCCCGAGCGGACCGAGCGAGATCCTGGAGGGGGGGCGCTACGGTGCGCTGGTCCCGGTCGGCGACGCGGCCGCACTCGCGGCGGCAATGCTGACGACCCTGGATGAGCCGCTACCCAAGGAGCGTCTGCAGCGAGCCGCCCGCCCCTACGAGATCGAGGCGAGCACGGATGCCTACCTAGCCGCGATGGGCTTGGCAAGAGAAGCGCCAATGGGGTCAGTCGTGGGCACTGAAACGAGAGAGCGAACCCGGGAGAGGGGCCATGGGAAGAGTCTATAACGAGATCACTGAGCCGCTGTCCACTTGGATCGCGGAGCAGCACATCTTCTTCGTCGCCACCGCCCCGCTCGGGGTCGATGGCCATATCAACTGCTCACCGAAGGGCCTGGATACGCTGCGCCTGCTCGGCCCGCGGGAGGTGGCTTACCTGGATCTGACCGGCAGTGGCGCCGAAACGATCGCACACCTCCGCGAGAACGGTCGCATCCTCCTCATGTTCTGCGCCCTTTCCGGGCCACCCAAGATCTTGCGCCTTCACGGCCGCGGACAGGTGGTCACGCCGGGATCGCCTCGGTGGTCGGACCTGCGTCCGCGCTTCCCTGAGTATCTCGGCGCTCGGGCCATCATCCTGGTCCAGATCACCCGTATCAGTGATTCCTGTGGCTTCGGGGTCCCTGATTACGCGTATGTCGGCGACAGAGACAAGCTACCCAAATGGACGCAGAGCAAGACCGTCGAGGCGCTGGCGGACTATCGACGAGAGAGAAACGCGCGCAGCATCGACGGGCTGCCCGCACTCGACCCGAACAAATAGGCCGAGCAAAGGGGGCGACGCCGGACACGACCGGCGCGATCCCGGAAAGCGGTGGGGCTGGAGCCTGACGAAACGCCGGCTCATGCCAAGGCGTCCAGGATCTCGGCGAGGCGTGCGGCGCTGTCCTCGATGTCCTCCTGGGCAGCCAGTGCGGCAGCCGGCACATCGACCACCTCGATCGAATTGAGGATGAGCTGGTCCTCCGAATTGAAGTGCCGCACCCACCAGCAATTGCGCAGCCCGGTCGTCGCGATCCGGCAGTTCCCATAGCCGCAGGCGAGGATGGTCAGGTTGCCGCTGCCCAGCTGCTGCTCCAGATAGGCCAGATCGCGCGGCGAATGGGGCAAGAGCGTCAGATTGATGTAATGGGGCAGATCGCCGACGCGCCACACCGAGACCAGTTCGTCCACCTCGGCCAGGACCGAGCGGGTGATCACGCCTTCCGGCGGCTCCTCGTCCAACGCCAGCCGGAGAGCAGCGCCCTTGAATGCGAGCTCGCGCACCGAGCTGGGGATCTCCGCCACCTCGAGCTCGTCGCGCACGACCCGACCCTGTTCGCTGCGCGACTGCAACCGCCAGATACCGGCGAGTCGGGTCTCCTGGACCCGCAGGACGCTGTCCGTGTCGAAGGAGATGCTGACCTCCCCCTCCCCGAGGGCCTCGCTGACCAGCCGACGGTCAGCCTCCGGCAAGGTCGTGAGGTCCAGGACGCGGGGTGGCTCCAGCACGCGGTAGCTCTGAACCTGCACCAACAGCCGCTCGAGGAGTCGGAGCCCCGCGCCCGCAACGGCTTGCCCTTCCTGGCCGGTCATTCCATGCGGCCAGTCGGCGCGCATCTCCCGTGGCAGGGAGGGACAGACTGGCTCGGCGCCGTCTCGCTCCGTTGGTTGCGAGCCCAGGCCAAATGTGCCGCTCGTGATGTCAAAAGGGTGCATGTGAGGACCTCCAGAGAATGAATCACATCGGCGGACTCTAGGACCATGGGTCACTGTCCCTGCAGATGTTCCTAGGTTTGAGACGCGCAGCGAATCAGGTCGGCAGATAGTGAGCGATGCTCAAAGATTGGTGGGGAATATCCAGATGCCTTTCCAGGGCACCCTCCGTCCTCGTCCATTGGACGGCGAAGCGATCGAGATAGCCCCGCGCTGCCTCGATCGCCGGCTCGATCTGGTCCTGGACCTCGGGCCTCAGACCGCCGCCGAAGTCCTCCAACTCCACCGGTTGCACACCGACGAGCAGGAGGTGCCGGGGAGCATCGCCCAGCAGGTCGGCCAGCGCCAGGACCTCCTGGAAGCCAGTCTGATGCAGGCTCATCTTCTTGACCCCCATGAACCTCGGGACCTCTTCGCCCTCGACCAGCTTGAGCGTACCCGGATGCAGGCCATAGTCGACCGCATCGAAGACCACGAGCACATCGGCCCAGCGCACCTGGTCCACCAGATAGAGGCCCTGGGTACCGCCGTCCAGCAGTCGAACCTCGGGACCGAGACGATAACGGGTCGCGATCGTCTCGACGACACGTACACCGAAGCCCTCGTCTGCCCACAGGATGTTGCCGATACCGAGGAGCAGGACCTTGTGAGTCTCCTGGCTCATGGCCGGTCGTCCTTGAACATCCGCCAGCCACTGATCATGGTGCTGATCAGGCTCTGGCGGGACATGATGTCCTCCCGGATGGCAGCGTAGACGTGCAGCATCACGAACACGATGATGACCCACATACCCCAATGGTGCCATAAGCGCACGTCCTGACTCTGCCCCACGACCGGGATGACCCAACCGAAGAGCTGGTCCTGCCAGCTTCCGGCACCGCTCTGCTCGGAGTAGAGTGCGAGCCCGGTCACGATCATCACCAACCCGCCGACGGTGATGATGACCACCATGAACAAGTGCGCCAGTGGGTTGTGGCCAATGTACTTACGCGGCTCGCGTTCGAGAAAGGCGTACCAACGGACTTCGTGCAGGAGCTCGCTCCAGAAGCTCCTGCGCCAGAAGGGCAGCGCGAACAACTGTCTCGAGTAGGAATTCCCGACCAGCGCCCAATAGACCCGGAAGAGGAAACCGATCAGGAAAACATAGGCCGCGACGAAGTGGACGAAGCGGATGTTGGCCATCAGTGCATGATCGCTCGCCTCGCCGGACAGGGTCGGAGGCGGATTACCGATGAGATAACCGGTCACGGCCAAAGTCGTCATGGCAAGTGCATTGACCCAGTGCCAGATCCGCACCGGGGCTTCATAAACGTAGACGGCGGTCTGCTTGACCGTTGGGACGTCTGTGCGCATCGAGCTAGCCTCCGCATTCTGATATCGGCCGGGTGGTGGTTCCGGCTCCAATCGCCCCTATCTCACGCGTACCCGCGTCAGCTCCTCGCCTTCCGGGCTCATGACATGGGTGGAGCAGGCGAGACAGGGGTCGAAGCTGTGCAGCGTGCGCAGGATCTCCAGCGGCTCGTCGGCCTTGGCCAGAGGCGTGTTCAGCAAGGCGGCCTCGAAGGCCCCGATGTTGCCCGACGGATCGCGCGGGGACCCGTTCCAAGTGGTCGGGACCACGGCCTGATAGTTGTCGATCTTGCCCTCCTTGATCACGACCCAGTGACCGAGCGCGCCCCGCGGGGCCTCGGTGGTCCCGACCCCCCGGGTCTCGCTGGGCCAGGTCTTGGGCTCCCACTTGTCGACGTTGGCGGTGTTGATGTCGCCGGCCTTGATGTTGGCCATCAGCTTGTCCTGAAAATAGCGCAGCTTGTGGGCGGCCCAGGAGCCCTCCAGACCCCGGGCTGCCGTGCGCCCCAAGGTCGAGAAGAGCGCCGAGACCGGCAGTTGCAGGTCGGTCAGGACCTTCTCCACCGGCTCCTTGAACTCTGGGATTCCCTTCGCGTAGCCGATGACCCAACGCGCCAGGGGCCCCACCTCCATGGCATGGCCACGCCAGCGCGGGGCCTTGATCCAGCTGTACTTGGCGCTCTCGTCGATCGCCTCGATGCGGGTCTTGGTCCCCTTGGTATTGGGACCCAGCACGAAATTCGGCTCGGTAATCCCGTCCCAGGGGTGCAACCCTTTGGATTCGTCCGGATAGCTGAACCAGGAATGCAAGACATACTCCTGGATCTGCTCGGGGTCGCGCAGATCCACCTCATGGACCTCGGCCAGATTGCCATTGATGATGGCACCGCGCGGCAGAAGCTGGTTCTCGGCGGAGTCGTCGTTGGCCCGCTCCGGGATGTCGCCATAGGAGAGCACCGCTTGAGCGCTGAGCCCACCACCATAGTTCCAGTCCTTGTAGAAGGAGGCGATCGCAAGCAGGTCCGGGATATAGACCTTGTCGATGAACTCGATGGTCCGGTCGATGATGGAAGAGACCAGGTTCAAACGCTCCATGTTGACGGCACCCACCGCCCCCGTCCCATGCACATTGATCGCGCAGGGCACACCGCCGACCAGCCAGTTCGGGTGCGGATTCTTGCCACCATAGATGGTGTGGATCTTGACGATCTCCTTCTGAAAATCCAGCGCCTCCAGATAATGGGTCACCGCCAACAGATTGGCCTCGGGCGGCAGCTTGTAGGCCGGGTTCCCCCAGTAGCCGTTCATGAAGGGACCGAGCTGACCCGACTCCACGAAGCGCTTGATGCGATTCTGCACGTCGCGGAAATAGCCCGGCGAGGACAGGGGCCAATCCGAGATGGACTGGGCGAGGGCCGAGGTTGCCTTGGGATCCGCCTTGAGTGCCGCGACCACGTCCACCCAATCCAGCGCATGCAGGTGATAGAAGTGCACCAAATGGTCCTGGGCCTGAAGCGTCAACTGCATGATGTTGCGAATGGAGTTCGCGTTCTCGGGGATCGGGATCCCGAGCGCGTCCTCCACCGCCCGGACCGAGGTCAGCGCATGGGTGCCCGTGCAGACGCCGCAGATCCGTTGGGTGAAGGCCCAAGCGTCGCGCGGATCGCGCCCGCGCAGGATGGCCTCGAGCCCCCGCCACATGGTCCCGGTGGACACGGCATTGCGGATCACGTTGTTCTCGTCGAGATTGACCTCGCAACGCATGTGACCCTCGATGCGGGTCACGGGATCGACGACGACACGCCGTCCCGAATTGTCGAGCTCGAAGCCGTTCGGTGTCTGGACACTCATGCCTGGTCATTCTCCCCCTGATGCTCGTCGACAGCGCGCTCGCTGGCGCCCTGCCTGATGCGCCGGACGGCGCTCGCCGCCGCATGTGCGGCCACCGCCGCACCCACCGTACCGGCCACCACCATCCCGACCTTGTCGGCATTGGCCTCGACCCCGAGCAGCTGGACGTCGGTGACATGGTCGTAGAAGCTGCTCTTGTCCCAGAAGCCGTCCTCGGAGCAGCCGATGCAGCCGTGACCGGACTGAATGGGAAAGGAGACCCCCTCGTTCCAGCGAGTGGTCGAACAGGCGTTGTAGGTGGTCGGACCCTTGCAGCCCATCTTGTAGAGACAGTAGCCCTTGCGGGCCCCCTCATCATCCCAGCGCTCGACGAATTGACCGGCATCGAAGTGTGGCCGGCGGTAGCATTTATCGTGGATGCGCTGACCGTAGAACATCCTGGGCCGGCCCTGACGGTCCAGCTCCGGGATGCGATCGAAGGTGAGCATATAGGTGATGACTCCGGTCATGACCTCGGCGATCGGGGGGCAGCCCGGCACCTTGATGACCGGCTTGTCATGAATCACCTTGTGCACCGGCGTGGCCCGGGTGGGGTTCGGATGGGCCGCCTGCACGCAGCCCCAGGAGGCGCACGAGCCCCAGGCGATGACGACCTTGCAATCAGCGGCCACTTCGCGAAGCTGGTCGAGGAAAGGACGACCACCGACGATGCAGCTCATGCCGTCGTGGCTGAGCGGCGGATTGCCCTCCACCGCGAGGATGTAGTTACCCTTGTACTTGTGGCGGATCTCCTCCAGGATCGCCTCGGCCTGATGACCGGCGGAGGCCATGATCAAATCGTCGTAGTCCAGCGAGATCATGGAGAGCACCACATCCGACACCAGCGGATGGGCAGAGCGGATGAAGGACTCGGAGCAGCAGGTGCATTCCAGGCCGTGGAGCCAGAGCACGGGCGTGCGCGGCTTGGTCTCCATCGCGTGAGCGATCCGCCCTGCAAAGGACGGTGCCAACCCCAGCGTCGCGGCCGTCAGGCCACAGAAACTGAGGAAGCTGCGACGGGTGATCCCCTGTTGGCGCATCACCTCGTAGAAGGTTTCGGTCGTTGCCATCGTCTATGTTGTCATCCCCAGCGGATTGACCGGTCATCGCACCGGCAAGATCAAGGCTCGGACCGCATTAAGTCAAGAAGCGGGCCAGCTGGCGCTTTCTTCGTGAAAACAAGCGACTAAAAATCCACACATGTCCTGGATCAATTCAGGGACGTAAAGAAAGTTTGCAGTCTTCCGCCAGATCGCAAATCGATCTTGCAGTTGTGCGTCCGCCGACCCGGGGAGGACCGATGGACCCTGGAGGCGCGATTGGGAGGCCGTTCGGGAGCGCCCCGCGGAGGTCGGCGAGGCCGCACCACCAGGATCGCGAAGGCGCTGGCGCAACGGGGTACAGGCAGGCTAACGGTCATGCCGTGTCTCTGGCACCCCGGAGCATGGAACAAGAGCCGCAGCAGCTTGCAGGCTCGTCGCGGCGAGGCGCCGCTCCCACCAAATC
>JANQGF010000089.1 GCA_028277465.1 Chromatiaceae bacterium
GATTCAGAAACAAGTGGTGCAACTTGAGCCGCCCTTGTTGGGCACGCTCCGCTTTGCCCAACCTACGGTGTGTAGGTTGTTTCTGAATCATTACTTAGCTGCTACCGCCCGGCTCGAGCGAGCCGCCCATGTCGGCGCAGGTGCCCGAGGCGACATACTTCCACTCGTTCGGATCGTTATCCGTCTTGGCCTGACCGGCACAGGAATGCGAACCGGTGGCGCTGGCGCAGTCGTTGGCGCCGGCCTTGGCCACGCCGTAGCACTTCTCCTTGCCTTCCTCGCCGGCATAGGCGGTATTGACCCCAGCGGCGGCAATGCCAGCGAGAGCGGTGGCGAGAAGGAATTGACGTTTGGTCATGAGGGTAGCTCCAGTTGAGTTGAGATCGGAAAGATGGCCGTGCGGCCAGTGCGAAGACGAACCGACTAGAACATCGACATCGGCTTTCGAACGCGACCGTCGGTTACGCTCAGCGGATAAGACCGGCTGATCGGTACCTGTCTTACACCCAGCCTGTTCTTTTTCTCGCCGGGACTGGGAGCATCCACGACGCTGCAGGATCGGCCAAGACCAGCTGGTCTCGAAACCGACCTGGCGCAGCGAGCTCTGGACGGCCAGCGCCCAATCTACGGCCGCGAATGAGAAGTTGAGGAATGCGATCGGAAAATCAATGCCCGGGATTGGGAAATTTCTGCTTTGTGAAACTGCGTCCAAAGCGAAATGCGTTGATTTTGTGACAGACCCTAAGGCGATTGCCGGAAATGTTCATACCAGATGGCGCCGGATTGAGGCTCGCCTGCAAGGAGCGCCACCAGGAGCATAGCCGCGCTATGTGACTGGTGGCGCGACACCGAAGGCGGGCGTCAAGACAAGTCAGATGGTCTGAACATTGACAGAAATCGCCTAAATCTCTGCCTCGCATGCGGGGCGGCCCGCATCGCACAGGGCCAACCCGCGTCGACCTCAAATCCGAGGTGCGGCGACAGGTGGAGCAAGAGCAGGCTCTGATGCCTTCTGCTCGCCGGTTGCGTACCGAAGGGCCGCCAACATCCAGCCAATGATCGGATCTCATCAATCTCTCGGCGCCAGCTCGACCAGGAGCCCCCCTATGACAGATGCGACGCCCAATACACCTCCAGGCCCCTTTCGGAATGATGACCTCCTGGACCAAGCTCGACGGACCGCCATCACCTCAGTGCTGAAAGAAGTGCACTGGGAAATGCAAGTCCGAGGAGACCACAAGCGCAAGATGAAGTTCGGATTCCTCTGCCACGCATCATTTCCGGACGACGTCTTCTTTCACCTCAACGCATTCGATCTGCCCTCGGGCATCGACAAAGCGGGTGCGGGCCAGATGTTCCGCGTCGAGGTGAGGCCTAGATTCGACGATTCGAAGCAACGCTGGGGATATGCCGCTGCGCGCGGCACGCTCATCTCAGAACCCATCCCGCCAGCTGCCCCTGTAAACACTGAGGCACCGCAGACACCCTCGCTCGCACGCGCGCAATCCGCAGAGCTGCAGCATTGCCTGAAGGACATCCGCTTCTATGCCTCCTGGGGCAACGGCGCCGGTGCCGGCGAGGTCCGAAGTCTGTCCGATCGATGTTTGCAGCTCGACCCAGCCTCTCAGCCCCGAATCGAGGAATCCATCCGTCTCGGACAGGAGGACGGCTCGCTGCTGCAACCTTTCTATCAGCTCGGAACCCGGCTCGGCTCCAAATTCGCCAACCACGGGGCATATCAACGGGCGCTCGCCAACCTAGAGCAAGACCGACCAGATCTGAGCAGACGTGCCAAAACGCAGGCCAAGAAAGGCGCCCAAGCCAAACAGCGCTGGGTCGAGACGAAGAACCTCGCCAAACAAGGCAAGCCAACCTCGAGAGTCCAGGTGGCTACTTCAACGGCCCCTGCGCTGCTATCGGCGCCGTTGCCACCGCCGACCCGAGCGGAGCTCCCGGGTCCGGGACTGCCAGACGGGCTCCATCCCTGCGACCTGCGCGCCTTGTCGCCTTGCCCGACTTGGACTCTACTGATCGACGAGACCGGAACCCAGTTCGGTCCCGAGGCAAATCAATTGAGCGCCGTCAGCAGTAAGCTCGGGCGTTTCGTCGGCGTGCTGGCTCCAGGGACACGCCGTCTCGCACCCTTGCCCGTCGGCTGGCATGCCGTCGACCAGAGTATCGAAGAGATCGACCGCGTGATCCAGGCCATCATCGATGTACCGGCCGGCGTGCTTGGCATCAACGTTCAGCAACTCCCGGAGGCGGCCAGTGAGCGCTGGGCATTCGGCGTGATCCGTCTAGTGGAGTTGGTCCTGCGATTGATGCCTGTTCAGGGTCAGACTCATTTGGATATCCAGATCGAGGCGCGTGGAGAGCGTTTTCGCAGAGGTGCTCAATGGCCGGCGGTCACCGAGCAGATCAGACTGCGGCTGGCCGACACCTACCCCGAGCGCGCACGCCTGATCGACCTGCAAATGCGCACCGTCGGCAAGACCGATTCAACCCTCATCGGCTACGCGGACGCGGTAGCCTTCATCAACTCCGGCGGATCGGAGCATTCCCATGCCTGTCTCGCCGCCAGCAAGCTCGGAGGGACCTGTCTGCTCGACAGCGATACCGAAGCGCTCACGCGCGCCGTGGACTGGTTGGACCGGGGCCGCACGCTCGACGGACGCGACTGGACGACCCTCTTGAGCCATCCCGACGCGGATCAGCCAGCAGGGCTGGTCAGTGCCCTGCTCAGCCGCCTCGGCGAGGCAGCGCGAGCCGACACCACCCTCTGGCGGCGCTACCTGGAGCAGGTCACGGAGCATTTCGATAGCCGCAGCCTTGATCTGAGCATGCTCGGCCGTCAGGTCGAATGGCTGCAGCAGTGGCTGCCCGCCGAAGAAACCCTTCCCAAGCCATTGCGCCTACTTTGGCTCACCGCGCAACTCGCCCGTCTCAATCATCTGGGCCAAACCGAACAGCCCTGGCTCGAAGAAATGCGACAGCTTGCCGACCAGCTCATGGATGAAGACGCCCGCTTGGTCTGCCACGCCCAGCTCAATCTGGCGGTCAATGCGACCAACCGTTACGACTTCGCTCAGGCCGGACAGGCACTGCAACGCTGGAATCCGCTAGAGACTCAACCGGCCGGAAAACTGCGCGGCTTGTTGCATAAGCGCACCGCAGCCCCGCCTGCGGAGGCGGTCGGGGTGAGCGCCCCCAAAGCCACCGCTGGCCTACGCTATTGGGGGCAAGTGCGCTCCAGCCTTGGCCAGCATGCCGCCTTCACTGGCGACCCAGTGACAGCAGTGCGCTTTTTCGACGAGGCGCTGGAGAGCTTCGGCCAGTTGTCCGACCCTCAGCAGGCCCAGCGGGAGAGCCGGCAGACCCAGACCTATCGCGCCATCGCCTTGATGGATGACCCGACGCAGAATCCGGCCGAGGTACGCGCAGCGGTCGAGACCGTTATCGGCCCTGTTCCAGAGGCACTGGGCAAGCTTGCCGGAACAGTTGCTAGCGCCGACAGGTATGCCCACCACCTGGCCCTGCGCTGGCTCGTCCACCGCCCCGACGACGCATTGGCCGCGCACTATCTCGCGCGGCGCGACCTTTGGGATCAAGGAGAGGGTCATCCTTGGCCACTAATTCAGCTCTACCGTGGCCTGCTGCTGCAGCCTCAGGATCCGGCCGCAGCGCGCGAGCTGGCCATGGACGGCTTCGTGCTCGCCACCACCGCTGACAGCGGCCCCGTCGTCCGCCTCATCGGTGCGTGCTGTCGCGCCATCGCCGCCGGTTGGGGAGAAACCTGGGAGACACCCGAATCATTGTTGAGCGATCTGACCGACAAGCTACCTCTAGCGGCAGACCGCATCGCACGCGTGGGCGCTTACCTGGGCGAGGATGTCCGAAACCCTCTGTCCTTGCTTGGGCAAGTACTGCCTTTCAATTTCCGTTGAGCCCAGCGTGATTCCCGCCGCCTCGCGGGGACGCCTTGGCGAGCTGTAGTGTGCGGAGCTCACCCCAAGGAGACCCTGCGAGCGCGGTCCAACGCAAAAGAGCATTGTGGTCGTGCGGGTGCAGACCCTCGCCACAGCAGCCCAATATGTTCGATCCAACTGATCTCGTCGGCGTGCAGCGACTCAGCCGGCCCGCACCTCGGTGACAAATGGTCTTTCCACCATGAGGGCAAGGCGCATCCGGCTTCATGCACGCACTGGATGACGGCGCTTCTCCCACCGAGTGAACCAGCTCGTCGGCGAGGAGTTCCAGGATGCACCGACCACCGACCCGACGGATGCACCCGTAGCGTCAGGACGCAGATCAGGGCAACCAGCGCCGAGCCGCCCGGGATCTTGACGGGCACTTCGTCGCTATGTCCGTCGCGTTCTGCGCCGGTTAACCGTTCTGCACCGAGCCCCTTCAGAGACTGCCTTTTTAGACAGCTTCGGAAAGCTAAGCGATTGAAATACTTTTGAATAGTCATTTTCCGTTTTGCTCAATTCTCGCGGAGTAAGGAAAAAGTCCCTAGACAGCCTCTCAGGTTATCCGGCTCAAACGCGGCCTCGGGGGATTCCTCAGCGGGATCCGAAGTCTCTTCAGGAGTGATCACTCCTTCTCACGCATGAATCAGCGCTACGACGCACCGTTGCAGTACCTCTAACGGTCATGCCGTGTCTCTGGCACCCCGGAGCATGGAACAAGAGCCGCAGCAGCTTGCAGGCTCGTCGCGGCGAGGCGCCGCTCCCACCAAATC
>JANQGF010000090.1 GCA_028277465.1 Chromatiaceae bacterium
GCTCATCCTCTCTCCCGAAGCGCATTGAGAAAGATCTGCATCTTTAAGACACCAGTCTAATTTATAATGCGAGTCATTCTTTTGGAGCAAGCCCTCCTAAGGGAGTCCGCATCTATGAACCGCGACCTGCATCCCGTCGCCATCGGCACGCGCCTGCGCGACAAGCTCTTCAGTCGCTCGCGCTCCGAGTGCGACCGAACGACAGAGCGACAGACAACGAGCGTCGCCCGGTCGCGAGAAACGCGACTGAATCCGAACGACGGCGGCGTCAACACCCGGACAGAGGATGAGGCGCCGTCGCCGGTTCGTTACGGCAAGGAGAGCGTCGCGCTAGCGACGACAGTCGGGGGGATGTCGACGCCGCAGCCCACCGCCTTTCCACTGACCATGGCGGACGAAGGGGCCAAGGTCCGGATCCATGGCGTACGGGCCGGCCGCGCGCTGGCACATCGACTCACCGACCTGGGACTCAATCCGGGCAGCGAGATCCAGGTCGTCCAACGACAGGGTGGAGGCCTCTTGGTCGCCCGCGGCGAGGGCCGTTTCGCCATCGGTGGCGGTATGGCGGGGAAGATCTTGGTGGTCCCGCTCTAGGCTCATGGTATCCATCAGGGGGTCCGATGAACACACGTTTGAAAGACCTTATGCCCGGCGATCGGGGCCGTGTCACGGGTTATGAGGAAGGCGCGCGCGCCTATCGCAGGAAGCTGCTCGCGATGGGGCTGACGCCCGGGATCGAGCTTCAGGTCGTGCGGGTGGCGCCGATGGGCGATCCCGTCGAGGTCCGCGTTCGGGGCACCGCCTTGAGTCTGCGCAAAGGCGAGGCCGAGTCTCTGCGGGTGGAAAAGCAGGTATGAACAAGCGCTATACCATCGGGGTGGTCGGCAACCCCAACTGTGGTAAGACCACCCTCTTCAACGCCTTGACAGGGGCGAGGCAGCGGGTCGGGAACTGGCCCGGCGTCACGGTGGAACGCAAGGTGGGTGAGTACCGCTTCGGTGGCGCGACGTTCGAGCTGGTCGACCTGCCCGGCACCTATTCGTTGGACGTCACGGACCGCGAGATCTCGCTGGACGAGAAGATCGCCCGGGACTTCGTCCACGCCCGCGAGGCGCAGCTCATCGTCAATATCTTGGATGCCTCCAACCTGGAGCGGAGTCTCTACCTGACCGCCCAGCTGGTCGAGATGCGGGTGCCCCTTTTGATCGTGCTCAACATGATGGACGTGGCGGCCGAAAAGGGGATGGAGATCCAGGTCGAGCGACTGAGCGAACGCCTCGGATGCCCTGTGGTACCTGTCGTCGCCACGCGCGCAAAGGGCATGCAACCCTTGAGACAGGCCCTGTTGCAGGCGATCGAGTCCAGACCGGTCCCGAGCGCGGAGATCCGTTACGACCCGGCCTTGGAGCGCGCCATCGTAGAATTGAGCACCCGGGTGACCGAGGCGACCGCACGCCATGCCGACCCGCCACGCTGGCTAGCCGCACGCCTGCTCGAGGGAGACGACCTGGCGCGCGAGCTGGTCGGAGACAGCGTCAGCGAGCAGGACCTGGCCACCATCGGCGGCGCTCTGGGAGATGAGGTCGACATCCTGTTGGCGGACGGGCGCTACGGCTTCGCCCATACCCTGACCGGTCAGACGGTCAAGCAGGTCGGGGCCGTGGAGCGCAGCCTATCGGACCGGATCGACCGCGTCATGCTCAACCGGGCGTTGGGCATCCCCATCTTCTTGGGCATCATGTACCTGATGTTCATGTTCACGATCAACATCGGGGGCGCCTTCATCGACTTCTTCGACCTCTTCACCGGCGCCTTGCTGGTGGAAGGCGTGGCCGAGTTGCTGGGCGGGCTGGGCTCGCCGGACTGGCTGACCGTCCTCGTCGCCAATGGCATTGGCGGCGGCATCCAGGTGGTGGCCACCTTCGTCCCGGTGATCGCCTTTCTCTATCTCTTCCTGTCGGTGCTGGAGGACTCGGGCTACATGGCCCGCGCGGCCTTCGTCATGGACCGCTTCATGCGCGCCATCGGCCTACCCGGCAAGTCCTTCGTCCCCCTGATCGTCGGCTTCGGCTGCAATGTGCCCGCGATCATGGCCACCCGCACGCTGGAACAGCAGCGCGATCGCGTCATGACCATTCTCATGGCGCCCTTCATGTCCTGCGGTGCGCGGCTGCCCGTGTATGCACTCTTCGCCGCGGCCTTCTTTCCGCTCGGCGGCCAGAATATCGTCTTCGGCCTGTATCTGATCGGCATCGCGATGGCAGTGCTGACCGGCCTCGTCATGAAGAACACCCTGCTTCGAGGCGAGACCACGCCCTTCGTGATGGAGCTGCCTCGATACCATTTGCCAACGCTCAAGGGCGTATTGGTGCGCACCTGGGACCGGACCAAGAGCTTCATCTTCCGCGCCGGCAAGATCATCGTGCCCATGGTCCTGGTGCTGAACTTCCTCAACTCCATCGGTACCGACGGCAGCTTCGGCAACGAAGATAGCGAACAGTCCGTGCTCAGCCAGGTGGGACGCACAATCGCCCCAGCCTTTTCCCCCCTGGGGCTGGACTCGGAGAACTGGCCGGCGGCCGTGGGCATCTTCACCGGCGTGCTGGCCAAAGAAGCGGTCGTCGGGACGCTCGACTCGATGTATACGGCCCTCGCGGAGGCGGAGACGGGCCAAGACGCCGAGCTGGAACACGCCCCGGGATTCAGTCTCCGCGCCGGCCTGGCCGAGGCCTTTGCAACCATTCCGGTGAATCTGAGCGGGGCGATGGGTACCTGGGGCGACCCACTGGGCGTCGACATCGGTAATCTGAGCAACCAACAGGTGGCGGCCGAGGAACAGGAGGTCTCGGCAGGCACCTTCGGTGCCATGGCGGCCCGCTTCGATGGCCAGGCCGGTGCCTTCGCCTATCTGCTGTTCATCCTGCTCTACTTCCCCTGCACCGCCGCATTGGCAGCGGTCTACCGGGAGACGGATCTGGGCTGGACTCTGTTCGTGGCCGGCTGGACCACCGGCCTCGGGTACATGACGGCAACCGTCTTCTACCAGGCAGCCACCTTCGCTCACCACCCCGGCAGTTCTCTGGTCTGGATCGGCGTGCTTGGGTCACTCTTCCTGGTGACCATCACCGCCCTGCGCTGGTGGGGCCTGCGCGAGAAGCAGCATCTATTGGTGCCAGCGGCCGAGAACGCCTGACCAGCCATGATTCTGTCCGAGCTGAAGAACTACCTGCTGCAGCACAAGCGCGCCACCTTGAGGGATCTCGTCAATCGGTTCGACACGGATGCCGACGCCTTGCGCAGCATGCTTGGGGTCCTGGAGCGCAAAGGCCGCGTTCGCAAACTCTCGGTCAAGGCCTGTAGCAGCGGCTGCAGCAAATGCGACCCGGCTGGCCTGGAGCTCTACGAGTCGCTCGATGGATAGCAGCTCTCTTGGCTTGCGCGGCGCTGATCATCGTTCCGGCCATGCCCGCTCGGCAACCGGGGGCGGTCCGCACAGCGGACCCTACAGCGACGCGGGATCTCGTAGGGTCCGCTGTGCGGACCGTACGACTGTAAGGGCCCGCCCCGGAATCATGGACCGAACGGCAAGACCCGGCTGCTATTGAGGGCGCGTCGATTCAGGTGCCGGTCCTTCTGTCGGCTGCTTCCGGCCCACCTTGCGGCGATGCCGCAAAGATGGTCAGACACAGCTCCAGGTCGCCGATCTCTTCGTAGACCGGGCGGACCCCGGACAACCGCTCGCTCTCCCTTAGAATGGTCTCGACGCCGAAGCCGCGCCGGTCCATCAAATAGCTCTTGCCCAGCTGTGGATCATCGACCGGATAGTAGCGGCCAAATAGGCTCGCCAGGACCTCGTTGCGCGGCGCCGAGAGCCGGGTCATCGACTCCAGCGACAATGTATTCGGCAGACCGCCGGGTGAGTGGATCTCCAGCCGGTCGCGGAACAGAAACAGCCGAATACGCTGGTTGTGCAGCGAGTAGTCGCGGTGCGCGACGGCATTGACGATTGCCTCGAACACCGCCGCAAGGGCGTACTGAGGATACTCGACGCGACCGAGCGATTTGCGCGCCGCCGTGGTCATGTTCCGCCGGACGAAGTGGAAGGCGTCGAGCACCTGACGATCCAAGGGGCCGCGGATCTCGCGGGCGTCGAGTTGCTCGTCCGGGTTGTTCTCGAGGCCGGCGTGCGCCACGGCGATGATCTCCGCATTGCGCAGCCAGCGCGCCGGGTCCTCGGTGCAGAGCAGAACGCCGGCCACGGTCGGGACCGGTCGGCCTTCCAAGTCCCGCAATAGATGCAGTCGGGCCAGCTGCGTGAGCGCATCGCCCTGCTCGGTCTTCAGGAAGCGCCGCAGCAGCAGGACATCCAGTTCGTCAAAGCTGCAGCCGGGGACCTCCTGCTCCTCGAAGCGGATCAAGCGCGCCTGGCTGCGCTGCTGGAACAGCCGCGCCAACGCATCGGGCAGCAGCTCGCGCTTCGCATGACCGACCCGGCGAAAGTAGCCGTTCGCGCTCTGATGCACCCAAAGGCTGCGCGGGACCTCGACGATGATCACCGGCCGCGCCGTGCCGTCCGCGTCCGGAAGCTCGAGGTGTCGGGTCAGCACATCGAGCGGCGGCTTGATGCGGTCCACGCAGATAGCCGTGACCCAAGACTCGACCCGGTCCAGATGCTCCAGCGGAATCCCAGTCACCGACTTGGTCTTGTCGTCGACGCCCAGCACGAGCGTCCCGCCGCCGGCGTTGGCGAGGGCCGCCAGCTCGTCGGACAGCCCGTCGGCATGCGGTGCTGCGACCTTGCCGCCCACATCGACCCCGACCTGCTTGAGTTCCAGCGTCGAATCTTCGCCGAGCCGAATCCGCTGCATCAATGCATCGACGCTCATCGTATTACCCACCTGCTTCCCGCTGCGAGAACCGCAGCATCGGTTCAGAACCTGACGGCGACCGTTAGATCCAGGCTTCGGCCCACTCCCGGCAGCGCATCCAGCAAGGGTCGGTACTCCTCGTCCGTGATGTTGTTGAATTCCAGGACCAAGCGGTACTTGTCGCCCGCACCATAGAATCCGCCGAGTGCGAGGTTCAACGTCGCCCAGCCATCGACCTCGCGGGTCACGGGGCCCTCCTCGGTGGGTAAGGTCTCTTTCACGCTGGTCGAGGCGCGCGTGAAGAGGTCGATCCAGGTGCTCCAGCCCGAGAGCTCCCGCTCGTAGCGGATGCCCAGACGCCCGGACAGGGCCGGCACGTTGGTGTTGGTCGTCGACAGCTCGTCGAAGTCGAGCTGGCGCCGCGTCCAGGCCGCGCTCGCGTACGGGGTGATGGCGGTCTTGGGTATGGTGTACTGAGTCAGAAGCTCCACGCCGTAGGTGGTGGCCTCATCGACGTTGGCATAGATTCGATTGGGGGTACCACGCGAGCTATCGGTCGGGCAGTCGGTGCCGGCGGTACCGCAATCGACCGTCGAGATATAGTCCTGCGCCCGAGTGTAGAAGCCGACCGCGTCGAGGATCAAGCCCTGGGCGTCGTAGCGGACGCCCAGCTCGAAGTTGTCGGCCGTTTCCAGCTTCAGATCCGGATTGCCGAATACGGTGCGACCGCCCGCGCTCGTGCGACCAAAGCTCTGCAACAGCGTGGGACTGATATACCCGGACGAGTAGAGCGCGCGCAGGGTCGCGTTCTCGATCCCGTCGTAGACCAGTGCGAGACTGCTGGAGAGCTCGTTGTCGGTCGAAGACCCAGGCTCGCTCGTCAGCTGTGTGCTTCGGATCTCCTCGAGCTCTGTTTCGATGCGATTGAAGCGCAGACCGAGAAAGAGCCGAAGATCCGGCAGGATGCTCCACTCGTCTTGACCGAAGAGCGACCAGGTGTCGATCCTGGCCTTTGCGAAGCTGGCGCTCTCGATCGGGTACAGACCGGGCGGAAACGGGGGCCGTGGTGAGACGTCGACCCTTGTCGTCTTGTCCGTCTCCAGGACATCCGCGAGATACTGGGCGCCGAGAATGCTGTAGTGGCCTGGCATCAGCTCCAGATCGACCTGCCCCGTGACCCCGTAATTGGTGATGACATCGTCCGATGTCGAGCGGACCTCATTGAATGAGGCCAATGCCGACCGACCACTCCCCGCCGGCGTGAAGGTTTCGACGGTGTTCTCGAAGAGTCGGTCGACCGTCTGATAATAGGCATCGACATGGACCTTGGTCACGGGTCCACCCAGGTTGGTGGCATCATAGAAGAGACCGATCTTTCTTCGGTCTCGCTCGGGAAGGTCGATGGTGAAATCCGTGACGCCCGCGATTGCCGGCGGTCGACCGGTAATGGTGGAAGGGTCCTTCCAGCTCTCGCTATCCAGGCGGTATTGATCGAGCTTCAACGCCAGGTAGTGGTTTTTTGCAGACCCCAGCCGGTAGCCGAAATGCGCCGAGATGTCGTCGTTCTCGAAGGCGGTGTTCTCCAATCGACCAGTGTCGGTGTACTGCCCCTCGGGCGTTCGCTGGTCTTGGTGTTTGGCGAGACCGCCCGTCACCCGGTAGTCCAAGTCTCCGCTGGTGCCGCCGAGGCTCACCCATCCCTGCTTCCCGCTGGTGCCGGAATAGTAGGTACCGCCGAGCTCGAGCTCGGCGGCTTTGTCGGGCACACCCGTCTTGGTGATGATGTTGACGACGCCGCCGATCGCCTTGGCACCATAGAGGACGGACGAGGGTCCGCGAATGACGTCGATGCGCTCGACCGCGGCGGGGTTGATCAGGATCGGGGTCCCATAGGTCGAGTGGTCTGTGATCTCTTGGCCATCGACAAGGATGGTGACGCGCCGCGACGACTCGCCACGGATCCGCAAGCGCTTCATCCCCGGCACGGAGCTATCGACCAGCTCGATCCCCGGCACATCTCTGAGGGCCTCGGCGATGCTCCGCGGGGCCTGTCGCTCGAGCTGCTCCTGGTTGATCACCGTCACGGATCTCGGATTGTCGAGGACCGAGAGTTCGGTGCGTGTCCCGATGACCGTGATGTCCTCCAGCTCGACTGGACCCTGCTGGGCCGCGCCAACCCTTGGCAAGACGATGCAGATCGCGATCACCGCCAGCTTGCGTACCGAGCCCTCGCGACTAGGAGGAGTAAGAGGCTTCATTCGTTTCCCACCAGGTGAGTCTGTCATTGCTCGGCATCCCGACGGTTGTTGGTCAGGGCCACGATCTTCCAGCCGTCGTCATAACGACGCAGGAGGTAGATCTCTTTGAAGGCGTTCCGCCCGATCATCGTCTCCTCGCCGACGGGACTCATCGCGGTCTCGATAGCGACCCAGGCGACGGCCAGGTCCCTATCGACGTGGACGTCCATGTCCTGAATCCTTCTCTCGTAAGACCGGGTGGTCGAGAAGAGGATTGGTGCGACGGTCCTCCATCGTCGTTCGAGGTCGACCGCCTCGACCTTCTCGTCATCTCCGCTCGCTGCCGCGCCGAACCGATGCGCCGGAAAGGCGTCGACCCTGACCGCGCCGTCGGCAAAGGTGTCGAGCAACTGCTCGAGGTTCCGCTCGGTGATCGCCCGGTTGATGGATTCGACGAGCGAGCGAACCGCCGCCACGTCCTCGCCACTGACCGAAGCCTGCGCGGAGGCCGTCGCGCTCGAGGACGCAATCGTCTCCGCCAAGGGGGCTTGCGCCGCAAGAAACGCGACGAAGGCCGAAAGAAGCCGGAATCTCATGAAGCTCTCTCTGTATCTGGGCGCTTGCTGCTACCGAGCTCTCAGTCGGCCGAGGGTGCAGTGGACGCCGCATCGGGCGGGCTTACGCACGTGGCCTCCTTCCCACCTGCAGTGAAGTGGACTGCGAGCGGCGCCATTGGCGCTCGCCCCTACTCCGGGCTCTCCTAGCGGGGTCTGGGGCGGCCACGGCAACCGCGTCAGGAGGCGACTCTAATAAAAATAGTAATGCATATCAAAATCAAAATTATTTATTCGCCCTCCCGGACCGCTCGATCCTGGACTCGGAGCCACTTGATCGCGATCAATTACGAATGCGAAGCAATCTGCTCTTCTACGGCCATCCCCGCTAGCCACCCGTCCGGTCTTTGACACAGGCAGCCAGCGCGTCCGCCATTTGCTGGAGCACTGCCTTGATGACCGCCCAACGGAGCCGCCTGCGCCCCTCAAACACAGGTGCGACTCGCCGCCAGACCCAATGCCCGAGGCTGTGCCACCATCGCGAGACCCTGGCCATCGCGCTCGGCGCTGCCCTGCTCCAGGCCGCGGGTGGCCTGTTCGCCGACCCCTTCATCCCCGAGATGCGCGCCCATGCACGGCCCAGGCCGTTCGCGATCATGCCGATCTATGATGTCCTCAAGCCCGGCGGTGTGATGCCCTTCAATCGGCCCAAGGCCGAGCCGGAGCAGGGCGCGATCGAGAGCGTCACCTGGGCCTTCAGGCCGCTCAAGCTCGGCACGTCCTACGATGCCGTGACCGGCGGGCAACAGACCTTTGCCGACCTGCTGCTCAAGCAACCCAAGTATCTGATCAAGGCGGTCGTCGCCGACGACGACGGCGCCGATGACTTCGCGGACGCCAATGGCGACGACCAAAGGTTCGGCTACGACCGCCAGACCGGGCAGTTAGTGCTCGGCTGGACGCCGGATGCCAACCGCTCGCTCAAGCTGATCGGCATCAGCGACTCGATCGAGGATCACAAGGTGCCCGTGAACCGATTGGTCAACTACGGAGGCCAGGGCGGATTGACGATCGTCGAGGGTTTCGGTCAGGACCCGGTCAACACGGACCGCCGCATCCTCAAGCTGACCTTCGACGATGAAACGCGCTACGGTCTGATCGGCAATCTGCGCTTCGAGCTCTTCGAGATCGATGCCGAGCGCCAAGCCAACAACTTCGACCTGCGCGACTCATCGCGCGCGATCTGGAATCGCGCGGATGTGGACTACAACAAGCGCGGGGGTCGGATCGCGGCCGACCTGACGGTGGCTGGCCAGACCCTGGATGTCGGTGTCGGCTATGCCACCGCCGAGCGAACCGCGTTGCGCTTTGGCGGGCCGACGACCGGCGGTGCGGGCAAGCCGGCGGATCTCTCCAAGATCAGCTCTTACCAATTCCCGGGCGCCCGGATCGACGCCTGGGAGCTGGATGCGACGACCACCTTCGAGCTTCGCCGTTCGCACAGTCTGACAGCGGGCTTGCGCTGGGAGCACACGGACGCGACGGCGACCAAGGCGGATCTGCGCAGCTTCACCCCGGGCGCAGGGAACCCGACGTCGGCGGACCTCTATCGCACCTATCACGGCGCCGGCGTCTCTGTGGATCAGACCGATAGCCGCTGGAGCGCGAAACTGCAATGGGACTTCGATCCCAAGGACCGACCCTTCGACGCCTTCGTCTCGCTGGGCCACTTCTACCGGGCACCTGAGCTTCAGGAACGCTACTTCGCGCTGCAATCCTTCTTCGCCGGGACCAACCCAAGGGCCGACGGCCCGATCGGCACGTCGCTGCGTTCGGTCGGGAACCCGGCGATCGACTGGGAACTGCATCGACGCCTCGAGGGGGGGCTGACCTATGCCCCGAACGGTTGGGCCGGCTACGGCCGCAAGCCGGGTGCCGCGTTGCCGTGGCAGCTCCGCTTCTCGGCCTACTATGATGACGTAAAGGACTTCATCAGCCGTGATCGTGCCCACGGTCGGACGCCGACCGGCGTCGCCGACAACGCCCGCATCTGGCGCAACGTCGATGCCGAGCTCATGGGTCTCGAGGCCGACCTGCGGATCAACCTGACCCGGCGGCTGGCGAGCCGTCTGAATCTGCAGATGGAATCCGGGCGCAACACCAGTGACGGCCGCGACCTCTACGGCATCTACCCGGCCGAGCTCAACTGGTTCCTCGACTACCGAGGCTTCCTGGCCAGCGGCGGCACCTGGAGCGTCGGCAGCCGCCTGCGCTATGTCGCGCAGCACCAGGACGTCGACGCCGACCCCCGATTCGGCAGCGGTTTCGATGCCGGGGCGACCGACAGCTACACCACGCTCGATCTCTATGCGGCGGTGCAATTCAACGACCGCGTCGGCATCCGTCTCGGGGTCAAGAATGTGCTCGACGAGCAGTATGCCGAGCCGCACGCCGAGGACGTGATGGATGAGGGTAGTCCCTACCTGGTCAACGCACCGGGCCCCAGCGCCAACCTGGTGCTGGTCGGCAATTTCTGAGTAATGATTCAGAAACAACCTACACACCGTAGGTTGGGCAAAGCGGAGCGTGCCCAACAAGGGCGGCTCAAGTTGCGCCACTTGTTTCTGAATCGTTCCTGAACCTCCGAATCCGTGTGAATCTCCTAAGGAGCTCGACCATGATCGACAGACGCGCCTTCTTGGGCTGGATGGGCGCCGCCGGCGCCTCGGCAATGGGCATCAGTGTCACCACCCAGGCCGCCGAAGCGGGCCGTCTGGCCCTTTACGGCCCCCCGGCCGCACCCTCGCTGGTGCTGGCCCATATCGCCGAGTCCGGGGGGTTGGGCCCGGCTTACGGCCGGGTCGACTTCAGTGTTTACCGCGATCCGGATCAGCTACGCACCGGCTTCGTCTCGGGGCGTTGGGACCTGGCCGGCACGCCGACCTATGTCGCCGCCAATATGGCCAATCGAGACGTCCCGGTGCACCTGGTCAATGTCATGACCTTCGGCCTGCTGTATCTCGTTTCCCGCGACCCGGCCATTGCGCGCTTCGACGACTTGGCTGGCAAGACGGTCGCCATGTTCTTCAAAGGCGATATGCCCGACCTGGTCTGCCAGTACATCGCCGGCAGCAAGGGCATGACCATCGGCCAGGACCTCGAGATGCGCTACGTCGCCACGCCGGTGGAGGCGATCCAGCTCCTCTTGTCCGGGCGCGTCGATCACGCCGTCCTGCCTGAGCCAGCCGCCACCGGGGCACTGATGCGCGGGCTGAAGAGCGCGCAGAAGCTGCACCGCGCACTCGACCTCCAAGAGGTCTGGGCCGAGGTCACAGGCGGACCAGCAAAGATCCCCCAGGCCGGCATGATGATCTCGCAACGACTGCTCGAGCGGCATCCCGACATCGCAGCGGACTTGCAACACGCCTTTGACCGATCGGCGGCGTGGGTCAACAACAACCCCACCAGCGCCGGCCGGCTCGGCGAGGCCTACATGCCGCTGAAGGCGCCCGTGATCCAGCAGTCGATCGGCTATTCGAACATCGCGCCCCAGACCGCGAAGGCGGCCCGGGGCGCACTGGAGGACTTCTACGGCCGCTTGGCCGAGCTCAACCCGGGCCTCATCGGCGGTCGCCTGCCCGATGCGGGGTTCTATCTCTGATGACGGAACTCGGCTTGGCGCGCGTGCTGCACGTGCTCGGCGTCGTGCTCTGGATCGGTGGCGTCGCGATGGTGACCACGGTGATCCTGCCGGCGGTGAGGCGCCTTGCCTCGCCGGGCGAGCAGGTCGCGCTGTTCGAGCAGATTGAGCACCGCTTCGCCTGGCAGGCCCGATTCACCACCCTGCTCACGGGTCTGAGCGGCTTCTATCTGGTGTATCTGCTCCAAGGATGGGGACGTTTCACTCAGCTGTCCTTCTGGTGGATGCACGCGATGGTGCTGGTCTGGGTGCTGTTCACCTTGATGCTGTTCGTGCTGGAGCCCTTGGTGCTGCGGCGCCTGTTTCTGCGCCATGCCGCTCGCCAGCCGCAACGGGTATTCGCCTGGATCCAGCGCATGCACTGGCTGCTGTTGACGCTGAGCCTGCTGACCCTGGCCGGCGCGGTCGCCGGCAGCCACGGTTGGCTGTGGCTGTGAGGCGACCGGGCGAGTGGCTGGGGAGGACCCTCGCCTACCTCTGGAGCGGTTGGGGTGCCGTCGCCAGCCTGTTATTGTTCCTGGCGTTGTGGGACCTCGGCAACCGCCTCTACGGCAGCTTCATCCTGCCCTCGCCGCTGGAGGCCCTCGGGGCCCTCGGCGAGCTTCTCGCCCACGGCGCCCTGCAGCAGCAGCTGTTGGCCACCCTGTTTCGCGCCTTGGCGGGCTTCGCCATCGCGGTCAGCTTCGGCACCCTGCTCGGCAGCATCGCCGGGCTGTCGATGACCGCGGCCATGGCCGCCCGCCCGCTGGTGACGGTGCTGCTGGGTGTGCCGCCCATCGCCTGGATCGTGCTGGCACTGCTCTGGTTCGGCGCCAGCGACGGCACGCCCATCTTCACGGTCGCCATCACCACGGTGCCAATGACCTTCGCCGCCGCGATGCAGGGCGCGCGCACCCTCGACGGCGACCTGCGCCGCATGGCCCGCGCCTTCCGCGCCGGGCCCTGGCTGCGCTTCACCGACGTCTATCTGCCGCACATCCTGTCCTATGTCTTCCCCGCCTGGATCACGGCGCTGGGCATGTCCTGGAAGGTGGTCGTCATGGCCGAGCTGCTGTCGACGCCGGACGGTGTCGGCGCCGGTCTGGCGGCCGCGCGGATCAACCTGGATACCGCGCAGACCCTGGCCTGGATCCTCGCCGTGGTCGGCACCCTGCTGGTCGCGGAGTACATCCTGCTGGAGCCGATCAAGCGGCACCTGGAGCGCTGGCGCAGCGATGAGCATTGAAGCCCTGACCATCGAGCGACTGTCGCATCGCTTCGGTATCAGCGACATCCTCGATCGGGTCTCGCTGCGAGTGGCCGCGGGCGAGGTCGTGGCGCTGGTCGGCCCCTCCGGCTGCGGCAAGACGACGCTGCTGCACCTGGCCGCCGGGCTGCTGGACGTCGTCGAGGGCCGCATCGACAACGGCTTCGACGCCCATGCGGTGATGTTCCAGGAGCCGCGCCTGCTGCCCTGGTTCTCGGCGCTGGAGAACATCGCCTGGGGGTTGAAGGCGCGCCGTGTGGAGCGCGCCGAGCGCCTCGCCGCGGCCTTCGCGATCGGCGCGGAGTTGGGCCTCAGCGACGACGACCTCGCCAAGTATCCACACGAGCTCTCCGGCGGCATGCGCCAGCGCGTCGCGCTGGCCCGGGCGCTGGCAGTGCGCCCACAGCTGCTGCTGTTGGACGAGCCCTTCAGCGCGCTGGACATGGGTCTGCGCCGCGAGCTGCAGGACCTGCTGATCCGCGAGATCCGCGATCGCGGCCTCGCCGTGCTGCTGGTGACCCATGACCTGACCGAGGCGGTGCGTCTGAGCCATCGCATCCTGGTGATGGCCGCGGCACCCGGGCACATCGTCCACGAGGAGTCCCTGACCGCGGACTGGCTCGCGCGCGACCGCCGGTTCATCTTCGACCGGCTCACCGCGCTCCTGGCGCAGCCGGCGCTGGCGGAGACCTTCCGGACCGAGGGGGCACCGGCTTGGTGAGTGCGGTGCTGTCAACATTCGGCGGGCGGGTCGCCTTGCTCTTCGCCTATGGCTTCCGACCGTTCTTCCTGCTCGCCGCCGGCTACGCGATCCTGCCCATCCTGCTCTGGAGCGGCTTCCTGCTCGGCTGGTCGCCGCCGCCGACCGAGGGCGACCCCTTCGCCTGGCACATGCACGAGATGGTCTACGGCCTCGGCGGCGCGGCCCTGGCCGGCTTCCTGCTCACTGCGGTGCCGGAGTTCACCGACTGCACCCCGGTCACCGGCCGGCCGCTCGCGGCGCTGGTGGCCTGCTGGCTCGCGGCCCGCGTCGCCATCTGGACCGCCGCGAGCATCGGGCTGTGGCCGGCGGCGGCGCTCAACCTGCTGTTTTTGGGCTGGCTGATCGCACTGGTGGCCAAGCCACTGTGGACCCGCGCCGCCGGCCGTCACCGCGCCTTTCTCTATGGCTTGGCCGCCATTTGGGTGGTGGAGGCGGGCATCTTCTACGCCTGGCTCGGTGGCAACCTCGAAGGCTTCCAGTGGACGACGCGCGAAGGACTCAGCACCGCGGTCGGCCTCTTCACGATCCTGATCCTCATCGCCCATTCGCGCATCTCCATGGTGATCGTGAACCGCACCCTCGAGGACCTCGGCGACACCGAGCGCATGTACCTGGCCCGTCCGCCGCGACGCAATCTCGCCATCTTCGCCATCGGCCTGTTTCTGGTGCTCGATGTCCCCGTGCCCGGTACGACTCTCACCGGCTGGGTGGCGCTCGCGGCGATGGCCGCGACGCTCAACATCCTCAACGATTGGCACCTCGGGCGGGTGCTGCGCGAGACCTATGTGCTGGCCCTCTACGTTGTGCTCTGGCTGATCGCGCTCGGCTTCGGCAGCATCGGGATCGAATGTCTGACCGGCGGTTGGCTCGGCCGCGGCAGCCGCCACCTGCTGTCGACCGGTGCCATGGGCCTCGCCATCCTGGCGGTGCTGACCATCGCCGGGCAGATCCACACCGGCCGTACCCTCGCCGACACCTGGTCCATCCGCGCCAGCTTCGCTGCCATCGTCCTCGCCGCCCTTACCCGCGCCGTGCCGGTCTGGCTCGCCCCCAGCGCCTACGTCGGCATCGCCTACGGCCTCTCCGGCCTGCTCTGGACCACCGGCTTCGGGCTCTACCTGATCACCATTGGCCCGATGCTGCTGGCGCCGCGGGTGGACGGGGAGCCGGGTTGAGACGCGATTGTCCGAGCGGCAATCGGGAAGTCCGCGACATCGTCCTCCTGCAAGACAGCTCCCCCAGGATGGCCCCGCACCCGGAACATGACCTCAATCAAGCCGAATGCAAAAAAACGACGATTGTTGCTTTACAGCAAAGCAGGCTTCTTGAATAATAACGTATCTTGTTTATATTTTCGTCTTTAACAAGATGCCTAGGCTTCTTCCACTCGTTAACACCCTTTGCGTTCAATCATGATAGGCACAGGCGGTTGCGGGAAGGACACCTGAAGATCATCGCCCAGTGTGTTGCTTTCGAGACACCTAATAGCAATCGAATGTATCGATCAGACCACGAATCAATCCGGCCACGGGATCCCTGTGGCAACATCACAGCAAGTAGGGGAGAAGCAACAAATGAAGAAGCAGCTATTACCGGCCGTGATCGCACTGGCCGTGACGAGTCCAGTCACCTTCGCCGAAGAGAGCATCGAGGCCAGGGTGGAACGCCTGGAGGCCAAGAACGCCGAGCTCGAGGCGGCGGTCAAGCGCCAAGAGGCGACCATCTCCGAGCAGAAGGCCATGATGGAAGGCGCCCCCAAGCGCCTCAAGCGGCTCGGCGAGGCCATCTCGGAGTCTGGCATGCGCAGCGTCATCAGCGGCCTGATCGAGGTCGAGGCGGGCTATCACTCGCCCTACGAGGGCGACAGCGAGAGCGACATCATCCTAGCGACTTTCGAGCTGGGCATCGCCTCGCAGATCAACAACTGGGTCGAGGTGGCCGCGGCGCTGCTCTACGAAGAGGACGAGACCGACTTGGAGGTGGACGTCGCCTTCATCACCATCGCCAATCCGGAGGTCTCGCCGGTCTTCCTCACCGCCGGTCAGATCTATGTACCCTTCGGCGCCTATGAGACCAATCTCGTCTCGGATCCGCTCACCCTCGAGATCGGCGAGACGCGCGAGAGCACCCTGCAGCTTGGATTCGTCGCGGGCGATTTCCTGGGCAGTGCCTATATCTTCAACGGTGACAACAAGATCAAGGGCGAGAACAAGCTCGGAAGCTGGGGGGCCAACCTCGGCTATGCATTCGAGGACGAGGATCGGGCTTGGGCCTTGGGCGTCGGCTACATCAGCGACCTCGGCGATTCCGACACCCTGCAAGAGGCTACCAACGAGAACCGCGTCGCGGTCTTGGACGAGGCCATCGAAGAAGGTATCGATACCACCGGCTTCAGCGTCGACCCGACGGAGCGGATCGGCGGTTGGACCGTCAATGCCGCCGCCACCTTCGGGGCGTTCAACATCATCGGCGAATACCTCTCGGCGACCGACGACTTCGACCCCGTCAGCCTGAGCTTCAAGGACAGCGGCGCCAAGCCCGCCGCCTGGAACATCGAGGCCGGTTTCACCTTCCCGGTCATGGGCCGCGAATCGGTCGCCGCCGTTGCCTACCAGGGCACGCGCGAGTCGCTCGCCTTGGAGCTGCCCAAGGACCGCTGGATGGTCGGCTGGTCGATCGAGATCTTCGACCACACCTCGCTCTCCTTCGAATGGGCCCACGACAAGGACTACAGCGAGTCGGACGGCGGGACCGGAAAGTCCGCCGATACCGTCACCGCTCAGTTGGCGGTGGAGTTCTGAGCGACAGCGCGGCACGCTCTTGGCCCGGCACGCCCAGCCGAGCGTCCTGCATCACACCAGGTCTCAGAAGCCGCCTGAGAAAGACCCCTCGCGACGGTGGTGGTAGGAGCGGCGCCTCGCCGCGACCAGGGTTGCGGTGAGTCGTCGCGCCGGGGCGGCGCTCCCACGACTTCGTCAGAGGTTTCCGGGCAGCTTCTCGGGGTCCCCGCGCGATCGCGACCGAGCCATGGCTCGCGTCAAGACGGGCGGTCGACCCTGACTTCCCCGGCCCCTCAGCAACCGATTGACATTTGACAAGGGGTCGGTCGGCTCTTATGCTAAAAGATAATGATTGTTATTTCTTAGCTCGTCTGTGCGAATCCAGGGTTCAATCATTGCTTTTAAGGGCCAGGACCATGCCATCGACCGTTCCGACCGACCGCCGACGTCCGCTCTCCACCGACGACAGGCCCCCTCGCCCCCTGCCGCGACGTATCGACGCCCGCACGCTCTTGGGGGACGAGCAGCTGCTGATGATCGAACACGGTGAGAGCCGCTACTTTCTGCGGATGACACGAAACAACAAGCTGATTCTGACCAAGTAGTACAACCCCAGATCACCGGCTGCGGCCGGTGTCCCGCCAGCCAACGCCGGGTCAGTGTCCGGGTCGCCAGCCGGCTGTGTGCCATCGATACGACACCGCGTCTGCCCCTGACCCTCTGCCTAAGGAACCTCGCGTGATGCTGCAACGCTTTATCTTGGAAATCGCCGAGCCACCCGGTCGGATGACGCTCTATGACTACGACAGCCGGCAAAGGTTGAACGAGATCACTGGTGACGAGTGGCAGACCATTATCGAGCAACTCGCCAAGCTCGATGTCGGCTGCTGCGGGGAGCAAGGCCCGGGCGACATCTGGCCCCTCGAACCAGGCCGCCTGCTCGACGCCACCACCACCGCGGCTCGGATTCCACAGATCTCTGCCCCTCTGCCGTCGCCAAGCAGCGACAATGAGGGTGAGACATCCTGGCGCACCCTGGTGGAGGGAGCCGCTTCCAGCCAGATGATCGCGCTGACACGGTCCGCCGAACCCGTTCAGGAATCCCGAAAGACCAGCCGGCGCAAGCTATGGGAGATCCCGCACAAGCTCCATTGCCCCATCATCGGGACCTGTCTGGAGGTTGCCGAATTGCGCCGAATCGGCGCCCGCTTCGCTTGGCGCAACAAGGAGCGGCCCAGCGAATACGAGATCCATGTCAGCTTCGTCGCAGCGGCGGACGAGCGCAACGCCATCTCCCAGGCGACCCACAAGCTGCTCGATAAGAAATACGCCGCGACCATCCGGCGCTATTCCAAAGCGCGGTCGCCGGAGGACCTGCTCGCGCTCTGGTCGGAAGCCTTGGCGTGCGGCGAGGTCCCCGGCGCCTTCTGGGCACTCATGACCCACCCGAAGGCGGATCCCTCCGTCATGGCGCTCGCCTACGAGGAGGTCCACATGCTCTCCCACCAGATCGGTGCTGGACAGCGGGCGGACCTGAAGCGATTGTCGGAAACCCGCCAGGAGCTCGCGCAGTTGAGGCGGGACTTCGACGCCTCACAGCAACGCACGAAGCAACAAGCGGATTCGCGTGAGCGCGAGATCCAGCAGTTGACCCATGAACTGCGTCAACGTGAGGACGAGTGCACCCAACTGCGCGAGCGCGAGCGCGATCTCAGCGAACGTCTGACGGCCAGCGGCTTGGATGAGCACCAGCGAGAGCTGCGACATCTCCGCGAGCGGGCGTCGCAATTGCAGGAGGCATTATCCGCCAGCGAATCGGAAATGGCAGTCTGGCGCGAGAAACACGCGCTGGCGCAATCCGAAATCGAGCGACTCGCCGGTCTGGCTCAGCAAAGAGAGGCGGACTGCGCCGCGCTGGAGCGCCTCTTCCAGCAAGCCGCCACACCGCCGTGCGAGGACTGCCCGAACGAGGGCTGCGAAGCGCGTGCCGACTTGGCCGGGCGCCTCGTCCTCTGCGTCGGTGGCTATAGGCCGCGCCTCGAGCAATACCGACGACTGGTCGCCAGCTGCAACGGCCGCTTCGATCACCACGACGGGGGCTTGGAGGACAACCAGCATCGGCTCGAATCCATGCTCGCCGCCGCCGATGCCGTCGTCTGCGCCACTGATTTCGTGAGCCACACCGCCTATTACCGTACCAAACGCTTTTGCAAGCGTTTCGACAAGCCACATGTGCTGCTCGGCAGCTCGGGCGTCTCGGCCTTCGCACGCGCGCTCGAGCAAGTCGCCGGCTAACGGTCATGCCGTGTCTCTGGCACCCCGGAGCATGGAACAAGAGCCTCAGCAGCTTGCAGGCTCGTCGCGGCGAGGCGCCGCTCCCACCAAATC
>JANQGF010000109.1 GCA_028277465.1 Chromatiaceae bacterium
TTAATCTCTTAAACCGCGACAGCTCCGATGCTTGTCGTGGCTGCCAAGGCCGATCCAATCAAAGAACTTCGCATACCGCGCTAGGCGCGGTTTAGAGCCGCGGCCTCCTCCACACGGCGACCATGGTGATATCGTCGAATTGGTCGGCGCTCCCCATGTGCGCCTTGAGGGTCTCCTGGACATCTCCCAACAACGCAGCCGCGGAGTCAATCGGCTGCCCCTCTTCCAAGAGCCGTTGCAGCCCTTCGTGGGTGAAGCGCCGACCTTCCGGGTCGAGTGCATCCGGCACGCCATCGCTGAAGGCCAGCAAGAGATCGCCAGGCTCGAAACGAATCTCTTCGATTCCGAATTCCATGCCGGGCAACATTCCAACCGAGGGCCCAGTTGGAGCGAGACGTGCTTTCATCCTCCCGCTGGCGCTCACGAAGAAGGGGGCGTCATGCCCTCCGTTGATATAGCTCATGACGCCCGTCTCAGGGTCGAGCACACCGAAGAAGAGGGTCGTGAACATACACATGTCGCCATGGTTGTTGGCGATATAGTCATTCGTGAACTCGACCGCGGAGAAGGCCAGCGCAAGATCCGTGCGGGACGCACCTTCCGCGCGATCGCTCGCCGCGGGCGGTTCGGCGACTCCGCGGCCGTCGCCGGTCAGGGACTGGGTGGTCGCCTGACTGGGCTGTTGAGCGAAGCCTCGGATCAGGCTGCGGCTCAAGGCCATGAAGATGGCGGCGCCGACGCCCTTGTCGACCACATCCGCGATCACGACCGCGATACGATCATCGGGGAGCGGAAAGGCATCGAAGAAATCCCCGGCGACCTCGCGCGCCGGCTCGAAACACGTCGCGATCTCCCATCCCCGCGGCTGCGGAAGGTCGCTGGAAGCGGGCAGGAAATCGATCTGGATCTGGTGACCGATCTGGAGCTCGCGCTCCAGTCGCGTGAAGCTCTTGTGGGCCTCGATCAGACTCTGGGTGTTGAGAACCACAGCCGCCTGGGAGGCCAGGGCCTCGACCATGAGCTGTTGATAGGGATCGAATGGGATCACCTCATCGCTGATGCGGTCCTGGGCATTGAAGAGCTGAAAGACGCCGATGACCTCTCGCTCGGGCCCCCTCAGTGGGACCGTCAAGCAGGACACCGACCGGTAAGCGTTGGTCTCGGCGAGCCTCTTGATCGCTGAGCAATCGAACGCCTCAGTCCGGTCAATGTTCGGGATGTTGACTGAATGGTCCTTCAACGCGACGTAAGTCGCGACCTCTTGATGATTGGGTTCGCCATTCAGGTCATAGAGCGATAAGGCCTGGAAGGGAATCGGGCCCCCGGCCGAACCGCCGAGACTCAGGCCGAGCGACTGGATGTCCATGATGCTATAGCCGAGACGATCCGCTTCTCGCAGATACACGATCCCCGCATCCGCATTGCAGATATCCTGCGCCTCCTGCAGGATGCGTTCGAGCAATCGACCCGTGTTCCGCTCGGTCGAGAGCGCGACACCCAGAGGCAGGATGACCTGCTCCATGCGTGTCCGCAAGCGGCTCAGGTCCTCCGCCTGCTCATGCAGACGATTGATCAGGACGCCGGCGATCCCTTGAAGGATTCCAGGACGCTTCTCGAGCAGGGCAGAGAAGGTTTGTCGCGTGAGCCGAAGCAACCTCGTATTGCGCAAGGCACTGACCGAACCCATGCGCGGTTTCGCCGAGAGGAGGGCCATCTCCCCGAAGACCTCCAGCTCCCCACGATTGCTGATGGTCCGCTTTCCCTGATGCACCCGCACCAGCCCCTCGACGATGATATACATGGCGTCGCCTTCGGTGCCTTGTTCGAAGAGCAGGTCCCCCGGCTCGAGCCGAACCTCCTCCAGCAGGGGCACGAGCTCGGCCAAGACATCATTCGGCGTCTCGCTGAAGATGCTGACGGACTTGAGGGTCTGAAGGATGGTGCCGTGGTTCTCGATCATGGGGAGTCGGCCTCGACGACTTGGAAGCACTGCGCTTGTGTGATGGCGACACTGACCTCAGGTTCGATTCGGGACCCGGGCCCGACATCCGTGGGGCGTCAAGGTCGAACTCGCCTCGTCTTCAGAGGCGAGAAGAGGCCGAAGTGTTCGACTTGTCGACGACTTTTCGATACTTTTCTATGAGGAGACCTTTCGTATCAGGGACTCGTCCATGACACGACCACTCGTGGCCCAATGACGCCACCACAGGGGTCGATTGTAGAATGCGCTCCAGAAGAACAAGCCTCGATGACCCCCACAACCCAGATTCCGCAGCCCTTGTCATGAGTCATCTGTCGGCCGATCCCCCCAACGACGTCCCACCGAGCACGGACAAGGCATCTGACTGGCATTCGCGACTGCGCACGCGTTTCATGCGTCTTTGGACGCGCTGCCTTCTGGAGGGCGCCAAGACGGAGCCAGGAAGCATCTGGGATGCCCTGGACATCCACTATAGCGAGCGGCATCGGTATTACCACACCACGGACCACATTGCCCACTGTCTCCGGGAGTTGGATCTCGCACGCGACCAGATCCCACACCCGGATCGGGTGGAAATGGGGATCTGGTTCCACGACATCATCTACGAGCCGGGAAAGGAGGACAACGAGGCGCGGAGCGCGGATTTCTTCCGCAAGCGGGCAACGGGGGCCATGGACAGCGAATTCGTCGCGGCGGTCGAGGAGCTCATCCTGGCGACCACACACCGAACGATGCCGGTTGGACCGGATCGAGGGTTCATTTGCGACATCGATCTGTCGAGCTTCGGCCTTCCCTGGGAGGGTTATATGCGCGACACGGAGAACCTTCGGCGGGAGCTTCAGGTGAGCGACGAAGAATATGATCCGAAGAAACGGCGCTTTCTCGAGGCCATGTTGAGCCGACCCAAGATCTTCGTCACCGACTCGTTCAACGCCCGCTACGAGGAACAGGCTCGCACCAACATCCGTCGTCTGCTGAGCCTGATGGATCGTGGACGGGATTGCGAGGCCCCACAGATCCTGCTTTGACCAAGACGCTTCGGTTTGGACGCGGTTCAGACGCGCCTTCGCCGAGCCCTCCGCCGTCCAGCGAGGGCCAGTAAGCCGATTGCCGAGCCGAAGAGCGGCAAGGCCGCCGGAATTGGAACCGCCGAGACACGGATATTATCCAAGTCCATATAGGCGGCGAGCTTGACATCGCCGAGGTCGACCGCGCCATTGAGCTCCAAACCGAAAGACACGCTCGTCAGACCTTCCCACGGGTCGCCCGAGAAATTATAGACTCTAGCAGAATCAAGGAAGAACTTGTCCGACATCGAAGACGTCATGACCCACGCACTGGTATCCGCGAAGACGGTCTTGTCATCGTCGTAAAGAAATAGGTCGACGATCTGGAACCCCTCGAGGTTGAACGCTTGCCCCGAACCGCTCTGCATCTCGATAAGGGTGGGAGTGGTCTCGCTCAGGGCCTGACTCGCAACCCGACCACTGCCGAAATCGCCGATACTCATCAGGTCATTCGTCGTGAAGACATACCCACTCTCACTGTAGGGGGTCTGGTCTTTGAGTACGAAGATCGTCTCGCCCCCACCGCTATCAAAGGTAATGGTGGTGGTCCCATAGGCTGGTGTCGCAATCCACAAGACAGCCAGCATCAATGATAATGAGTGTATTGGTTGGAAGCGCTCGAGCATTTCGACTCTCCAGACTGGTACGCTAATTCCACGGTCCAACGGACTTCCGGCCAGGCGGATTAAACCGCGTCCAGAGCGGGATGCGTCGTTTTCATTTTGTGCTTGGCTTTGAGGGTTTCATCGACATCGCCGGAGACGCGGTTTAAGTTTTATATCTTTTAATCTCTTAAACCGCGCCAGCTCCGATGCTTTTCATGGCCGCCAAGGCCGATCCAATCAAAAAACTTCGCATACCGCGCTAGGCGCGGTTCAATAGGAGTAACAGGTCCGACGCCCGCCGACGGTGACACAGACATAGGGGTCCGGATGGTAGGTAATACTCGTCGCCGTCTCGACACCCTGCCGTGACGCCGCCTCGACGGCGCCCTGATCACCCGGAAGCACGCAAGGCGGAGCCTGCCCCCGGATGGGCTCTTCGTTGGATCCGAGGTTGGGATCGCACTCCTGCAGACCCACCGGAAACCCGTTCTCGTCGAAATAGTTGCAGGCACAGAGGCCCTGCTCACCCTGCGGCCCGAGAGCGTACTTACGGGCGTTGGGATCGAGCGATGCCGTGGTGATGAGCTGCGGCAGGGCAGGATTCGCGGGGCAGGAGATCTCCGGACCGCACACCGGGATCTCGGCCTGCTTGATGCTCTTCTCCACGCCGTAGCACAGTGAGAAGGATCGAATGGTTAGATCGCGGGTGTCGTCCAAGGGCAAGGTCAACCCGGTATCCGCCCTGACCTTGCCGAAGTCGTAGACATAGACCTTCGCGGTTCCACCATGCGAGAGGATCGCGAAATCAATGGATGTGGTCGCTCGACTGAAACTGAGGGTGGTCGACCCCTCATCGATCGACCATCTGGCCGATTCGGAGGACCGCTCGGCCTCGAGGCCTTCATTCGCTCCCTCGCTGGTACGTCTTGGATCCAGCGGTCCGGACACCCTCCCTTGAGATTTGCGCACACGGGATCGCGTCATTCCCAAGGCACTCCGATCAATGGACTCGCACGTGGCACCGCTGGCCGGGACGAAGGTGAAGATGGCATTCTCAGACGCCGTTACCGGCATCACGAACACCATGGCGGCAATCGAAGCCAAGGTCCAATGCAAGGTCGAGGAGGAGAAAGAATACATCATGAGGTAGACACCTTAGTCTCGGTTATCGAGAACGAACTCACGCTTGCTTCACACTCCCTTGCGATCCGTTTCAATATTGGTCTTTCGATTAGAAATTCACCTTAAGCTGACCGAGAATCGTCACGTCCGGATAGTAAGGGCCCGTTGACGGCTCGTCCCGGAACTCTCGATAGCTGTCATCCTGATAGCTGAAGGTCTCATCGAAGAGGTTCTTGACCTCGAGACTGAAGACGCCTCGTCGTCTCGGGAGACGATAGCCGACGACCAGATCGACGATGAAGAAGTCATCGCTGCCACTGGCACGCGTGGCGCTTGCCGAGCGTCTCACCTCCTGATCGACGTAGGTGCCGGAAAGGCCGGCGAAGACTCCCGAGGGATCGAAATATCTCAGTCCGAGAGGTAAGCTGATGGTCTCGACCTTCTCAGGAAGATTGTCGAATTCGGTGGCGATCCCCGGATCGGACTCATAGCGGTCGTAGACAAAGGATGCCATCAATGACCAACGTTGGCCCGGCGTCCAATTGAGATCGGCACGGTGCAGCTCTTCTCTGCGGTCCTCGAAGACGACGTCTCCCTCCAAGGCGCGAAAGACAGGCTCATCCATCTCCCTCCAGGTCAGCTCGCCGCTGAATGAGAGGTCTCGTCTCGGACGCCAATCCAGTGCAAACCCATAGCGTCTGGATTTGGTCGCATTGATGTCGTCGAAGAACTGGTTGAATCCGGCGATCTGGGTCGGCTCGATGGTACGGTTGTTGACCAATGGCGGCTTGACGGTCTGGAAGGCGGCGGCCCGCAACTCCAGTCTCTCGCTCGCCCGCCAGCGCAGACCCGCCTTGGGTGAGAGGTTGTGATCCCGCAAAGGTGATTCATCGAAATCGTCGTAGGCCAGACCCAGGGTCGCCACCAGACGGTCCGAGAGATCCAGATTGCCGTAGAGATAACCCCGCCCATGGGTGATGTCCGTCTCTCGTGTCTCGCTGATGTCGAGCAGCGGAAACCCGAACAAGCGGTCGGTGAGCAGAATCGAGGTGTCGGTGCGGGTATCGACTTGGCTATAGCCCAGGCCCGCGACCAGATTGATCCGGGCCTGCTCCCAGATGTACTGCGACTCCAATTGGTAACCCCGGTCCTTGCGCCGGCTATCGATCGCGCTCTCGGTGATGGGGCTCAGCGCTTCGGTCTGATCGAGACGCTCCTCCCGCTCCCCGTAGATGTAGGAGAAGAGCAGGTTGGAACCCGGCGAGGGTGAATAGCGCAGCCCGACCCTGACCGTGTCGAGCTCCCGGTCCACCCGCTTGTCCGCGATGAAATCGGACGGATCGAAGTTGAATGCCAGGTCCCCTTCCTTGGAGTCGCGCCGCCTGAGCTCGGCCTGAAGGTTCCATTCCGGCGTCAACGCCGCTTGACCGAAGAGGTTGTAGATCGTCTGTCGCAGACCATTGTTAGGGCGCCAACCCTCGGTGTCATAATGGTATGCACCCGCGCTGAGCGAGAGTCGATCCTGGATTCCGGATGCGACCACCTCGCCGCCACTGGTCGACTGGCTGCCCACCAATCCAGCGAGATTGAGGCTGGCTCCATTCCGCTCGAACAGTGGCGTGAACTCGTTGAGACCCACGCTCGATGGCCCACCGCCCGTCAAGGTGTTCAGATTGGTCTCGGCGACGCTCGGCTGGACAGGACTGAGATTGATATCCTGCAGCATCTGCGCCTGCAACAGCTCGCTGACGCGAGCGATCTCGCGCCGCCGCACACTGAGATAGCTGTCCGCGAGGAAACGATGTGCCGAGGCATTGGCCGGGTCTCGTGCCAGGGATCGCCGGGCCTCGTTCACCCCCTGCCGGCCAGAACCCAAGTCGTCGTAGACCCTCGCCAGGCTCGTGCCACGTCCGGCCCGATCCTGATCCAGCAGCAAGCGACCACGATAGACGGCGCGGTTGTCGTTCCGCTCGATCGCGCCATCGAGCTCACGTCGCGCGGCGACTGGTCGATTCTCGGTCTGGAGACGAATGGCATCATAGAAGAAGGCGGTCGGGTCGAGCGGATCCAAGTCCTTCGCGATCGCGAATTGCTCGGCATCCAGCGGCCCTCTCCGTTCCTCGAAATAGGCCTTGCCGAGATAGGCACGCAGCAAGGCATTGGTCGAATCCAGCGCGACCGCGGCCTCCAGGTCGCGCCGCCCTTCGACCAGATGACCACGACGAATCTTGACCAGCCCGAGTCCGAGTCGGGGCAGTGGGTCCGCCGAATCCAGCACGATCGCCCGCTCGAAGGCAGACTCCGCCTCGCTGATGCCCATCTCGGCCAGCGCGGTGAAACCGAGCGCGTTCTGAGCGCGACTCAGTCCAGGCTGCAGCCCCACCGCGCGGCGCGCCGCCTGCGTGGCCGAGCTCCACCGGCCGAGCGAGAGCTCGAGCTCGGCCAGACGCGCCCAGGCCAGCGCCTCCTCCGGCTGACGCGCGACCGCCTCACGCAGGAGGTCGCGCGCCGACTCGAGCTCGAGATTGGCCTGCAATGCATAGGAGAGCGCGATCATGGCGGCGGCCGAATCCGGGCTCAGTTCGAGGCCGCGGCGCGCATCGGCAAGCGCGGCCTCTCGCTCATTGCGGACCACGGCGATCACAGAACGCAGCGAATAGCCCTGCCCCGCGCGCGGCTCTCGCTCGAGCAGCTCGTCGATGTCGTCCCTGGCCGCTTCGACCCGACCGACCGCAAGCAGCAACGAGGCCCGCAGCAGGAAGAAATCCGCATCACGCGCGGTCGCGGGCACCCGTTGCAGCCGATCGAAGGCGCAGACCCTATCGCCTCCGGCGGCACAGGACGCCGCCTCGCGCAACAGAGGTGCATCCTCGCCGAGCGCCGAGACGGAAAGGATCGGCGGATAGTAGAGCGCCCACTGGACCTGATCGCGCGGCCGCACCAGGACCCGGACCCTGGGACCCTGACCCCGGGTGGCCTGTGCCGACTGGCCCGCGCCCAACCGCAACTCGCCGGCATCATTGGATGCCTGGACACGACCCTCGAAGACCGTCATCTGCGCCTTCTCGCCCTCGACACGGGCGAAGAACTCGGTGCCCTCGACCGAGCCGTTCAGATAGGGGGTGCTCACCGTCAGAAGACGCGGCTTGCGACTGAATGACTGGAGGGCGCCCTTGACGAGATCCAGAAAGGAGCGTTGATCCGGCTCACCCGTGATATTCAGCAGCCGAATGGTGGTGCTTTGATCGATCCGTAAGACGGCGTCATTGATGAGACCGAGCGCCGCGCGGCTCTGCTCGCCCACGCGGATACTATCGCCCTCACAGAGCTCGCGATCCAGATCGGCTTCGAGCCATCGGCCACCGGTGCGACGCTGAACCTGGACGATCCCGCTGATCGAGATGAACCTTCCCACCTGCGGAGCACAAACCTCCTTGGCCCCAGCGGGACGACCCAGCAGGAGCATCCCGGCCAGCAGAAGAGAGACGACTGAGGCCGAGGCACGCCATGGCCTCGTCGGAGCCAGCCGCGTCGCATTCTGGGGAGCTCTGATGTTCATCTCGAAGGTATTCGTCGCCATCACCCGAGCGCGGCAGACAGATCCATGCCACCTGAGCCGGGCGTCAATGATGGGTGGTGGGCCAAGTCGCAGGCCCGCGTTGAAGCGCCTCATCTTACAACAGCCCAGCGCGCCGAAAATGCGCTTCCCGATCCATGCCGCATCGCCTAACATGCGGGCGCGACCAGGATCCAGTGGCGGTGCAGGAGACGAGTTTCGCGAGGCCAACCAGACCGACCCTCACACAAAGAGCGACCGAGGTTCATGTGCGTCCAGACAACAAAGAAGATCGCCTCCACCTCAGATCCCCAGCACAATTCAAGCCATCGGCGCACTCGCCGATCGACGCGCCAGGACGGCCCCAGCGACCCCCCGGGAATGCCCGGGATCGTCACTTATTCGTGACAGCATGCCACCAGTTGTAACCCACGCATGGCGGCCGGCAGGACGATGCGGCGCTGGTTGATCGGGCTCGTCTTCGGCTTCATCGTGGGCCTAGCGGGTCTTGGCCTCGGCCTGTCCCCACTCGGTGCTCGATTCGAGTGGTCGGTCGGCCTCTCCTGGTTGTTCCATCTCCGGGGCAGCCTGGAGCCGCCCGCAGGGGTGGTGGTCGTGGCCATCGATAGCCGCACAGGAGAACACCTCGGTCTGCCAACCTTGCCGCGCGACTGGCCGCGCTCGGTCCACGCCGAGCTCATCGATACCCTGTCGGCTGGCGAGGCCTCGGTGATCGTCTTCGACCTGCACTTCGGCCGCGCCAAGGACCCCGGCCCCGACCAAGCCCTGGTCGAGGCCGTGAGACGTGCCGGCAATGTGGTTCTGGTCGAGCTGCTGACCGGGAAACGCCGCCCGCTCACGGATGAAAGCGGACGCCACGTCGGCGTCGTCTGGCAGGAGGAGACCATCCGTCCGTTTCCCGAGCTGGCAGAGGCGGCAGCTGGATTGGCCGGCTTTCCCCTGCCGAAGGAGGCCGCCTCGGTGCATCGGTTCTGGGTCTTCAAGGAGAGTGCCGATCGCGCCCCGACCCTGCCCGCCGTGGCCCTGCAGCTCCATGCCCGGACGGCGACCGAGGGTCTGCTCGACCGGCTCCATCGCGCCGCCCCGGGGGCCGCCGAGTCCTTGCCCCCGCGCGAGACGGCCTTCTCGGACCCGAGCCAACTGCGTGACTTCATGCGGGGACTGCACGACATCTTCGAGCGCTCCCCCGAGCTCGAGGGCGACCCAGGACGCCAAGAGGCAACGGCGCCCTCTCGCCTGCAGGAGGCACTCGCCGCCCTCTATCTTGGTGCGACCTCGCGTTTCATCAACTTCTACGGCCCTCCCGGCACCATCCCGACCATTCCCTACCACTCGGTCCTCGCGGGAAGCGACCCCAATCTGTCTTCCGGGGCCCTGGACTTTCGTGAGAAGGTGGTCTTCGTCGGCTATTCGGACCTGTACGACCCGGGCCAGCCGGACCGCTTCTACACGGTCTTCACCCGCGAGGACGGCGTGGACCTCAGTGGGGTAGAGATCGCCGCGACCGGTTTTGCCAATCTCCTGGCCAACCATTCACTGAGGCCGGTCGACCCCTGGATCGCCCTCGCCCTCTTGCTCGGGTTCGGCCTGCTCATGGGCCTGACCCTCTATGCGCTGCCCGGCTCTTTCGGCGTCCCGATCGCGGTTCTGATGGTGCTCGCCTATGCCCTGGCGGCCCAATCCCTCTTCGAGGGCCAGGCCCTCATTCTGCCCATCGCGACCCCCTTGCTCGTCCAGGCCCCACTCGCGCTCTTCGTCGGTCTGCTCGGACAGTATTTGATCGAGCGCCGACGCGGCCAACGCATCAGCGAGGCGATCAACTATTACCTACCCGCGGACATCGCCCGCGACCTGGCGCAGAATCGGCTCGACCCGGGGCGGCTCAACCAAGTCGTCTACGGTGCCTGTCTCGCCACCGACATGGCCGGCTTCTCGACCATCTCGGAGCGGCTGCCCCCGGGGGAGCTCGCGCGCTTTCTCAACGACTACTTCGAGACCCTCGCCGAGCCCCTCAAGCGGCACGGGGTCCAGGTCACCGAGTTCCGAGCCGACGCCATCATGTGCGCCTGGACCGCTGAGCAGCCATCACCCGATCCGCGCCGCCTGGCCCTGCTGGCGGCACTGGACGCGGGCGAGGCGATCCAGGACTTCCGGCGGCGGCACCAGATGCCGGATGCGAGGCTGCGCATCGGGCTGGAGGCGGGCTCGATCTATGTCGGCCACGCGGGCGGGGGCGGCAGATTCGTCTACAGCATCGTCGGCGATTCGGCGAACACGGCCTCGCGCATCGAGGGACTCAACAAGCACCTCGGGACGCAGATCCTGGCGAGCAGCGAGATGCTCGCTGGATTCGACGATCTGGTGACGCGCTATCTCGGCGACTTCCAGTTCGTCGGCAAGACCTCAGCCATCCCCATCCACGAGGTCCTGGGCCGAGACGGATCCGCCGAGACCCGTCACGCGCGTCTGCGCGAGCTGTTCGACGCGGGGATGGCCGCCTATCGCGCGGCGAAATGGCGGACGGCCGCGGAAAGACTCGAAAGGACGCTGGAGGAGTTTCCGGACGACGGACCATCGAAGTTCTTTCTGTCGCGCTGTCAAGACCTCCTGAACCACCCTGAGCTCGCGCCCGACCCCTCCGTGGTCCGGATGGATACCAAATAGGTCGTTTTCCCACACTCCGAGGAATTACTAGCATGGGCATTCGCATCGGTATCAATGGCTTCGGACGCATGGGTCGGCTCGGGCTGCGTGCCGCGCTGGACCGGGGCGAGCAGGCTTCGGACCTCGAGTTCAGACTCATCAACGAGATCGCCTGCGACGCGGCCGGCTCGGCGCATCTCCTGGAGTTCGACTCGGTGCACGGACGTTGGGGGCACGACTGCGCAGGCACCGGCGACACCCTGAGCGTCGATGACCGCGAGATCCACTACAAGAGCGCGAAGACCATCGCCGGCGCGGACTGGTCCGACTGCGACATGGTGATCGAGGCGACCGGCAAGCACCACAAGCAGCCCGAGCTGCTGCAAGGCTATTTCGACCAGGGGGTCCGGAAGGTGGTCGTCGCGGCGCCAACGAAAGAGGCGCTGGACATCGTCTACGGCATCAATCACGAGCGCTACGACCCGACACGGCACGGGGTCGTCACCGCGGCATCCTGCACGACCAACTGCCTGGCGCCGCTGGTCAAGGTCATGCATGAGCGCATCGGCATCCTGCACGGCAGTATGACGACGATCCACAACATCACCAATACGCAGCGCATCGTCGATCTGGGACACAAGGACCCGCGCCGGGCGCGCGCCTGCGGTCAGTCGCTGATCCCGACCACGACCGGATCGGCCAAGGCGATCACCAAGATCTTCCCGGAGCTGACCGGCAAGCTCAACGGGCACGCGGTGCGGGTGCCGCTGCTGAATGCCTCGCTAACGGACTTCGTCTTCGAGGCCGCACGGCCGGTGACGGCCGACGAGGTCAATGGCTATTTCAAGGAGGCCGCCCACGGCGAGCTCGAGGGCATCCTCGGCTTCGAGGAGCGCCCGCTGGTCTCGGTGGATTATCTGAACGACCCGCACTCCTCGATCGTCGACGGCCTCTCGACCATGGTCGTCGACGGGACCCAGGTGAAGGTCTACGCCTGGTATGACAACGAGTGGGGCTATGTCAACCGGATGATCGACATCGTCCAGATGGTTGCCGGGAGCCTGTGAACATGGTTACCGAGGAAGTCCGCCGCAGCCGCTCCGACTCGCCCTCCCCTCGGGGGGAGAGGGATGGGGAGAGGGGCGCTACCACAGCCAAGCGACGCGCCCCTCTCGATCTCCGCGGGTGGCGTACTGCCATGATCCGGCAGGCGGTCTGCCGAGCCGCCGGCCCCTGCTGAGCCGAGCCATCCGATGCATGCCAACACCCGCAACTACCTGGTCGTCACCGGCGGCTACTGGGCCTTCACCATCACGGACGGCGCCATCCGAATGTTGGTGGTGCTCTATTTCCACCTGCTCGGCTACTCGCCGTTCGAGGTCGCGATGCTCTTCCTCTTCTACGAGGTCTTCGGCATCGTGACCAATCTGGTCGGCGGCTGGCTCGGCGCGCGCATCGGCCTCAATCTCACCATGCACATCGGCATGGGCCTGCAGGTCGTGGCGCTAGCCATGCTGACCGTGCCGGACGCCTGGCTGTCGGTCCCCTACGTGATGCTGGCGCAGGCCCTGTCCGGCATCGCGAAGGACCTGAACAAGATGTCGGCCAAGGCGACGGTCAAGACGCTGACCGGTGCGGGCGGCGAGTCGCGGCTGTTCAAGTATGTCGCGATCCTGACCGGCTCGAAGAACGCCTTGAAGGGGCTGGGCTTCTTCGTCGGGGCCGCGCTGCTGGAGTGGATCGGCTTCCGTGGCGCCCTGGCCCTGCTCGCCGGCACGCTGCTCGCGGTCCTGATCGCCACCGCGCTGATGCTGCCGCAAGGCGTCGGCAAGATGAAGTCGAAGCCGAAGTTCACCCAGGTGTTCTCGAACACGCCGGCGATCAACTGGCTCTCGGCGGCGCGCTTCTTCCTGTTCGGCGCCCGTGATGTCTGGTTCGTCGTTGGCCTGCCGGTGTTCCTCTATGCGGTGCTCGGCTGGTCCTTCATGCAGGTCGGTGGTTTCCTGGCGTCCTGGATCATCGGCTACGGCTTCGTGCAGGCATCGGCACCCCGGCTGTTGCGTCGTGGCCACGCGGGCCAAGGCCCCGGCGGCGGGACCGCGCGTCTGTGGGCGCTGATCCTCGCCGCCTTGCCGACCGGCATCGCGCTGGCGCTGATGCAGGGCTGGCCGCCGGGTCCGGTCCTGGTCGTGGGGCTCATCCTGTTCGGCATCGCGTTCGCGATCAACTCGGCCGTGCATTCCTATCTGATCCTGGCCTACTCGGACTTCGAGAAGGTCTCGATGAACGTGGGGTTCTACTACATGGCCAATGCCGGCGGCCGGCTCGCGGGCACCGTCCTATCCGGCCTGATCTACCAGACCCAGGGTCTCGAGGGCTGTCTCTGGTGGTCAGCCGGGTTCGTGCTGGCCGCCTGGGCCTTGTCGTGGCGATTGCCCGAGGTCGAGGCCACGCCAAGGACCGCGGATTCCGCCGGTGTTTGACGCGCTGGGCGACCTGGTCGCGTATCGCCTGCTGGGATTGGCGGCCGGATCGCCTGCCGGCGATGCCGTCCACTTCTTCGTCATGGACCTGGCGAAGATCTTCGTGCTGCTGATCGCCGTGATCTACGCGATGGGCCTGCTGCGGGCCATGCTGTCGCCCGAACGCGTCAGGTCCTTCGTCCGCGACCGGCCCGACTGGCAGGCGCGCGGGCTCGCGGTCACGCTCGGGGCCGTCACCCCCTTCTGCTCCTGCTCGTCCGTGCCCTTGTTCATCGGCTTCGTCGAGGCCGGCATCCCGCTCGGGGTGACCTTCTCCTTCCTCATCGCCTCACCCATGATCAACGAGGTGGCCGCGGTGTTGCTGGTCGGTATCCTCGGCTGGAAGCTGGCGCTGCTGTACATCGCCGCCGGCCTGGTCGTCGCCTGGGTCGGAGGCATCGCGATGCAGTGGTTCAAGCCCGAACGCTGGGTCGAGGACTACGTCTGGAAGATCCGGATGGGCGAGTCGCGGGTGCCGCGACCCGACACCAGCCTGCGCGGCCGGCATCGCTATGCGGCCGCCGAGGTCAGGGAGATCCTGCGCCGCATCTGGAAATGGGTGATCATCGGCATCGCGGTCGGCGCCTTGTTCCACGGCTTCGTGCCGACCGGCTGGGTGGTCGCGCATCTCGGCGACGGGCAGTGGCTCGCAGTCCCCGCGGCCGTGCTGCTCGGCATCCCCCTTTACTCCAATGCGACCGGTGTCATCCCGGTCGCCGAGGCGATGCTCGGCAAGGGCGTCGCGGTGGGTACCGTGCTGGCATTCATGATGAGCATTGCCGCCTTATCGGTGCCGGAGATGCTGATCTTGCGTAAGGTCATCCGCTGGCAGGCCCTGGCATTGTTCGCCGGCGTGCTGATGGTGGCCTTCACCTTGGTCGGCTGGGGCTTCAATTGGGTTGCCTAACGGTCATGCCGTGTCTCTGGCACCCCGGAGCATGGAACAAGAGCCGCAGCAGTTTGCAGGCTCGTCGCGGCGAGGCGCCGCTCCCACCAAATC
>JANQGF010000231.1 GCA_028277465.1 Chromatiaceae bacterium
CACGTTGCGAGTCACGACCGTGAGCCCGTTCACTTTGGCGATCGCGGCGATCATGGCGTCTTCGTAAAGGGTGTCCGATTTCCGATGCATCAACTTCGCCCACGCGCTGAGGAGCAAGAGCGAACGCTCGGCGGCCGACCGCTGTGCTCCGAGGGGCGTGGGGGTGGCGGATGTGGCGGGCCGGTTGGCCGCCAGCGTTGGCGAGCTGGATGCGGTAGCGCCGGATTTCATCCCGGCGCTGGACGTGCCCAACGGGGGCTTGCTCTGCGCCCTGCCGGCGTTGCTCGCCGTGGGTCTGCTGGAGGGCGTTGAGCGCTATCTCGCCTTATATTGGCGGAGAGAGAGGGATTCGAACCCTCGATAGGGTATTAGCCTATACTCCCTTAGCAGGGGAGCGCCTTCAGCCACTCGGCCATCTCTCCCAGAGAGGAATCATCTTTATCGGTGGATCGGGAAACTGACCAGGATCCGCGTTCCCCGGCTTTCGGCACGACCGACGCGACGACAGGCCGGGAATTCTAACACATCCGGCCTGCTCGTTCCAATTCAGTCAAGCTGGCTGGCTTGTCCGATGAGACCAGTGCCTTGCGCAGCCTCAGCCTGCTCCCGTTTGATCCGCTCGTAAATCTCTTCACGATGCACGGCGACATCACGGGGCGCATTGACGCCGATACGAACCTGATTGCCCTTGACGCCAAGCACCGTCACGGTGACTTCGTCACCGATCATCAGTGTTTCGCCAACCCGACGAGTCAAGATTAACACTGTTGCATTCTCCCTATTCTTCCCTATATCCGAATCGATGATCTGCCACACCGGCAACCCGACCTGTTTGAGTGCCGCCTCCGGAGGGCGCAACCACCCCCAACCCAAGCACGAGAAGGAATCTCAGCCCGGAATTCTAGCAATTGCGAGAAGAACTTCACAGTCGCTCGCAATTCTACTGTCACATCTGGCCAGCCTGGGCATTTACAAGAGCATAATAGTCAAGTTTCCGACCAACGGTCGGCTTCGCCGGGTCACCAGGTACACTGCCCCCCATGTACACCGTCCCTCCGCGCTTCACGCCACCTCGAGCCGATCGAGACCAAAGGCCTCGTGGAGCGCCCGCACCCCAAGCTCCAGATACTTCTCGTCGACGACAACTGAAATCTTGATCTCCGAGGTGGAAATCATACGGATGTTAATCCCGACCTCGGCCAGAGCCGCGAACATCCGGCTGGCGATGCCGGCGTGGCTGCGCATCCCGACGCCCACCAGTGAGATCTTGACGATCTGGGGGTCTCCCAAGACCTGGCGCGCATTCAACTGCTGGGCCGTACCCTCCAGAACCTCCAGCGCCCGCGCATAGTCATTGCGGTGCACCGTAAAGGTGAAGTCCGTCATGGCCTCTTGCGCCGCGACGTTCTGGATGATCATGTCGACTTCGATATTGGCGTCGGCGATCGGCCCCAGAATCTGGTGCGCCACACCGGGTTGGTCCGGTACGCCGAGCACGGTCAACTTGGCCTCGTCGCGGCTGAAGGCGATTCCGGCGATCTTGGCATCTTCCACAGCATCTTCCTCGAAGGTGATGAGCGTGCCCTCGCCCTCCTTGAAACTCGAAAGCACGCGCAAGGGAACCCTGTACTTGCCGGCAAACTCCACCGCGCGAATCTGCAACACCTTGGAGCCCAGGCTCGCCATCTCCAGCATCTCCTCGAAGGTGACGCGAGCGAGCTTGCGAGCTCTGGGTTCGACGCGCGGATCGGTGGTGTAGACGCCGTCCACGTCGGTATAGATCTGGCACTCGTCTGCCTGAAGGGCCGCTGCAATGGCGACAGCCGAGGTATCGGAGCCCCCGCGCCCCAGGGTGGTGATGTCGCCATGCTCATCGATACCCTGGAATCCGGCCACGACCACCACCCGTCCCGCCTCCAGGTCGGCCCGGACCCGCGCCGCGTCGATATCACGGATGCGCGCCTTGTTATGGGCACTATCGGTGAGAATGTGCACCTGCGCGCCCGTATAGGAGTGGGCAGGACAACCCTTGGCCGACAAGGCCATGCTGAGCAGGGCAATGGTGACCTGCTCGCCGGTCGACATGAGCACATCCAGCTCCCGCGGCACCGGACGCGCTTGGATCTGTCGCGCCAGCCCGATGAGCCGGTCGGTCTCACCCGACATGGCCGAGACGACCACCACCACCGCGTCACCCCGGTCGCGCCAGCGTTTCACCCGCTCGGCGACCGCCATGATGCGTTCGATGTCGCCGACCGACGTACCCCCGTATTTCTGCACGATCAGGGCCATCGCTTCTCCCTACCCTGCACATCTTTCATTTCTTTAGACCTTGATTATGATTTCGCATGCCGCCGCACACGCGCCGATCAGCGCACCACGGGCGCCCTGCCATCAGGAGTCGAGCCGCGCCCTCACCCAACCCTCGACCAATCGCAGCGCCGCGGGCAACCCTGCCGGGTTGGGCCCGCCGGCTTGGGCCATATCCGCTCGTCCGCCGCCCTTTCCGCCCACCTCGGCGGCCACCTCGCGAATGAGGTCGCCCGCCTTGAGTCGATCGGTGAGATCTTTGGTCACCCCAGCCACCAGATTCACCTTGCCATCGGATTCGGTCGCCAGCACCACCACGGCGGAACCAAGCTTGCCCTTGAGCTGATCGAGTGTGGTGCGCAGACTCTTGGGATCCGCCCCGTCGAGACGCGCCGCCAAGACCTTGATTCCCCCTCCGAGAAGGATCGCCTGGGAGGCCAGATCCTGCCCGGCAGCGGTCGCCAGCTTGGCCTTGGCCTGCTCCAGCTCCTTCTCCAGCCGGCGGGTGCGGTCGAGCAGCTGGACGAGTCGCTCGTCGATGTCTTCACGCCCCCCTTTGAGCAGACTTGCCAGACGCGACAGACGCGACTCGTCGGCCTCGATCCACTCCAAGGCGGTGGCACCCGTGATGGCTTCGATGCGGCGCACACCGGCGGCGATGCCGCTTTCGGCGACGACCTTCACCAGGCCGATGTCGCCGACCGCCTTGACATGCGTCCCACCGCAAAGCTCCGTGGAGAAGTCACCCATACGCAGCACGCGCACCTGATCGGCATACTTTTCACCGAAAAGGGCCAAGGCGCCAGACGCCTTGGCGTCTTCCAGGCTCATGATCCGGGTCTCGACCAGATGATTCGCGCGCACCTCCCGGTTGACCAGTCGCTCGATGGTCAGTAGCTGGTCGCGAGAGACGGGCTCGAAGTGCGAGAAATCGAACCTGAAACGCTCTGGCCCCACCAGCGAGCCCTTCTGCTGCACATGCTCGCCCAAGACCTCCCGCAGGGCGGCATGCAGGAGATGGGTCGCCGAGTGATTCAAGGCGGTCGCGCGTCTTCGTTCTGCATCCACGCGCGCCTCGACGCGCTCACCGACCCCCAACTGCCCCTCGGTCATCCGCCCAATGTGGATGAGGACCCCATCGCCCTTCTTCTGGGTGTCCAACACTTGGAAGCGGGCTGTCTCGGTCCTGAGCGAACCTCGATCGCCGACCTGTCCACCGGACTCGCCATAGAAGGGAGTGACGTCCAGAATGATCAGCCCTTCCTCGCCGGTCTCCAGCAGATCGCAAGAGTCGCCGTCGCGATACAGGGCCACGATGGTCGCCTCTTCTTGGAGTCGGTCATAACCGCAGAAATCCGTCTCGCCTTGCACCTGGACCGCAAGGGCCTGGGCGGCCCCGAATTGGCTCGCGGCCCGGCCGCGCTCCTTCTGCTCCGCCATGGCCCGATCGAAGCCGTCCATGTCGAGGGTAAGCCCGCGCTCGCGGGCGATGTCGGCCGTCAGATCGGTTGGAAAACCATAGGTGTCATAGAGTTTGAAGACGGTCCCGCCCGGGATCCGACCGTCCGTGAGCCCGGCGATCGCCTCTTCCAGAATGCGCATCCCATGCTCGAGGGTCTCGGCGAAGCGCTCCTCTTCGAGCTGGATGACCCGTTCGACATGGGGCTTGGCGGCGCTGAGCTCAGGGTAGGCCGACCCCATTTGTCGGATCAGGGCGGGCAAGAGCCGATAGAAAAAGGGCTCGGCACGACCGAGCCGATAGCCGTGGCGGATCGCCCGTCGCATGATCCGGCGCAGCACATAGCCGCGCCCTTCATTGCCCGGCGTCACTCCGTCGGCGATCAAGAAGGCAGTCGAACGGATATGGTCGGCGATGACGCGCAGCGACTGGTCCTCGGGATCGGCACACCCGGTCGCTGCAGCCGCCGCCTCGATCAAGTCTCTGAAGAGGTCGATCTCATAGTTGCTATGTACGCCCTGAACCACGGCCGCGAGGCGCTCCAAGCCCATGCCGGTATCGACCGAGGGACGCGGCAATGGGGTCAGGTTTCCGTCGGCGTCCCGGTTGTATTGCATGAAGACCAGGTTCCAGATCTCGACATAGCGGTCGCCGTCCTCCTCGGGTGTGCCCGGCGGTCCCCCGGCTATCGCCGGGCCATGATCATAGAAGATCTCGGTGCAAGGGCCACAGGGACCGGTTTCGCCCATCGACCAGAAGTTGTCCTTGGTCCCGCAGCGCGAAAAACGCGCCGGATCGACGCCCATCTCTTTGAGCCAGATCGCGGCCGCCTCCTCGTCGTCGGTGAAGACCGTCACCCAAAGACGATCCGGCGGAAGGGCCAATACGCGGGTCAGGTAGTCCCAGGCAAACTCGATGGCCTCGCGCTTGAAATAGTCGCCGAAGCTGAAGTTGCCGAGCATCTCGAAGAAGGTGTGATGCCGCGCCGTGTAACCGACGTTCTCGAGATCATTGTGCTTGCCACCGGCACGCACACAGCGTTGCGAGGTCACGGCTCGGTTGTAGGGACGGCGCTCGTGGCCGAGAAAGACCTCCTTGAACTGGACCATTCCGGCGTTGGTGAAGAGCAGGGTCGGATCGTTGCCGGGCACCAAAGGGCTCGACGGCACCCGCTCATGCTGGCGTTGCACGAAATAATCGAGGAAGCTCGCTCGAAGCTCTGCACTGGTGGTCATGGGGTGTCTCGAATGGACCCGCTAGTCGGAAGCCGCCGGGTCAGGGACGCATCGGCTGCGGCGGCGGAAGCGCGGTCCCTTTGCTCTCCGACTGTCCTTGCATCGCGACAGTCCAAGCCTTGACTGGCTCAAGCACAGGTCTCGCTCTCTTATCGTCTGGCGACGATCTTCCATCAACCGACAGCCCTTGAGGTCGATCAATCAGTCCAGCGGAGAAAGCGCCGGATAGAGTCCGTGGGAAAACCGCGATGCTGGAGGAAACGAGCTCGCCTGGCAGAATCCGCAAGATCGACCGGCGGCTCCTGACCGAAACGCCGGTCATGCACCTCGGCGAGGCGGGCGGGCCACTCTTCCCTTACGGATTCTAAGTAGCGCTCGATCAGCTCCTCCGCAACCCCCTTCCCACGCAGCTCGCCACGGATCCGCACGGGACCGAAGCCCTTGCTCACGCGCTCGGCGACATAGTGCTCGGCCACACGCGCCTCATCCAGGACGCGCTCGGCCAAGAGACGATCGAGCAGGCGGCACACCGCGGCCTCGTCGAAACCGCGCCCGCAGAGCTTGCGTTTCAGTTCAAGTCGCGAGTGGTCGCGCGCGGCCAGCAGTCTCAACGCCAAGTGCTCGATCTCCGCTGCCCGATCCGCGTCAGCCACGACTTGTTGGTGCACACTCAGCGTCAATTCTCCGCCGGCGTCTCGGCCGAAGACTCACCGACCGCCTTGGGCAGCAACTTGTCACGAACCTTGACCTCGATCGCCTGGGCGACCTCCGGATTCTCGCAGAGAAAGGCACGCACGTTGTCTTTTCCCTGACCGATGCGGTTGCCCTCGTAACTGTACCAAGCGCCCGACTTCTCAACAAAGCCCTCGGCCACCCCGAGGCTGATGATCTCGCCTTCACGCGAGATACCCTGAGCGTAGAGGATATCGAACTCGGCCTGCTTGAAGGGGGGCGCGACCTTGTTCTTCACGACCTTGACCTTAGTCTCGCTGCCGACGACCTCATCGCCCTTCTTGAGGCTGCCAATCCGGCGGATATCGAGACGGACGGAGGCATAGAACTTGAGTGCATTGCCTCCGGTCGTGGTTTCAGGCGACCCGAACATGACACCGATCTTCATCCGAATCTGGTTGATGAAGATCACGCAACAGTTCGAGCGTTTGATATTGGCAGTCAGCTTGCGGAGCGCCTGCGACATGAGGCGCGCCTGCAAACCCACATGTGTGTCGCCCATCTCGCCCTCGATCTCGGCCTTGGGGGTCAAGGCCGCGACCGAATCCACCACCACCACGTCGACGGCGCCGGAGCGCACCAACATGTCGGTGATCTCCAGGGCCTGCTCGCCAGTGTCCGGTTGGGAGACCAGCAGGTCGTTCATATCGACGCCGAGCTTTTCGGCGTAGACCGGATCCAGCGCATGCTCGGCATCGACGAAGGCGGCCGTCCCACCGGTCTTCTGGCACTCGGCGATGATATGAAGGGTGAGGGTCGTCTTGCCGGAGGACTCTGGGCCGTAGATCTCGACCACTCGGCCCTTGGGCACGCCCCCGATCCCGAGGGCCAAGTCCAGACCGAGTGAGCCGGTGGAGATGGCCTCCACATTGCGCACGGCACCCAGGTCGCCCATCCGCATGACCGATCCCTTGCCGAACTGCTTTTCGATTTGGGTCAGCGCAACGGCCAACGCCTTTCTGCGGTTCTCGTCCATTCGGTCTCCGTAAACCTGATTCCAATCCAGATCGACGCGTCCTCGCAGCCCCCCGGAGACAGAAAGCGCCCAGACTCGGTCGATCAGACTGGAAGACGCTGGATTATCGCATAGACGAACGGAATGCGTCACATCCGCGCAAGAACATCAAGCAAAAGGGTCAGATGCAGGTCCATCGGGTGAGTCGCACGCGCCTGGGGTGGAATCAGGTCTCGAAGCCCGTCTGCAAGCGCCATCCGCACCGCGGGATCTGGCCACAGCGCCAGGAACCAACGCTCAGCCATCGGCCGGCAGACGCTCCAAGAGACCCTCGAGCGCGACTCGTACCGACTGGATACGCACCGCCTCGCGGTCCCCGTCGAGCCGTCGACAAAGGGTCGAGATCGGCCCTTCGGGCAGCGCCCAGCCAAACCAGACGGTGCCGACCGGTTTATCCTGGCTGCCACCCCCAGGCCCCGCGATCCCACTGATCGCGACGGCGACTTGGGCCTGGCTGCGAGCCAGCGCACCGGCGACCATTTCACGCACCGTCGGCTCGCTGACCGCCCCGTGCACCTTCAGCGTCTCAGGGCAGACACCGAGCATCTCCTCTTTCGCCGCGTTGCTGTAGGTAACAAACCCGCGGTCGAACCAGAGACTGCTTCCCGGCAGGTCGGTGATGACCTTTGCCACCCAGCCGCCGGTGCAGGACTCCGCCGTCGCAAGCCGGAGCCCGCGCCGCGTCATCAGCGCGCCGAGATGGGCTGCAATGGACTCGAGTGGTGGTCGCACGATCTGGCTGATCCCCGGCAATCCTCTATATCGAAGCCGCAATCGAGCCCGCCCTGAGCCCCCGAGCGTGGGAAACTGGGCTCGAGACCTAAACCGCGCCTAGCGCGGTATGCGAAGTTTCTTGATTGGATCGGCCTCGGCAGCCACGACAAGCATCGGAGCTGTCGCGGTTTAAGAGATTAAGAAATATAAAATCTAAACCGCGTCTCCAGCGATGTCGATGAAACCCCCAAAGCCAAGCACAAATGAAAACGACGCATCTCGCTCTGGACGCGGTTTAGTACCCCCGTTCCACCTTATTTTTCGTTCTCAGCGCAGAATAAGGTGGAACGGGGTACTAGAGTATAATCCGGAAAGCACCACCCTCGACGAAACCCTGGGAGATACCCTGCATGAATGACTTGGAAATTCGCTGCGAGCATCGGCCATCTCCGGCCAAACTGGAGGTGCTGGGTGTCGATGACTGGCCGGTCTGGAAGAAGGGACCTTCTCGCTTTCCATGGCGCTATGAACAGACCGAGACCTGCTACGTTCTCCGAGGGCGTTTCACCGTGACTCCGGATGCGGGTGAGCCCCAGACCTTCGGTCGCGGCGACCTCGTCATCTTCCCGGCCGGGCTCTCCTGCACCTGGGAGGTACTGGAGGCGGTGGAAAAGCACTATCGTTTCGATTGAGAATCTGTCTCGCCTCAGCGAAACCCGTCCCCGATGGATTATCTCAGCCTCTCCCGTGCCGCGCGTCTCGCCGGAGTCACTCGCGCCGAGCTGCAGCGTCGGATTCGACGCGGCGAGATCGCGACCTTCGAGGGCTCGGTGGCAGTGGTGGACCTCCTGCGCATCTTTCCCTCGGTGAGCCTCTCCGATGACGCGGCACTGGAACGGGTCGAGCGTATCAAGGCCGACGCCCAACCCCGGTTGCCCACGGAGGAGACGGCGCTGCCCAATCCGCAGGTCTTGGTGTCGCGCTTACGCGGCTTGAGCGAGACACTGGTCGACCGAATCTCCGCGCTCGGTGCTGCCGATCGCCTGCTCCAGCGGGTCGGCGACCGGCTCGAGAAGCTCGTCGCCGAGCCCCCGGGGGAACTCGCAGAGTCAGTCCGCGAGACCCGCGACTGGTTCCTCGATGCCTATCGCCAGCTCGGCGCGCAGCCCTTGTCCGACCAGCGCGCACAACTCTTTGCCAAGGATACCTTTCTGCGCATCATGGCTGCCAACGTCAAGTTGATCCCGAGTGGCCACGACTTCTTCGTCGAGGGCAGTGAGTCGATCTTGGAGGCCTCCGTGCGCGCCGGCCTGAGGCTGGGCTATGGCTGCTCGAGCGGCAATTGCGGGGACTGCAAGGCAAGGGTTCTGAGCGGCGAGACCTGGAAGATCCGCGATCACGACTATGTCATCAGCGAGCGCGAAAAGGCGATGGGCTACATCCTCACCTGCTCCCAGACGGCCGTCACCGACTTGGTGATGGAGGCCGCCGAGGCCACCACGGTGGAGGACCTGCCCCAACAGAGGATTCGGGCGAGTCTGCGCAAGCTCGAGCGGCTCTCCCCGGACCTGATCGCACTGAACGTTCAGACCCCGCGCACCCAGACCTTGCGCTTCATGGCCGGCCAGCGAGTGGGCCTAAGGCTCGAGGCCGGGGCGACCTGCGAGTTATCGATCGCAAGCTGTCCCTGCAATGGGCGGAACCTCTGGTTCTATGTCAGACGAGAGGATGACGACTTTGCTGCGGCGGTCTTCGGCGATTTCCGCCCCGGTCAACTCATCACGGTGACGGGTCCCAAAGGTGCCTTCGTCCTACAAGAGGACTCGCCGGAACCGACCGTCTTCATTGCCTTCGGCGACGGAATCGCGCCAATCAAGAGCCTGATCGAACACGCGGTCTCCATCGATCTGATCGAATCCTTCCACCTCTATTGGGACACCAGGTATCCCGAGGGACATCACCAGGGTCAATGGGGTCGCGCGCTCAGAGATGCCCTCGACAACTTCAGCTTCACCCCGCTCGCAAGCGGCCAGCCGAGTGACGTTCTCGCGGTTGTTTGCGCCGACCACCCGAATCTCGCCGGTTTGCGCTTCTACCTCGCCGGACCACCGAGTCCGCTCCGAGGTGCGGTGACAATCTTGCGCGAGCACGGCGTTGACGAGGATCTCATGACCATCGAGGAGACGGCGACCTGAACAGCTCTTGTATGTTCGGCGACCCTGCCCTGCTCGCCCCTCACGACCACCCCCCGCCGGCGGAAGATCGGCCCGAGCGTCAGGCCGCCCGCGGCCGACACTGCTGGGGCGGAAGAAAGACCGTGCCTTTACCGAATCGATTCACGGCCATATCCCGCACCCATGGTGGGGCGTCGGCGTAAAGTCGAATATAGGTGTTTCCCAAGTCCCCGCGAACGAGCGATGCCACCCAATACTCGAGCTCCTCCGGTCTCGTCTCCATCATTCTCACTCCAGTCAAGTCCTGCCATTCTCCTAATTGCCTTCATCCGCCGTCAGACATCAGACCAGGCTCCCGCACAATCTGATTTCATCATGTCGAAGATTCCTTTCTTTGCAGGAGCAGCATGTAATTGACGCCCATCCATCGAGTATAGCTGAAGACACGATTGAGCGGATTCACCCTCACCCCTGTCCGGTGCAGCAGGATGAATTCATCGCCCAACCCCTCCGTGACTTGCTGTGGCCGAACGAGCTTACGGAAATGGTGCGTTCCACGGGGTAGCCAGCCCAGGATATACTCGGCGCCGATGATGGCCATCACCAGCGCCGCCAGCGTGCGATTGATGCTGGCGACGACCATGACCCCACCCGGTCGCACCAAGCGGCCGCAATCGGCGAGGAAATCTGCTAGATGCTCCACATGCTCGATCACCTCCATGTTGAGCACGGCATCGAATTGGGCACCTTCGCGCACCAACTGGTCGGCCGTTGCCAGCCGATAGTCGATGCCGAGCCCGCTCCACTGGGCGTGCAACTCTGCCACCCGGATGTTCTTTTCGGTGATCTCGATTCCGGTCACCCGGGCACCCAAACGGGCCATGGACTCGCTCAGGATCCCGCCACCGGAGCCGATATCGAGCAGTTTCAACCCCTCGAAAGGCCGGTCCAGCGCGGCGTCACGCCCGAGCGTCGTCGCGAGACGCTGACGGATGTAACCCACACGAAAGGAGTTCAGGCGGTGCAACGGCCAAAAGGGCCCCTCGGCATCCCACCAACGGTGGGCGAGACGCTCGAAATAGGCGACCTCATCCGGATCGATGCTGGGTGCAGTCAGGTGGGCGGCACTCATGCAGGGTCTCTCTCGAGCAGCAATTTCAGTGCAGCGGAGATTGTGGTCGTGACGGGGGTTTGCAATCCATGCGCAATAAGATCACAGCAATTCCCGCTGGTCAGAGAAACGCTTAACTATCAGACGCTTAAGAATTTTGTCTTCGTAAACTTTAAACACGAATTCTCAGCGAAAACATGGACATAAGTCGTTGTCGAGCGGGAATTGCTGATAAGATCAGACGCTTCTTTACTTCTTTGCTACCGGTGGACAAGAATCGACAAGGGTCCTGCAACCGCTGCGGCGACTGCTGCAAGCTGCCCTACCCCTGTCCCTTCCTCCGCTTCGACGAGCAAGGTCTGAGTCGCTGCGCCATCTACCGCTTGCGTCCCGCCAGTTGTCGCAAGTATCCACGCGTGGCGGCGGAGAACCTCACCACTCAGGCCTGTGGCTTCTATTTCGTCACGCCTGGGGAGATTGATCTCCACGCCGCACCTCGGCCCGAGCCGGGGCCACCCAGGTATTCGGCCGCCGATCACCCTGAATGGGCGTCGAGTCGCCCTCCATGTCCTCAAGCCGACAGGAAGTCACGGATCCGACGGACACCCTCGACCAGTTCGTCCTGATCGCGCGTATAGGCAAAACGCACGTGCCGCTCGGCCGCGTGCTCGCCGAAATCCTGGCCGGGTGTCACCGCGACCCCGACCTCCTCGAGCAACCGGGTCGCGAAGGTCATGGAGTCGAGCCCTAGCTGCTCCGGCAGACCCGCGTAGAGATAGAAGGCGCCAGCCGGCCACACGGGAATGGCGAAACCCAGCCTGAGCAGTGCTGGCAGGAGCCAGTCCCGCCGTTCTCTGAAACGCTCCTTCCGACCCTCGACGATCTCCAAGGTCGCAGGATCGAAGGCCGCCAAGGCCGCGTGCTGACCCGGCGTGCTGGCGGCGATGAAGAGATTCTGAGCCAATCGGTCCATCACCTCGATCGCGTCATCGGGACCGACGAGCCAACCGACCCGCCAGCCGGTCATACCAAAATACTTGGAAAAGCTGTTGACGACATAGAGCTCGGCCGACCCGAGCGTCAAGGCGGTCTGGTCGGCTGTCTCGTAAGTGAGGCCCTGGTAGATCTCGTCGACGATCAGGGTCGCACCATGCGCGCGGCAGAGCCCGTAGAGTTCGGCCAGCGCATCGGCACCCATGACCGCACCGGTGGGATTCGCGGGAGAAGCGATCACGACGGCCCGGATACCTCGCACCCAGGCCGCCTCGACCTGTGCGGCGGTCAACTGGAAGCCGCTCTCCGGCCCGACAGGCAACGCCAGGGGTGTTACACCCATGAGCCGCAGCAGTTGCCGATAGCAGGGGTAGGATGGATCGCCGATCAGAACCGAGTCGCCAGGCTCCAGAAGGGTCGAAAACACCAGCTGCAGTGCCCCCGAGGCGCCCGGCGTCACCAGGACGCGTGCGGCCGGGACATCCAGGCCATAGCGACGCCGATAATGGTTCGAGATCGCCTGCCGCAACGAGGGCAGGCCGGCAGCCGGAGTGTAACGGGTCAGTCCCGCTTCGAGCGCCTCCCGACCTGCGTTCAGAATCGGCGCCGGCGTCGGAAAGTCCGGCTCACCGATCTCCAGATGGACGACCGACCGACCGGCCGCCTCGAGCGCGCGTGCCCGCGCCAGCAACCGCATCACATGAAAGGGCGCGACCGCCAGAGCGGCCGATGCGAGGCGACTGGTCGAACTGCCTGCTGCACCCGACATCAGGCAGCCGAACGCACCCGGCGATACATGCGATCGAGCACCTGCAGATCGACGAGCCTCGAGCCATTCAGGTCGCCGCGCAGAGCCCGTGCCGGCAGGTCCGGCTCACCGAGATGGTCGACGACCAGGGGCGCAGCACGCACGCCCTCAAGGGCAGTCTCCTCGTTGACCGTGACGAGCAAGGCCTCGAGCCCAGCCGCCAAAGCCGCCCGCACCCCATTGTCCGAATCCTCGACTGCGACACACTCCGTTGCATCCAGTCCCAGCTCGGCAAGGGCCAACAGAAAGATGTCCGGCGCCGGCTTCTTGCGGGGCACCACATCACCCGCCGCGATCACCTCGAACCAGTCCCGCAACCCCGGCTCACCCGAGTGATCGAGCAATTCAGCGACGTTCTCGGGCGTGGTCGTGGTCGCGATGGCTAGCCGGATCCCGGCGAGACGCGCCTCGCGCAAGAGACGCAGAACACCCGGTCGCAGAGGGATTGCACCGGCACGCAGCATCGCCAGATAGTGACGCGTCTTGGCGCGGTGCAGGCGGGCCACCAAGTCCTCGGGATCCAGGGTGGGATCCAAGCGAATTCCTTCGCTCTCGATGAAATGGCGAATCCGCTCCTTGCCGCCGGTCACCGCAAGCAGCTCGGTATAGCGTCCTGGATCCCAGAACCAGTCCAGCCCTGCCTCCTCGAAGGCTGCGTTGAAGGCAGGCCGATGGCCGTCGCGCTCAGTATCGGCGAGGGTTCCATCGACGTCGAAGATCAAGGCCTTGAAACCATACATGCTCAGACTCCAGCTATGCGATCAGCGGAATCGCGCCCTACACTCGAAACCGCCCCGTGTCGACTTCCCAAGGAAGCCGCGTCTCCATAGAGATGTGAAGTGTCTCGCCCACGACCGCGAAGCGGACGACACTCAGCCCGCGCTCGAAAGGCGAGCTTGAAGCTTAGGCGATTTCTGTCAATTTAACCGACCCGAGGAGTGCGCGCATCGACCCGTCCCGGACTCGCCCCCTCACCGCGGGAGATCGGATGGAGACAAGGGGCGACACCGTCGCTCGGCCACGCGCCAGGTTCATCCTCCGCGGGTTGCTTACCGCCATGATCGCCAGGTTGCCCATTGGACCCGAATCTGGTAATTAGGGGCGTTTTTCGCGACGCGCATACCGATATGATTCAGCGAAACCGCCGGTCGCCCGCGAGCATTCTAATAAGCAGAGCCTTCGGGAGAGATTAATGGCCGAAGCAAGAGCAGATGAAGCCAACGCCTTTGGGTTCAAACCGTACGAGGCCGGGAGTGAAGAGGAGTATATGAGCCCGCGGCAGGAAGAACATTTCCGCGGCATCCTCCAGGCCTGGAAACAGTCCCTGATGGAGGAGGTCGACCGTACGGTCCATCATATGCAGGATGAGGCAACCAATTTCCCGGACCCGAACGACCGTGCAACGCAAGAGTCCGAGTTCAGCCTGGAGCTGCGCACCCGTGACCGGGAGCGCAAGCTGATCAAGAAGATCGACGAGGCACTCGATCGAATCGAGGAGCATGAATACGGCTATTGCGAGGCCTGCGGTGTGGAGATCGGCATCCGCCGGCTGGAGGCGCGTCCAACCGCGACCCTCTGTATCGACTGCAAGACCCTCGACGAGATCCGCGAAAAACAGCGCGGGTGACCAGCGGGACTTCAGGCGACCGGCGTCGACCCCATGCCCAGACCGGCGCCGCGTTCTGCACTCGGCTACCGGGGGCGTTTCGCCCCCTCCCCGACCGGTCCGCTCCACTTCGGCTCTCTCCTTGCTGCGGTCGCGAGCTATGCCGATGCCCGCTCCCAGAACGGTGCCTGGCTGGTCCGCGTGGAAGACCTGGACCCACCCCGCGAGGTTCCTGGCGCCGCCGGCGACATCCTGGCGACCCTCATGGCCTTCGGTTTCGTCTGGGACGAGCCCGTGGTCTTCCAGCGCGATCGCACCCAGGCCTACCAGTCCGCGCTCGACCTGCTCCATGAACACGGCTTGATCTACCCCTGCGGCTGCAGCCGCTCCGAAGTAGCCAGACTCGGGCCACCTGGGATCGAGGGACCCATCTATCCTGGCACCTGCCGCAACGGACTCCCGAAGGGACGGCGGCCACGGAGTATCCGGATGCGTGCCCCGACCAGCCCCATCTCAGCGCATGACCGAATCCAGGGCACCCAGCACCAGGCGATCGACCGGGCCATCGGCGACTTCGTGCTTCGGCGCGCCGACGGCGTCTACGCCTACCAGCTGGCGGTGGTCGTCGACGACGCCTGGCAAGGCGTGACCCATGTCGTACGCGGCGCCGACTTGCTGTTATCGACACCACGCCAAATCCTTCTGCAACGGAGCCTGGGCCTCCCCACCCCCAGCTATGCCCACGTGCCACTGGTGGTAGACACCCAGGGCCGTAAACTCAGCAAATCGCTTGCAGCCGCGCCCATTGATCCAGCGAATCCCCTTCCAGCCCTCGAGCAGGCTTGGGGGCTACTCGGTCAAGAGCCGGTCCCAGCCGTGGTCTCCTCTCTCGAGGCCTTCTGGGACCACGCCATCGCGCGCTGGCGAAGCGCGCGGGTACCGGCTCGTGCGGCGGTTGGGATAGGCGTCGAGGGTGACGAGGAAGACAGCCGCGCCCTCGACCGCCCCCAGCCCAGCGAGCGAGCCTCGGGAATGGACGAATCGCGCCACGCTGCGATCACGCGGCATCTGGAAGTGAACTAAACCGCGTCCCGACCAAGGCCAGTGAAGTCCTCGAAGCCA
>JANQGF010000163.1 GCA_028277465.1 Chromatiaceae bacterium
CCACCAGTCACATCGCCCGGCGATGCTCCTGGTGGCGCTCCTTGAAGGCGAGCCTCAATCCGGCGTCATCTGGTATAAACATTTCCGGCAATCGCCTAAACGGTCAAATACTGCTTCACCAGATCATCGCCCAGCTCGTCCATCTCGCCCTTGGCCACCAAGCGCCCTCGATCGAGGATCACGAAGCGATCGGCCACCCGGCGGGCGAAGGGCAGCTTCTGTTCGACCAGGATGACGGTCAGGTCCAGCTCGTCGACCAGTCGGCGGATGATGTCGCCGATTTCCTGCACGATGTTGGGCTGGATCCCCTCGGTGGGCTCGTCCAGGATCAGGAGCTTGGGGTCGATCGCCAGTGCCCGCCCGATCGCCAACTGCTGTTGCTGGCCCCCGGAGAGGTCGCCGCCCCGGCGCTTGAGCATCTGCTTGAGGACGGGAAACAGATCATCGATGAATCCGGGTACCTGGCGCGCACGGTCGGGGCGCGCGGGTAGTCCGATCCGCAGGTTCTCCTCCACCGTGAGCAGCGGAAAGATCTGCCGCCCTTGGGGCACGAAACCGATGCCCAGTGCCGCGCGTCGTTCCGCGGCCAGCCGGGCGAGGTCCTGTCCTTGGTAGTGCATGGCCCCGGACTTGAGTGGCAGCAGACCCATGATGCACTGCATGAGTGTGGTCTTGCCGACGCCATTGCGGCCCATGACACAGGTGCAGCGTCCCGCTGGGATCTGGATGTCGAGATCCCAGAGCGTGTGGCTTTGGCCATAGAATTGGTTGACTCCATGGAGACTCAGCATGCTACTCCCCGAGATACACCTCCACTACACGCGGGTCCTGTTGCACATCGTCCATCGACCCCTCGGCCAGGACCGCGCCCTGATGCAGCACGGTGACACGCTTGGCGATGGAGCGCACGAAGTCCATGTCGTGCTCGACCACCACGACCGAATGCCGGCCCGCGAGCGAGCGCAACAGCTCAGCGGTGCGGTCCATCTCCTGGTGGGTCATGCCGGCGACCGGCTCGTCGACCAGGAGCAGGAGTGGGTCCTGCATCAGGAGCATGCCGATCTCCAGCCACTGCTTCTGACCGTGTGACAGTGCCCCGGCCAGGCCCCGAGCCTGCTCGCGCAGCCCGACGATACCGAGCACCTCGTCGATGCGGTCGCGCTGCTCGCCGCTCAGACGGGCGCGCAGGGTCGGCCAGACGCGCTTGTCGCCGGCCATGGCCAGCTCCAGGTTCTCGAAGACGCTGTGGCTCTCGAACACCGTGGGCTTTTGGAACTTGCGTCCGATCCCGGCCTGGGCGATGCGCGGCTCGTCGAGCTCCAGCAGGTTGATGGTTTGGCCGAAGAAGACATACCCGCTGTCGGGGCGGGTCTTGCCGGTGACCACATCCATCATGGTGGTCTTGCCCGCTCCGTTGGGACCGATGACACAGCGCAGCTCCCCCAGGTCGACGTAGAACGAGAGGTCGTTCAGCGCGCGGAAACCGTCGAAGCTGACCGTCACCCCTTCCACGTAGAGCAGGGTCTTGTGCGAGATGTTCAGTGTCTCGGCCAGGGTCTTGCCCGGGTTGAGATATTGCCAGCGCGCGACTTGACCGCCCATCAGCCGGCACTCCTCTGGCGTAACAGACCGGTCAGACCACGCGGCAGGAGCAGGGTCACCAGCACGAAGAGTCCGCCCAGGGCGAACAGCCAGGCGTCTGGGAAAACGGCGGTGAACAGACTCTTGCCATAGTTGACCATGAGCGCGCCGACCGCGGCCCCATAGAGCGTGGCACGGCCGCCGACTGCCACCCAGATGACGATTTCGATGGAGTTGATGGGCGAAAACTCGCTTGGGTTGATGATCCCGACCTGGGGCACGTAGAGCGCGCCGGCGAGCCCCGCGAGCATGGCGGAAAAGGTGAAGATGGCCGCCTTGATCTGCTCTACCCGGTAGCCGATGAAGCGCGTGCGTGACTCGGCATCTCGAATGGCGACCGTCACTCGGCCCAGGCGCGAGGTCACGATGATCCGGCAGGCGAGATAGCCGAGCCCCAGCGCGAGCGCGGAGGCTACGAAGAGCCCAGCTCGGGTGGCGTCGCTTTGCAGATCGAATCCGAGCAGGTCCTTGAAGTCGGTGAGTCCGTTGTTGCCGCCGAAGCCCATCTCGTTACGGAAGAAGGCGAGCATGAGGGCATAGGTGAGGGCCTGGGTGATGATGGAGAGATAGACGCCAGTGACCCGCGAGCGAAAGGCGAGGTAGCCGAACAGGTAGGCCAGGACCCCGGGAGCCAAGAGCGCCATCAGGGCCGCGAACCAGAACATGTCGAACCCTTGCCAGAACCAGGGCAGCTCCTTCCAGTCGAGGAAGACCATGAAGTCCGGCAGCACCGGGTCGCCGTAGACCCCCCGGTCGCCGATCTGGCGCATCAGATACATCCCCATCGCGTAACCGCCCAGGGCGAAGAAGGCCCCGTGCCCCAGGCTCAGGATCCCGAGATAGCCCCAGACCAGATCCACCGCCACCGCGAGCAGCGCATAGCAGAGATACTTGCCGAGCAAGGTCACCGTATAGGTCGAGAGGTGCAGGGGGCTCGAGTCGGGCACCGCCAGGCTCAGGATCGGCACCAGTAGGACGGCCGCCAGCAGCACCGCCAGCAGGATCTGGCCACCGGTATCGTCCTTCATCGCTCTGATGATCACGCCTCAGCCCTCCGCGGCGCGCCCGCGCTGCGGGAAGAGTCCGCGGGGGCGTTTCTGGATGAACAGGATGATGAAGATCAGCACCAGGATCTTCGCGAGCACCGCGCCGGCCCAGGGCTCCATGACCTTATTGGCGATGCCGAGGGTCATGCCGCCGACCAGGGTGCCCCAGAGGTTCCCGACCCCGCCGAACACCACGACCATGAAGGAGTCGATGATGTAGGCCTGCCCCATGTTGGGGCCGACGTTGGTGAGCTGGGACAAGGCCACCCCGGCCACGCCGGCGATACCTGCGCCTAGCCCGAAGGTGAGTGCGTCCACGCGCTCCGAGCGCACGCCCATGGCGCGGGCCATGGCGCGGTTCTGGGAGACGGCGCGCACTTCCAGCCCCAGCGCGGTGCGCCGTAGGATGACCAGGAGCGCGGCGAAGACCAGCAGGGCGAAGATGAGGATATAGAGTCGGTTGTAGGTCAGGGCGAGGGCCGGATTGATCTGCCAGGAGCCGCTCATCCAGCTCGGGTTCTGCACCACGACGTTCTGTGCCGAGATGAAGGTGCGCACGAGCTGCTGGAGGATGAGGCTGATGCCGAAGGTGGCCAGCAGGGTCTCGAGTGGACGGCCGTAGAGAAACCGGATGACGGTGCGCTCGATGGCGATGCCGAAGAGCCCGGAGACGATGAAGGCCGCCGGGATCGCTAGCACCAGCGAATAATCGATCCAGCCCGGCAACGCCGATTGGACCAGATAGGTGGTGTAGGCGCCGAGCATGATGAGCTCGCCATGGGCCATGTTGATCACGCCCATGACGCCGAAGGTGATGGCGAGCCCGATCGCCGCCAGTACCAGGACCGAACCCAGGCTGAGCCCGAAGAAGAGTGTCTCGGCGCGTGCGTTCCAGGCGAGCAGCTGGTCGATGTCCTCCAGCGTCTTGGTCGCGGCGGCCTTGACCGCCGGATCGGGATCCGCCTCAGCAAGGGGGAGCAGGGCGTTCCGCGCCTCCGGATAGAGACTCGCCTCGAGCGCGGTGACCGCGGCGAGCCGGGTGTCGGCCTCTTGCGCGCCAAGGCGGGCGATCGCGAGCGCCAGGGTGATGGCGGCGCGGACCTCAGCGTCTTGTTCGCGCTCCAGTTGGGTCGCCAAGGCCTTGGTGGCCGCGGGGCTGGTGTCGCCGAGCATCTCGCGCGCCGCCCCCAGTCGCGCCGCGGGGTCGGGGCTGCTCAGCGTACGTGCCGCGATCGCTCCACGCAGAGCGACTCGCATCGCGTTGTTCAGGATGATCTTCTTCGCGCGGCCCTCACCGAGCGCCTGGCCTGTCAGCGGATCCAAGAGGTGCATGGTCCGGCCGGACTTGCGGCCGATCACCACCCTGGGGACGCCCTTCCAAGTGTAGAGCTCGCCGGCAGCCAGGGCCTCGAGGATCGACAGGGCCCGCCCGTCCTCGCTGGTTGCGATCGACTCGACGGCCTCCAGCTTCACCTTGAAGGAGCGCTCGGCCAGCTGCGCGAGCGTTGCCTCGAGCGTTTCGGCGGACAAGCCGGTGGTGAGCGTCAGACAGGTCAGAAACAGCAACAGCTTGGCGAGGATGGGCGCATTGCCGCGGGTACCGTGGCGAGAGGACGACATAGGTTGACCGGATTGGGTTGAGATCGGGGCCGGGCAGGGCATCGCCCGGCCCGACGCAAGGTCTTCTACATGCCCTCGGAGCCCAGACAGGTTTCGGTCTTGGTGTTGTAGTTGCCGCACTTGATCGGGGCCGTCCAGTCGGCTTTCAGGTCCTTCGAGCCCGGCAGATAATCCGACCAGGCGTCACCCGGCACCGTTTCCTCGGTCTCCCACACCACCGCGAACTGCCCGTCCTCCTGGATCTCGCCGATCAGCACCGGCTTGGTGATGTGATGGTTGGGCAGCATCTTGGCCATGCCGCCGGTCAGGTTGGGGGTCTCGAGCCCGATGATCGCCTGCTCGACGGCATCGGTGTCGGTGGTTCCGGCCTTCTCGACCGCCTTCGCCCAGAGATTGAAGCCGATCAGGTGCGCTTCCATGGGATCATTGGTGACGCGCTTTGAATCCTTGGTGAAGGCGTGCCAAGCCTCGATGAATGTGGCATTCTCCGGTGTGTCCACGCTCATGAAGTAGTTCCAGGCGGCCAGGTGTCCCACCAAGGGCTTGGTGTCGATACCGGAAAGCTCTTCCTCGCCGACCGAGAAGGCGACGACCGGAATGTTCTCGGCGGAGATCCCCTGATTACCCAGCTCCTTGTAGAAGGGCACGTTGGCGTCTCCGTTGATGGTGGACACGACGGCGGTCTTCTTGCCCGCGGAGCCGAACTTCTTGATGTCGCTGACGATCGACTGCCAGTCTGAGTGCCCGAAGGGCGTGTAATTGATCAGGATGTCCTCGTCGGCGACGCCCTTCTGCTTGAGGTAGGCCTCGAGGATCTTGTTGGTGGTGCGCGGATAGACGTAGTCCGTGCCGGCCAGGACCCAGCGCTCCACGCCTTGGTCCATCAGATAGTCGACCGCCGGGATCGCCTGCTGATTGGGCGCGGCGCCGGTGTAGAAGACGTTCTTCGATGACTCCTCGCCCTCGTACTGGACCGGATAGAAGAGCAGGCCGTTCAGCTCCTCGAAGACCGGCAAGACCGACTTGCGCGACACCGAGGTCCAGCAGCCGAAGACGGCCGCGACCTTGTCCTTCTCAAGCAGTTCGCGGGCCTTCTCGGCGAACAGCGGCCAGTTCGAGGCCGGGTCCACGACCACCGCCTCCAGCTCCTTGCCGAGCAGTCCGCCCTTCTTGTTCTGCTCCTCGACCAGCATCAGGACCGTGTCCTTCAGGGTCGTCTCGCTGATGGCCATGGTGCCCGAGAGCGAGTGCAGCACGCCAACCTTGATCGTATCGTCCGCCGCGTGCCCGGGGACCGTGATCCCAAGTGACAAGGCTAGGCCCGAGCCCAGCACGACCTGTCTGATCAAGCTGCTTATCCGCATCGAAATAACCCCCAGTCACGAAGTGATGAAAAGACGGCGATCTTGAGTGCGCTTCAGTGGGCAGCAGATTGTGGGCCACCCGATGACTCTCAGTAACTGACTGATGTTCTGATCGAGATTCTGGTGATTCGCCCCTAGATGGTGCATTGATCCGCTCGGGGCGCCCGATTTGGGTGCAGCCGATGACGCCATCTGGCACTGCCCGGCATCGGGCTGTCCCGGCTGCGAGTTGCGGAGGATGCGATGGCCAACCTATTGGTAAGCGACGTTGACGACGAGATCAGCCGGGCACTGAAGGAGTGCGCTCCAGCCGGATGACAGAATCTTGGTGCGCATTTCGTCATCAAGCTCGGCCTTGATCATCACTCGGGCCAGCGGCTCTCTCGGTGGGAGCGGCGCCCTCGCCGCGACAAGGCGCCGCATCGCGCCGAGGGCGGCGCTCCCACGG
>JANQGF010000244.1 GCA_028277465.1 Chromatiaceae bacterium
CGGTTCAACAATAACCGAAACACCCGTAGGTTGGGCAAAGCAAAGCGTGCCCAACATGAGCGGCTCGAGTTGCATATGTTGTTTTTGAATCGTTCCTAACCGCTCGCGCCTGCGGCTCGAGGGGTGCGAGAGAGGCAGGTGACTGAACCTGAACATGTTCACACTGATCGGCTTGGGGGTCGGTGTCGCCTACGGCTAGAGTATCGTCGCCACCCTCGTGCCGCAGGTCTTTCCCGCCGCGTTCCGCGATGAGGCCGGCCAAGTCGGCGTCTACTTCCAAGCGGCCGCGGTCGCCTCCGAAATCAGGCACGGCCTTGCCAAGGCAGGCGCCCGGTAAGACCATAGCCCCAGGCAGGGGTTAACGGGATCCGAGATCGCCGTCCCGGCACGAGCGAGGATCCGGACCCGAGTTCTTCCGAATCGCGGGACGACCGGATCCCCGAGAAGTCGTCACTGAGAAGGAGGTCCGGCGGAATGGCTCGAAGTACGCAGATGAACCGCGGCGCGATGGTTTCACTCAACCACGGGTCCCTCTCCTGCCTGATCCTGCTGCTCTCCTTAGCCCTTTCGGCCTGCTCCAGAGGGCCGGCCGAGCCAGCGGCGGCACCCGAGCCGCGTATCCCCCAGGTCCAGACCCTGACCCTGGAGCCCCGAACCTGGAACCAGACCCTGGATGCCTATGGGGTCGTCGAGCCGACCGAGGACGTCGCCATCACGGTGGACTTCTCGGCCCAGGTCGCGGCGGTGCACTTCGAGGAGGGCCAGCGGGTCGAGGAGGGGCAGCTCCTGATCGAGCTGGATGCGCGCAAGCGCGGACTACGCCTGACCCAGGCCGCCACCGAGGTGGAGCAGACGCGGGCCGGTCTCGAGGAGGCACGGCTGGATCTCGAACGCCGGCAGGGTCTGGCAGGCAGCGGCGCCGTCTCGCGCGAGGTCCTCGACCGCTCCGAGCTCGCCCTGCGCCGCTCCACCGCCCGCTACGAGGAGGCCCTGGCAGCCCAGCACCTGGCCGAGCGCGAGCTCTCCGAGAGCCGGGTCCTGAGCCCGGTGAGCGGGATCGTGGACCGCAAGTCGGCGGAGCCGGGCGAGACCGTGATGCCGGGTCAGCTGCTCGGCAGTCTGCACACGGTCGACCGGGTGCGGGTGCGGGTCTATGTCGGCGAGCGCGAGGTCAATGCACTGCGGGTCGGCACCGACGCCGAGGTCCACTCCCCGGGTGTGCGCGGCCGACTCTACCCGGCCAAGATCGAGGCGGTGGGGATCAAGGCCGACCCCGAGACCGGCAACTTCCCGGTCAGGCTCACCCTGGCCAACGAGGATGGCCTGCTGCGCCCCGGCATGACCGCCCGGGTGCGGCTGCAGGGTCTGAAAGACCCGCGTGCACTGCTCATCCCGGACAGCGCGCTGGTCGACCGCCGCCGCCGCCGGGTGGTCTATGTGATCCGGGAGGGACGCGCAGTGGAGGTCGAACCCCTGCTGCGGGCGAGCCTCGCCGAGTGGATCCCGGTGCTCGAGGGGCTCCAGGCCGGTGACCGGCTGGTGGTGGCGGGCATGGAGCAGTTGATCGACGGCAGCCCCGTCGAGGTCGTCGCGGGGCCGACACCATGAGATCCCTGATCGGCTTCTTCGTCGACCGGCCGCTGCTGGCCAATCTGCTGCTGGTGATGGCGGTGATCAGCGGTCTCACGGCCACCCAGCATATGAAGTACGAGACCATGCCCAAGATCGACCTGGGGCTGGTCAATATCACCACCCTGCGTCCGGGTGCCGGCCCGGAGGATGTCGAGCTCTCCATCACCCTGCCACTGGAGGAGGAGATCCTCGAGGTCAGCGGACTCAAGAAGGTGACCTCCAACAGCATGGAGGGCATCTCGGTGATCGCGGTGCGCCTCGACCCGGATGTGAAGGACAAGAGCCAGGTCCTCGCGGACATCCAGAAGGCCGTGGACCGCGCCGGCTCCCGGTTGCCGCCCGACCTGCTGGAGCGGCCGCTGGTCGAGGAGATGTCGACCCTGAAGGTGCCGGTGATGGAGCTGCACCTGACCGGCCAGGTCCCGGAGTCGGTACTACGCGCGAGCGCCAGGCGCCTGGCCGATGCCCTGCGCGAGACGTCGGGGATCGCCGGGGTCGAGAAGGTAGGCTATCGCGAGCGCGAGGTCCGCATCCTGCTCGATCCCGAGCGGCTGCAACACCTACGCCTCTCGGTCGACGAGATCAGCCGCGCCATCCGCAGCCGCAATGTGCGCGCCTCCGGCGGCTCACTGACCTCCTTCGTGGCCGAGAAGAAGGTGCTCACCGTGGGTCAGTTCGCCCAACCCAAGCAGGTCGAGGAGGTGGTGGTGCGCACCCGTGAGCCGGGCAACAGCGTGCAGGTGCGTGACCTGGCCCAGGTGGTGCTGGACTACGAGGACTGGCAGGTGCAGTCGCGCACCGACGGGCGGCTGAGCATCGCGCTGCTGGCGCGCAAGAAGGCCGAGGCCGATGGTCTCAAGACCGCGGCAGCGGTGCGCGCCTTCGTCGAGCACGAGCGGGCCAACCTGCCTCCCGGCGTGGCGATCGAGACGGTCAACGACATCTCCCGCTTCACCTATGACATGCTCGATGTGCTGAGCAGCAATGCGCTGCTCGGCTTCGCGCTGGTCTTCGGGTGTCTCTGGCTGTTCCTCAACCTGCGCCTGGCGGTCTGGGTGAGCCTGGGGCTGGGGGTGGCCCTGCTCTTGACCTTCGCCCTCATGCCGCTGGTCGGGCTGGGGGTCGACGTCATGACCCTGACCGCCCTGATCCTCATGCTCGGCATGCTGGTCGACGACGGCGTGGTCACCGCCGAGAGCATCCAGCACCGGCTGGAGCAGGGTCTCCCGCCGCCTCAGGCCGCAACCGAGGGGGCCGCGGTGGTCGCCTCCCCGGTCATCGTCAGCACCCTCACCACGGTGCTCGCCTTCCTGCCGGTGGCCTTCCTCGGCGGCCTGGAGGGCAAGTTCCTCTGGATGCTGCCCCTGATGGTGGCACTGGTCCTGGCCGCCTCGCTCGTGGAGTGTTTCTTCATGCTGCCCGGACATCTGGCGCATGGAGGCGCAAAGGCCGGCCGTTCCGGGCCGCGGCCGCCACGCCGCTGGCTGCAGCATCTGCAAGCGCGGTTCGACCGTCTGGTGCTGGGGGCGGTGCGCCGCCGCTATCTGACCATCGGGCTCTTCATCGCCGGCTTCACCGCCATCCTCGTCTATGGCGCACTGGTCATGCGCTTCAACCTCTATCCCGAGGTCGACATCGACACCGTCAACTTCAAGGTCGAGCTGCCCGAGGGTGCCTCCTTCGATTACACCATCCAGAAGGCCGCCGAGCTGGAGGCCCTGATCCGCGAGCGGGTCCCGCCCGAGGACCTGCTCAACATCACCACCCGGATCGGTCATCACGACACCGACTTCTATGGGGCGACCGAGGGCCGCAATCCGGCCTGGGCCCTGCTCACACTCTATATGCTCCCGCAGGGCCAGCGGGTGACCAACTCCAACCGGCTCATCGGCGCCCTGCGCCAGGAGCTCGACGACCTGCCGGGCTACAAGGACATCATGGTGGAGCCGCTGAAGGACACGCCGGTCGCCGGCAAGCCGGTCGAGCTCGAGATCATCGGCAACGACCCCGGGCGCTTCGCCCTAGCCGCACGGCTCGAGGGGTTTCTGCAGGCCTATCCGGGCGTCACCCAGGTCTGGACCAGCTACAAGCCGGGCAAGGACGTGGTGGAGCTGGACCTGGATCATCGGGCGCTCGCCGACCGCGGACTGACTGTGGACGCGGTGACCCAGATGGTCCGGGTCGCCTTCGACGGTCTGCTGGTCGACGAGCTCCAGCAGGTCGAGGAGCGTATCCGCTACCGGCTCCAGTTTCAGGCCCAAGACCGTGGCCGCATGGAGACCCTGGAGAATCTGGTGTTGATCAACGACGCCGGTCAGGCGGTCTATCTCCGCAGCGTGGCGGAGATTATCATTCGTCCGGGCGAGGCGGCCATCCGGCACTATCTGGGTCAGCGCACCCTGACCCTCTATGGCGATATCGACCGGACGCGGGTCTCGGTTCAGCAGGTCAATGATGCGCTCGCCGACTTCGTCGAGGAACAGCAGCTCCTGATGCGCTTTCCGAGCCTGCGACTCTGGTATGGGGGCGAGCTGGAACAGCAGCGCGAGTCGCTCGGCAACATCGGGGTCGCCTTCGCGATCTGCGCCCTGTCGATCTTCGTCGTCCTGGTGCTGCTGTTCAATTCACTCACCCAGCCCTTCCTGATCCTGGTGGCCATCCCCTTCGGCATGGCCGGAGTCATCGTCGGCTTCGGGCTGCAGGGCGAGCCATTGAGCATGATCGCACTGATCGGCATCCTCGGCCTCATCGGGGTGCTGGTGAACGACTCGCTGGTCCTGGTCCACAGCCTGAACCGGCGACGCATCGAGCAGGGCACCTGGCTGACGGATCAGTGGATCGCCGAGGGCACCGGGCGGCGTCTGCGACCCATCGTCATCACCTCTCTGACCACGGTCGCCGGGCTGCTCCCGACGGCCTATGGTCTGGCCGGCTCCAGCCCCTTCATCACCCCCATGGTCCTGGCCATGGCCTGGGGCATCTTTTTCGGCACCCTCATCTCGCTGCTGCTGATGCCCTGTCTCTATGCGGTGGATCAGGACATCAAGCGGTGGCGCCCCTTCGCCGGGCGGGCGCCGGGGGCTGCCTCGATCGAGCCGCGTGGATGAGCATTGGTTGATAGACGATGTCTGCAACAGCCAGCCGAAGAGACCATGATGCCAGATGAGATTGCCGGTCATTGTTGGAACTGTGGATGCGACCTCACGCGAGCGGACTATGGCCGCGAAGCCACCTGTCTCGACTGTGACAAGGCGACCCATTGCTGTCTCAACTGCCGACACCATGCCCCGGGAAGGCCGAACGCGTGTCTGGAGCCCCTGGTCGAGCGGGTCCTGGACAAGGACAGGTCGAACTTCTGCGATCTGTTCGAACCGGCGATCAGACCCGGGGGGGCCACCGCAAAGGCCGAGGATCCGGCCCGGTTGCGCCAAGCCGCGGAGGATCTTTTCAAGTAGGCTGCTAGACTGAAATGGACTCATCGAACAGGGTGTGATCCAGTGATGTTCCCACGATCCCATGCCCCCAAGCCCTTCATCGAGAGAATCCTGCTGGCCTCGCTCTTGTGCCTGGCGTTTGGAAGCGATGCCCGTGACCTGGATGACGACATGAGCGAAGCGCGTAACCAATTGGTGGAGCAGATCCGAGGCCAAGTGCGAATGACGGCGTCCGAACTGGGTGTGACCGGTCTGGATCCGCGGGTCGAGGAGGCCATGCGCAAGGTCCCGCGTCACCAGTTCGTCCCCGAGAAGCAACGCGACCTCGCCTATATCAACCACCCGCTGCCGATCGGGAGCGGTCAGACCATCTCCCAGCCCTATATCGTCGCCATCATGAGCCAGTTGCTGGACGTGGGTCCCGGCGATCGGGTGTTCGAGCTGGGAACCGGCTCCGGTTATCAGGCAGCCGTGCTCGCCGCCATGGGGGTCCAGGTCTACACGGTCGAGATCGTGCCCGAGCTGGCGGAACAGGCGGCGCAGACGCTCGCGGCGCTGGGCTATGAGGGGGTCCAGGTGCGGGCTGGTGACGGCTGGCTCGGTTGGCCGCAGGCGGCACCCTTCGACGGAATCATCGTCACGGCCGCGGCACCGCGCATCCCACAGCAACTGGTCGACCAGCTCAAGCCCGGTGGGCGATTCGTGATTCCGATCGGGGGCCCCCATGGCGTCCAGCAGCTGGAGCTCCTGACCAAGGACGCGACGGGTCGATTGAGCCGACGGAACCTCTTGCCGGTGCGGTTCGTGCCGGTGACCGGACCCATGGAGCACTGAGGTCGGGATCGGCGATCTGGACGACGAATCACTCCCGGTCGAGTCCAGGCCCCTCGCCGATCTGGTCCTCGACCTCTGGGGACAGGCCCGAGGTGCGAATCATCGGCGCACCCTGCTGATCAGCGGCGATGCCGACTGGACCGCGGCGCGCGCACGCCAAGCCGTCGCGGCCCTGCCCGAGCTGAAGCCCATCTGGCTGACCGACCGCAGGTTTGCGTCCGACGCCCTGCCGCTGCGGGCCGCGCCGCGCCTCTTGGGCCAGGATCTGGATCTGCTGATCTATGACGCCCACAGTGGTTTCGACCCGGACGGCTTCGGCGCGGCCACCGGGGCAATCCGGGGCGGCGGGCTCCTCATTCTGCTCACACCGCCGCTCGCCGACTGGCCGCAATGCACGGACCCGGAGGCCGCGCGCATCGCCGTCTGGCCGCACTCCGCGAGATCCACGAGCGGGCGCTTTCTCGCCCGTCTGGTCACTCTGCTCCTCGCCGATCAGCAGATCCTCAGGCTCCAGCAGCGGGAGGTCCCGCCGACCGAGCCCGAGCTTCGGCCGCACCGCCAGGCCGAGCGGCACCCTCCACTCCCGGTCAGCACGGAGTCGCCACCCGCGGCACCGCGCGCCAGTCGGGCCCTCACCCCGGATCAGCAGCGGGCGTGCGAGGCCATCCTGCAAACCGCCCGTGGCAGGGCCCGTCGGCCACTGGTGCTGATCGCACACCGGGGACGCGGCAAGAGCGCGGCACTCGGCCTGGCAGCAGGACAGCTGCTCGCCACCAGCGACTGCCGGATCCTGGTCACGGCCCCCCGACGGGCCGCGGTCGCCCCCGTCTTCCACCATGCCGAGGCCGTCCTGGCGGACACCGAGTCCGCGCGGCAGGCCCCGTCCAGCGAATCCGGCCTGACCTATTCGTCGCCCCAGGCCATTCTGGAGACCTGGCCCGAGGCCGACCTGCTCCTGGTCGACGAGGCGGCCGGCATCCCGGCGCCCCTGCTCGAGGCCATGCTCGCCCACTATCGGCGGATCGTCTTTTCGACCACGGTCCATGGCTACGAAGGGACCGGACGCGGTTTCGAGGTCCGGTTTCGCGCCACGCTCGATCGACTGACCCCGAGCTGGCGCGCACTCAGGCTGGAGAGGCCGATCCGCTGGGCGCCCGCAGACCCCTTGGAGGCCTTGACCTTCCGTGCACTCCTGCTCGATGCCACCCCCGCACCGGCCCAGCAACTCGCCACGGCGGACCCGGCCAACTGTCGCTGCGAGCGGCTCGATCCCGCGCGGCTGATCCGCGACGAGCAGAGCCTGCATGAGCTCTTCGGCCTGCTGGTGCTGGCCCACTACCAGACCCGGCCGCTGGATCTGCGGGTCCTGCTCGATGGTCCCAACGTCCGTCTCTATGTGTTGCGCCACGCCGGTCGGATCGCGGCGACCCTGCTCGCCGCCGAGGAAGGGGGGATCCAGGACGCCGAGCTGCGCGAGGCCATCTTCGCGGGACGGCGTCGCCCGCGGGGACACCTCTTGCCACAAACGCTCTCCGCCCATGCGGGTCTTCTGGATGCCCCCAGTTACCGTTATATGCGGGTGATGCGGCTCGCCGTTCACCCATCGTTGACAGGACGGGGACTGGGACGCATGCTGCTGCGCGCACTCCTTCGCGCCGGGCGTGCGGAGGGTTTCGATCTCGCGGGCGCAAGCCTCGGGGCGACCCCTGGACTGCTCCGCTTCTGGGACCGCTGCGGTTATCGCCCGGTCCAGATCGGCACCCGCCGCAATGCCGCCAGCGGCGAGCATGCGGTCGTGGTGCTGCGCCGGCTCAGCCGCCCCGGGTCAGGCTTGGTCGCGACCGCGCGGTGCCGACTCCAGTCGCGTCTCCCGATCCTGCTCGCCGGCCCGCTCCGCCGGCTCGACCCGGCGATTGCCGTCGGCCTGATACGCTCCTTGCCTCCTTCAGCGGCATCGAGACCGACCACGCAGCCCCCGGGTGCTCCCACCGACTGGCTGGAGCTGCGCGGCTTCGTCGCCGGTCATCGCACCCTCGAGGCCAGCCTGCCGCCGCTGGCGGCGCTGGTCCGTGACCGTCTCGGTCCCTGTCTGCGCGCCGGGGCCATCAGGCCGGACGAGGCCGCCCTGCTGGTCGCCGCTGCCGCGCAGCTGCGCCCGCTGACCGAGCTGGTGCCATTCTTCGGCGCGCGGGGCCGTGACGAGCTGCTCCAAGGATTGCGTCTCGCCGCCGGCCGCGTCCTCCCAGAGACATGATCCGGATGCAGGATGCGGAACCATGCGGCATGGTTTAACCTCTCAGCAGCACTTAAACCGCGCCCAGCGCGGTATGCGTAGTTTTTTGATTGGATCGGCCTTGGCAACCACGACAAGCATCGGAGCTGTCGCGGTTTAAGAGATTAAAAAATATAAAATTTAAACCGCGTTTCCAGCGATGTCGATGAACCCCCCAAAGCCAAGCACAAAATGAAAACGACGCATCTCGCTCTGGACGCGGTTTCGGCGCTTGAAAATGGCGGGGCATCCGCCCCACCACGGGCACCTTGAATCTCTCGAGGCGCCCGGCATCGATTGATCCAACGAGAGCCGACTCCTGATGTCCACCGAGAATGAACCAGATACCGCCGGCGCCTTCCTGACTCCGGTCGAGGCCCGCGTGATCGGCTGCCTCATGGAAAAGCAACGCACGACGCCGGACCAGTATCCCCTGACGTTGAACGGTCTGGTCAGCGCCTGCAATCAGAAGAGTGCCCGCCATCCGGTCATGCGCCTTGCGCCAGGCGAGGTGGGGCACACGCTCAACCAGCTCCGCGACCGGGGTCTGGTCCACGCGAGCTTCTCGGGTCGTACCGAGCGCTACGACCACAAGATGGTGGGAACCTTCTTCCTCAGCCGCGAGGAGCAGGCCCTGCTGTGTGCCCTGATGCTGCGCGGTCCCCAGACGCCGGGCGAGCTACGCACCAACACGGCGCGCCTGGCGGAGTTCCGGGACCTGGATGCCGTCACCGAGGCCCTAGGCGCCCTGGCGACCCGCGACCAGGCATTGGTGCTCGAGCTGCCCCGACAACCCGGGAGGCGTGAGCAACGTTACGCCCATCTGCTCTGTGGTCGACCCGCGGCGACCGAGGCCGCGCCGGAGCCCGCGAGCGGCACCCCCTCCCCCGGGAACCTGGCCCTGGAGGGACGAATCGACCA
>JANQGF010000379.1 GCA_028277465.1 Chromatiaceae bacterium
CCGGCAGGAGCATAGCGGGGCTATGTGACTGCTGGCGCGACGCAGAAGGCGGGCGTCAAGACCAGCCAGGTGGGATGAGAATTGACAGAAATCGCCTTATGCAGGGGTCTCAACCACCACCAGTGTCGAGCAGCCATCACATCAGCAAGCTGGGACTTTCCCTGTCGTCGGTAACTCGGCCAAGATGCTCGGCGATCCATTGGAGACGGTCTTGATCGTCCAACTTCTCGAGCTCCAGCGGACCGGGAGGCACTGAGCCGATGCGACCGAATAGGCCTCGCCGCAGCGAGACGACGCCCTGCACCCCTACCAGTATCGGCGCCTCTCCGCTTGGCCGTTACCGTGATCTGGTCGACGACTGGGATGCCTTCGTCGCAGCGCTCTGCTGCCCTCTGCCCACCTGCATCTGGGCGAACCCGACGCGTATCTCGGTGAACGGCCTGTCCGAACTGCTAACCGCGCAGGGTTTGGATCCGCAACCCGTTTCCGATCTCCCGAACGCGCTGCGTCTGGCCCCCACTCTCAAGGCCGGCCGACATTGGTGGTATTGTGTGGGTCTAGCGCACGCCCAAGAAGAGGTTTCGCAGCTCCCGGTCGCTCTCATGGATCTGACACCGGGGCAAAAGGTGCTGGATATGTGCGCGGCCCCGGGCGGCAAGACGGCTCAGATCGCTTTCGCGCTCGGCAATCGAGGCACCCTGATCGCCAACGACATCTCCTTTGCTCGGATCAAGGCGCTACAGGGCAACCTGGATCGGCTCGGTGTCCTCAACGTCACCACGACCTGCTTTGATGCCGCCAACTGGCCAACGACCGGCGGACAGTTCGACCGCATCCTGGTAGATGCGCCCTGCTCCGGTGAAGGGACGCTGAGACGTAACCCCTCGCTGCTGCAACGTCTCCACCGGTCGCCGAGCACACCTCTCGGTCCGCGCCAACGGGCCCTGCTGCGCAAGGCCGTCCAGCGCTGCCGCCCCGGTGGGCGCATCCTCTATTCGACCTGCACCTTCGCCCCCGAAGAAAATGAGCTCGTGGTGGCAGACATCCTGGCCGAATTCCCGGGGGTGATTAGATCCTTGCCCCTGTCCTTGCCGTCGCTCGCGACCACCCCCGGTATCACCGAGTGGGAAGGACGCAAGCTCGCGCCCGAGCTGGCCCATTGTCTGCGCTTCTGGCCCCATCATAACGACACCGGTGGTTTCTTCATCGCCGTCTTGGAGAAGGACTCGAGTCCTGACGTCGAACCTGAACCGCAGCCCGAGCTGGCATCGATGGGCGACGCCGATGCCGCCGAGTGGCTGGAGGGGCTCGGCGCCAAGTATGGCCTGCGCGCGGGCTATTGGGATGGGTACCGGGTCAATCGCCAGACTCGCCGCGGCTTGCACCTCATGGCCGCCGATCATGCGCCACCAGCGCTTCCGCGCGCCGAGGGCAGCGGGCTCTTCTTTCATCGGACCAATGTCCGCCCCCCGAAGCCGACGACCGGCGGGGCAATGCTCTTCGGCCGGGATGCATCCCGCTTTCGGATCGAGCTGAACGAGGCGCAACGCGATGCCTACCTGCGCCGCGAGAACTTCGATCCCACGCCTGCTCAGCGGGCTGCAACGCCACCTGGACAAGTGATCGTGACCCACCTGGGACATGTGCTGGGGGTTGCACTGCTGCACCGCTCCGGCCTCATCGAGAGCCTCTTTCCGACTCGCTGGAGTGGCTGCACGGCAGCCCCTGAAGACGCACACCAAGAGCACGGTTGAACCCGAGTCGCCGGACGGCCGGCGCTTCGGAATGTCTTTCGCAACATCGACGTGGAGGTCGCCATGACAAGAGGAATGGGAACAGGCTCATTGTTACCCTTGATGATAGCCGGCACGATCAACTCTTACGCCATCGCAGAGGTCGCCCAAGACCCGATCAGGTCCGACCCCAGAGCCTGGCCAGGGGCACGCACGGAATGGGCGATTGCGCCTGAGCGAGCCGAATCGAGCGCAGTAACGCCGTCACAGGCGACCGAGCTCCCCGAGGGCACCCTTCTCCAGGAGGAGACCTCGCTACCAGCCGGCACCCTCTTGCCCGGAGGGGCCATCTTACCCGAGACGAGAGTCGCTCCAGAGGCGACAGTCCGGCCGGCTGGAGCCAGTGCCGCCGGTCCGCCAACCGCCTCGCGTGCCGCCAGCGGGGTCACCTACATCAGCGGCGGGGTCGGGACCTCCGAGCGCGAAGAGATGGAGCTGGTGAAGTCGAAGTACAACCTGCGGCTCTTGTTCGCCATGCAGGGCTCGGGGGTCTATCTGGCCGCCATCCGGGTGCGAATCGAGGACGGTGCAGGCGAGAGGCTGCTCGACGCCGTCTCGCGAGGACCCTGGCTCTTTGCCAACCTCCCCCCGGGTCGTTACCTCATCACCGCAGATAACGCCGGGCGGGCCCAAACACGTGAGGTGAGAGTACCTGCCGCCGGGGCGACGCAGCAGGACTTCTACTGGACACCTTAGGCGATTTCTGTCAACTCTCATCCCACCTGGCTTGTCTTGACGCCCGCCTTCTGCGTCGCGCCGGCAGTCGCATCGCCGGGCGATTGCGGGAGGCCGCCCAGACGCAGATCGATGCTCTTGGGTCAAGGTGCGTCTTCCGCACCCCCCTCGCCCTCGGCCAGGAGGCGTCTCCTTTGCAGTGCGTGCACGTGACGGATGATGGCTTCGCGGTCCGCCTCTCGCAGATGGGTGAAATCGAAGGCGGTCTCCTTGCCGCTCTCACCACTGTCAGTCGAGATCACACGCGCCAGTGCCTTGATCCGGCTGCGATCAGGAAAGAGCGTGAGGCGCACTTCGACGAGCGAGCCGACGGAGAAGTCGCTATCCGTCTCGAAGCAAAACCCCTGGGCGCTCAAATTGATCAACTGGTTGGGCGCAACTGGGCCACCATCGCGCTCATCCAGCGCGAATGCCAGGGTCTCGATCTGCCGTTCCAACACGGCGGCATAGCTGGCCACGGTGGGAAATCTGCGCTCCAGACTCCGGCGCTGCGGGAGATGCGCATCCCGTACGGCCCTGAGATCATTGACCAGTCCGAAGCGAGCGCTGGCGCGGGGGAAATCCGCGATGACCTGGGCTTCATCGGCGACCGTAATCTGCGCCAAGTCAAGCCCAACGCGATCATCGATGCGAAAATAGCGACGCCTCTCCCGCTGCGACGCGGCATGCTGCCCCTCACTCATCGGGCCCCACCTCCCTCTGTAGACCCCCATCCAATTCGGCGACATCCTCCAGCGCGGAGCTCGTGGCGCGCTCACCAAGCACGATGATCTCGACGCGCCGGTTCTTGGCCCGGCCTTCGGGCGAGCTGTTCGGCTCGACCGGTCGGTTGTCGGCATAAGCACGAATCTCGACCCGCTCGGGGGCAATACCGCCCCGATCCGTCATGGTGTAAGCGACCACCGCCGCGCGTGCGGCCGACAAGACCCAGTTGGATGGAAACTCACCGGTTTGGATCGGGATATTATCGGTGTGACCAGCGATGAGTATCCGACCTTCGACCTTGTTGAGCGCCTCGCTGATCTTCATCAGCACCTCTAAGAACTCTGGACTGACTCGTGCCGAGGCCGAGGGGAAGGATCCCTTTTCGCGGATGCGAATGATCACCTGATCGTCGATCGTGTTGATCTCGAGCAGGCCCTCGGAAACCTCCTTGCTCAAGACCTCTTTCAGCTCCTCCGCCTTGTTCCGAGCGTCCTCGACCGCGGGATCGCGAATCATCAAGTTCTGCTTCAAGTCGTCCGTGGTCTGCTGGCGAACCTCGTTGAGCACTGTCGGCTCCGGCTGGGCCGGCGAGAACTCCTGGGTAATGATGCTGGTACCCTTGGGCTCATCTTGGACCTCGACCTCGCGCTGGACGCCAAACGCCATCTTGAGAGAACCCGCCACCTGTTTGTACTTCAGGACGTCCAGCTCGGAAAAGGACAAGAGCAAGACGAAGAACACCATCAGCAAGGACATGAGGTCGGCGAAGGTCATCACCCACGCGGGGGACCCCCTATCCTCTTGTGCCTGATCGCACTCGGGTTCTTCCATCACTTCACCTCGGCTTGCCCAAGCTGCGCGCCATCAGCCTGCATCACGGCCCTGCCGCTGATTCTCAGGCAGATAGGTCATCAGCAACTGCTCTAGGACACGCGGGTTCAACCCCTCCTGAATGCCGGAAATGGATTCGAGGATGAGCGACTTGGCCAGTTTCTCCTCTGTGCTCCTCATTTTGAGCTTCTCGGCGATGGGAATCGCGAAGGCATTGGCGATGACGGCACCATAAAGCGTCGTCAGAAGGGCGACAGCCATTGCAGGGCCGATGCTCTTGGGGTCGTCCATGTTGGCTAGCATCTGCACCAAGCCGATAAGCGTTCCGATCATACCCATGGCCGGCGCGACTTCCCCAACAGCCTTGAAGACACCATAACCGGCCTCTTGCCGCTTAATGGTGAGATTGATGTCTTTGGAAAGAACCTTGCGCACCACGTCGGGTTCATGGCCATCGACACAGAGACCGATGCCTGCCTGAAGGAAGGGATGGGAGATCTCTCGACCTTCCAGTGCCAGCAACCCCTCTTTGCGGGCGACGGTCGCAAGCTCGACGGCCTCTTCAATCAGCGCCTGGGGTGAGATGGCCTTGGAGAAGAAGGCGCCCATCGCGACCTTGAAGCTACCGATGAACTGGCCGAGGGTGCCACGGAACATCACCGCGAAGGCAGTTCCCCCGATCACGATCACCAGCGAGGGGAGGTTGATGAAGAGCATCACGTCCCCGCTCAATGCAATGGCGCCAACGATGACGCCGATTGCTCCGATCAAACCCAGTAAGGTCGCCAGATCCAACTCTTCATCCCCACCCGCATCGCCCGCACCGCTTCGCGCTGCTCGGGACGCATCAAGACTCAGGTTTCTTCCGCAACAAGCATGCAGGCCATTCGACCCGCAACCTGGGATTTTCGATTATCCGGAGGCGCTGGTCCAGGATCGGTTGGTTGGTGGCATGGAGCGGGGGACAAAAAGGAAACCCCCGCTGCGTGGAGCAACGGGGGTTAGGTGCAAGACCCTGGCGGTGACCTACGTTCGCATGGGGAGACCCCACACTAGCATCGG
>JANQGF010000103.1 GCA_028277465.1 Chromatiaceae bacterium
ACCGGGGGAAGACGCTGCCGGTCGGCAGTCTGCAGGCCAATGCCTGGGGGCTGCACGATGTGGCGGGCAATGTCTGGGAGTGGACCTGCTCGGCCTATGACGAGGACTATGGAAAAAATGGTGAGCAGCGCTGCGCAGGCAAAAACTACGCCGGCTGGGTGGCGTTGCGGGGCGGCTCCTGGAGCATCGAACCGCGCAGGGTGCGCTCTGCCAACCGTTTCTGGTACGGGCCGTTCCACCGGTTCAACTACCTCGGCCTCCGTCTTGCCCAGGATTGACTCGGTACTCTTCTCTTTTCCCTATTGGGGGTCCAGGGGGCAACGCCCCCTGGTCGCGGTTTCCACCGTCTTTGCAGCCCTCCCCTCGCATCCAGGGGGGTAAGGTGGGACCGAAGGTCTGGTGGACCTTCGCCGTCCGCCGAACGGGCGGGCAGGACTGCCCGCCTGGGGCACGAGCGGTGCAGGAGGCGAAGCGCTGCGGAGCCCCCTGGACGATTTTTCGCAGAGAAATACACTTTTCGCTTATATTGCCACCGCCCGGATGTCGCGTCCGGACTGGGTCGGTCGCGGCGGAGGCCGTTGGCGATGGGGTCGCTGCTGCCTGTTCCTGCTCAGCATGCAGGGCCTTGGCGCCATTCACCAAGCGACTGCCCTGAGGGGCTCGGGGCGCCGCGGCTTTGCTCGCAGGCTCATCACCCGCGCCGCCCGGACCCAGCGCCCCTAGCTGATTCAGATTCGCCGCAGAAATCGGCGCGACGCTTGTCACTTCGGCGATCCAGCGCCGTTTCTATAGCTAAGCACTCCAGCCGGACCGGCTTCTTCACGAGCAAAGCGAGGTAATGACGATGACACGTAAGATGGGTGGGCTGCAGAACGCGGCGTTGGCCGTTGTCGTTGGCGGTCTCTTGATCGGTGGATCGTTGGTCAACGGGCTCTCTCACGCCGAGGAGGCCGGCATGGGCGCACTGGAAGCCGTCCCGCTCGGCGAGAAGGCGATCCGGGTGCGCGTCTCCGACGACCGCGATCGCGGCAACGGCGGCGGGCGCCGCGGCGGTGATCTCGACGTCGCGATCCGCACCGAGCAAAGCCGATATGGGGTCGAGGATCCGATCCGCTTCGAGGTCAAGGGCAACAAGCCCTTCTATCTCTATCTGTTCAACGTCGATCCCCGGACGCAGCGGGCGGTGAGCATCCTGCCGAATCAGCGGCAGGGCAAGGGAGAGGTCAAGTACCCCGGAGATCGGCGCTGGCGCAAGGTCCCGAACCCGGGCCTCGAGTTCTATTCCGACCGCGCCGGCACCGAGCGTGTCGTGATGGTCGCCAGCGAGCGTTACTTGGATGTGGACAAACTGATCAAGGGCTACGGGACCAAGGCGCTGGGTGATGCCTTCTACGAGTCCGAGGGCATCTTCGACTGGCTCGACGCCGAGCTGAATTCTGCCTATGCGGAGAAGGGCATGGAGGCCAAGGCGATCCGCGTGCGCGACAGCGACAGCCGCCGGCTGCCGCGCGGCATCGTCGTCGAGGAGCTGAACCTGCGCATCCGCCGCTGAGGATCCGGCCAGGTAAGTAATGATTTAGAAACAACCTACACACCGTAGGTTGGGCAAAGCGGAGCGTGCCCAACAAGGGCAGCTCAAGTTGTACCACTTGTTTCTGAATCGTTCCTAAGCCTTCGATGGCAGAGCGCGGCGTGCGGGAGGCCAGGATGGCCCCGACCCGCGCGGTCATCGGCTAACGGACAAGGGAGATTCGACGAATGGCTCAGGCCTCCATGCCCCGCCGGTTACACCTGAAGCGCAATGGCCTCGGGCGCATCCTCGCCATCTGCTGTGCGCTACTGCTCATTCCCGGCGCACAAGCCAAAGACCTCGCGTTGCTGATCGGTGTCGGCAGCTACCGCAACCCCGACTACAACCTCAGCGGGATCGACAAGGATCTCGACCTGATGCGCGTCGTCGCCGGCCGGCTGGGCTTCGTCGAAGGCGATATCCGCACGCTCGCGGACGCAGAGGTCACGGTGGCCAATATCGAGCAGGCGTTCACAAGCTGGCTGGTGCCGCAAGCGGGCGAGCACGATCGGGTGCTGATCTATTTCAGTGGCCATGGCACCCAGGTGCCGGACGACAACGGCGATGAGGCCGATGGTGCCGATGAGGTGTTGACCACCTATGAGCTGAAGGAGATCACATCTGGACCGCGGCCTACCCTCGAGGGTGTTATCAAGGACGACGATCTCAATCGACTCCTGAAGTCTTTGCGCAGCCGTGAGGTCCTGCTGCTGGTCGATGCCTGCCACAGCGGCACCGTGGCGAAGGGCGCAGCGCCGAGGCTCAGTCGGAGCGTGGGCCTGAAGGACAAGAGCCTCGGCGTCGCCGAGGGTCAGCCGAAGTTCTTCTACTACCCCGGGATGCCGGAGAGCAGGGAGACGAAGGCGTTGGCCTTGCGCGATGCGGTCGCGGACGGCGAGGGCTTCGCGCTGCTCGCGGCCGCGGCCGATTACGAGCAGGCGCTGGCAACCTCGCGCGGCAGCGTCTTCACCCTCGGCGTCGCGGACGCCGTCGAGGCTGCGATCCGGGATGGCGCCGAGCGCCTGACGCTGGAGATCCTCAAGGACAAGACCGACGCTTACATCGACCGGTACGTGCAGACCTCGGCGGCGAGGCATCAGCGCCACCGACCGCAGCTGATGGGCGCCCCGGAGCTCATCGCGCTCAACCTCCTGAGCCGCGACGGACCATCGGGGGACACGAACGCGTCGCTCTATCGTCGGCTCCTCGAAGACGCCGAGCCCTTGGCGGTGAGCTTGATCGGCAGCGAGCGGCTCGAAGAGGGCGACCTGCTGCGCCTGCGCGTGGAGATCCCGGCCGCCAAAGGGCACCTGAACATCCTGGAGATCGATGCGCAGGACCAGGTGCGGGTCCTCTTCCCGAATCGGTTCCACCCGGACAACGCGGTGCGCCGGGGCACGCTCGAGCTGCCCGACCCGAGCTGCCTCTTCGGCGAGGGCTGCTTCGATTGGCCAATCCAAGCGCCGTTTGGCCCGTCGCAGGTGATCGCGCTGTTCACGCGCCGCCCGATCAACCTCTTCGAGGCGAGCGACGGCCACCGCGACGCATCGGGTCGGGTGCTGGATACCTTCCCGCTCATTTCGATCGCGTCGACCCGCAGTGCGACGGCCCAGGCCGCCGTCTACGGAGGGGCGACCCGGTATCGCGCCTGCCCCTTCGACGGCCCCTGCGATTGAAACCCTGTAGAGACGATTACCGAGAACCATTTCCATGAACACATTCCTGAAGATTATCGCTCTGATCCCACTGTTTAGCTTCGTCATCGCACTGGCGGGGTGCCCTCGAACCGAATATGTCCACGTCGGCTCGAATTGGGAGGCGCTCAGTCGCCTGGATCCGGGGGAGGCGGGATTCAAGGTGACCGGCAAGGTCATCCCCGCGACCGCCGAGCTCGGCGAGCCGCTGCGCTTCGAGGTCCGCAGCGAGAAGCCGGGGCGCCTGTGGATCCTCAGCGTCGATAGCGACGACGAGCTGAGCCTCGTCTTCCCGAACGCGCAGGAGGAGGACAACGCCATCCGCGGCGGGCGGACGGTACAGGTGCCGGCCGAGGATGCGACCTGGACGATCGAGGCTGCCGAGCCTCTTGGTGAGAGCCTGGTCGCCTTCCTGGTGACCGATGAGGACGTCGTGCCCGAGGACATCCTCGACAGAGACGCCGACAAGGCGATCCGAGTCGTCTCGGGCCGCCGTTACTGGGGTGTGGCGACCAAGGTCATGGAGGTGCGGGAGCCATGAGACTGGGGCTCGCGGCTGCGGCACTGCTCGTCCTGGCCTCGGCCCTGCCGGCCGCGGCCCAATCCGGACAGGGGCTCCTCGGCGTCTATGCCGAGAACCGACGGGAAGGGCTTCCGAACTTCGTCACCGAGGATCTGGTGCTCACGGGGTTCGCCCTGGTCCAGCGACACGCGCAACAGCGACTCGAGGAGCAGACCCTGGTGCCACTGCACACCCGGTTCGTCGCGCGACTGGCCGAGCGCGTCGCCACGGCGGACCGGGATCCCGTCTCCGAGGCCAACGCCGACTTCCTCGCCGTTGTCGCCGCCCTCGATCGCGGCAGTTGCGAGGGCCTGGCGGACCAAGCGGGGGAGGAATGTGGGCTGGCGATGGCCGCGGCCGGGATTGCACCCTCGCCGCTGTGGGGCTACCGGATCGACTACAGCCAGCTCCAGCCTCGCGGTCGCTACGCGCAAGAGGAGTCGCTGCGCCCCTACTTCCGTTCGGTCCGGTATGCCGGGACCGTGCTGTTTGCCGTCAAGCCGTCCGCGGCCACCGGTGTCGATGCCGAGCGCGCGGAGCGCCATGCCGCTCAGGCCCTGGCCCTGGTCCGCCTGATCTCGGCCGATACGGAGCTGGCCGACCTGCGCGCCGAGCAGGAGCGGTGGCTCGGCTGGCGCTTCGGGCCGGCCGATGACCTCACCGACGCCGACCTGCGAGCCGTGATGGAAGAGGCAGAGAGCCCCGATGCCGAGGCCCTGTTCGCCTATGCCCAGGCGCACGACCGCCACCCGCGGATCATTGGCGGCGTGCTCGATGCCGCGAAGCTGGAGGAGGGGGTGACCGCGGCGCAGGCGATGACCGGCTGGCGCCTCCTGCCGTCGCGCTATGCCGCCGAGGTGGCGGCCTTCCAGCGGCTCGTTTATGACGGCACGGGGACCTATCTCGGTCCGGCTGAGGGGAAGAAGGGGCCGCCGTTCGGCTTGGCCTTGGTCGACAACCGACCGGTCAAGGGCTATCCGAGCGCGATCGAGCTGATGGCGCTCCTCGGCAGCGCGCCGGCCCGCGAGATCCTGGAACGACGTGGTGAGCACCGCTTCGAGGGCTACGCGGCCGCGTTCGAGGAGGCCGCGGCGATCGTGAGCGGCGGCGAAGGACGCAACGGCGACTACCTGCGCTTCATGTCCACCGCGCTCGGCGCGCCGGTGCCCCAAGGTGCCGAGCGGCTGAATGCCCTCCAGGCCTTCTGGACCTGGCAGCGCTACCTCGATCTCCTGTATCAGAAGCAGTCCTACACCCTCGCCGGCAAGGGCATGGCGATGGAGTCGCCCCGGGCCGGCGCCCGGCTGGAGCCATCGACCGCGCTCTACCGCGCACTCGCGGCGCTGGTCGCCGCCGAGCGCCGGCAGGATCCCGAGGCGCCGTACTGGACACAATTCGCGAAGCTGCTGGATCGATTGATCGTGATCAGCGCCCGAATCGATGCCGGCCAATCGCCGTCGGCCGACGACGAGCGATTGCTGAACGAGATCGACCGGACGCTGCTTGAGCTGGTCGGTGCCGAGGACCGGCCGATCGTCGTCGATGTGCACACCAACCCGACCGAGGGCTTGGTCGTCGAGGAGGCACTCGGCTGGGCCCGCGAGGTTCGGCTCGGCCCCGCACGCGGGGCGCGCTTCGACCATCGCGAATTCAAGCAGCCCCTGACCGAGCGGCTGACCGATGCGGCCTGGATCGAGCGCCTGTATGAAGAGGCAGCGCAGGGAGGCGACGATGTCTCGGTTCCTTGATTCGATCTGCGGCGGGTGGTGCCAAGGCAGTCGGGGTGGGCGCGCTGCCGGCGGAGCCTTGTTGGCCGCGGTGTTGTCGCTTGGGGCCGTCAATGCCGAGGCGGCACCGAAGCGCGTGGCCCTGTTGGTCGGCGTCAGCGACTACGCCCATGCGCGGGACCTCGCTGGCCCCCGCCACGATGTGGAGGCCCTGCGTGAGGTCCTGATCGGCCGCTGGGGCTTCGCCGCAGAGGATATCCGCACGCTGGTCGACGGCCAGGCCACCAAGCGGCGCATCCTCGAGGAGCTCGAGCGGCTCCAAGAGCGCTCGGCGCCCGGCGACCACGTCCTGTTCTTCTTCAGCGGGCATGGCACCAGCCGCTTCGACCCCGACACCAGCGTCCCGCTGGACCCCTATTCCGGGGCCGTGCTGCCCCACGACGCCATCGTCTATGGCAAGCCGGACGAGCTCCTGCGAGGCCTCCTCGTCGGCCGTACCGACATCCGGCCACTGCTCTCGGCCCTCGACCCGGACCGGGAGGTCACGGTTATCTACGACGCCTGTTTTTCCGGGAATGCTGTGCGCGGCCGCGCGCCCGGTGTTTCGACCCGCTACCAACCGGTCGTCGTCGAGGACCCGACGGCGGACATTGTGCCGGGGGAGGCGCTGATCGAGGCGGCGCCCGAGTATCCCTATCGAAATGTCTACTTCGTTGCCGCGTCGAGCGACCGGGAGACCGCTTGGGATATCGACCCGCTGCTGATCCCCCGCTATCCGACGCGCGATGGCAAGTTCCATGGGGCCTTCAGCGATGCCCTGCTCCGGGTCCTCGCTGGCGAGATCCCAGCGGACAGCGACGGCGACGGGGTACTTGACAACACCGAGCTGAAGGAGGCGGTCGTTCGGCGTCTCGCCGGGCAGCAGATCCCGCATACGCCCCAGGCCTTGCCGCCCTTCCTCGAGGATCGGCATGGGCTCGGAAAGCGGGCCGTCTTCTCGTTCCGTGGCGCGGCGGCCGCAGCCGGACCCGTCGAGAGCGAACCAATACGGCTGCGCGTTCGCCTCGACGGCGAGGCAACGCGCCTCTCCGAGTCCCTGAGTGGGCAGGATGTCGATCTGGTCGGCGATGGGGCCGTTGCGGACCTGGTGATTACTGCTGACCGGAGGGACTGGTATCGGATCCACAGCGGCGACGGCGAACTGGTCGGGACTGTAGATCAGGCCGCTCTGCCCCGGCGCATCGCCCAGTTCCAATGGTTCCAGGCGCTCTCGGAGCGGGCAGCGACATCCAACCCATTCGTATTCAGGCTCCGCCTGACGCAGGAGAGCTGTGGCACGGTCCTCTGCTTCGGTGATCGCATCACCTTCAACCTCGAGACCGAGCGGCCGGTGCAGGTGCTGCTGCTGGACCTCGACGCCAACGCGGCGATCCAGCAGCTCTACCCGGCCACGGCGGCCGAGCTCTCACCGCTTCCCGCCGGCGAGATCGCCCGCTGGCCGATCAGCCCCAACGGCACGCCCGATCCGATCCGCGTGCAGGAGCCGGAAGGCACGGACCTGGTGCTCGCCTTCGGCTTCACGGAGTCCCCCGGCTTCCTCGAGGCGTCCTCCCGCGAGCTCAGGCGCGACGATCCGCTGCTCTCCCAGCTCCAGCGCATGCTGGAGCGCAGCCCGGAGAAGATCGCGGTCTCGACCTTCCGATTGGTGGCCAAACGTTGTGACGCCGCGTTGCTGGCCGAACCGACCCGCTGCTCGGAGGCCACGCAATGAGCCGTCGATGCGTATCGTGCATTCCGCCGCTGGCGCTGCTCGCCTTGGTGCCGGCCTCGCTCTCTGCGGCCGCATCCTGCGACCTCGACACGGCCCGCACACTCCACACGCAGGCCGGCGTGGCGCCATCGCCGGAGCGTATCGACCTGCTGCAGCAGGCCTGGCGGGCCTGTCCGGATCCGAAGATCGGCTATGACCTGGGCCTCGCCTTGCTCGCTTCAGGCGATCTCGATCAGGCCCTGGAGCGGTTTGTCGGCGCGCGCGACTCGGTGGCCGCGAGCGGGACAGCGAGCGAGCGTCTGCGCCCCGCGATCCAAGCCCGTATTGCCGAGACCTATCTCGCCCGCGGCGAGATCGGACGCGCCGAGGCCGAGATCAGCTTCGCCGCCGACTTGCCAAGCGGGCACAAGCACCCGGTCGTCCTAGCCGTGCGCCGCGCGATCGACACGGCGCCCGCCCGCCAGCTGATGGACGCCGAGCAGATCGGCGCAGCGATGGCCACCGAGCGCCTGGCCGGCGTGGCCCCGCGCGTTGCCCTCTTCATCCTGTTCGACTATGACCAGGACCGGCCGAATGCCGAGGGGGAGCGACAGGTCGTCGAGCTCGGGAAGGCACTGGCGCCGCTCGCCAGCGATCCGCTCCGGATCCTGCTGGTGGGGCACACCGACAGCCGCGGCGAGGCCGATTACAACAAGGCCCTGTCACTGCGACGCGCCGAGGCGGTCAAGGAGCTCTTGAAAAGCCGACACCCGGGTCTCGCGGACAAGCTCGAGACGCGCGGACGCGGCGAGGAGCGGCCCCGCTACCCGGGCGAGAGCGAGGAGAACCATCGACTGAATCGACGGGTCGAGGTCCGGGTGCTCTCCGCGGCGCCGGACGAGTCCTGATGCTCCATTCCGGATGAAACTGAGGTTCAAGAATGATGCAGACGTGGAATCCCTTAGTGCATGGATCTGGGCGGGCCGCGGCCGCGAGCGCGCTCCTCTTCATTGCCTCGGCCGCCGCTGCCGGACAGACCGGGGAGGCCCCCCGGGGCGCGACCGGAATCGTCCCCGAGAGCGCATCTGCAAGGGTTGATTCGCCGTTGCTGATCCTCGCACCTGGCTCCGGCCGGGAGGTCGAGCGCCTGAGCGGTGACGGGGTGACTTCCGCTGCAATCCGCGAGCGGGTCGCCGCGGCCTCCGGGCCATCTTTCTCCTTGGTGCTGCGCGCCGACGGCCAGGTCCGCGATGGCCAGCCCGTTCTCCAACTTGGTCCTGAGGACAGCGATACGAGCGCCTTTCCGATCGCGGATCTCTTGGGCTGGCTCGATCAGAGTCCCGCCGAAAAGCTGCTGGTGGTCATCGACACCGGCGACGAGTCGCAGGTCTGCCAATTCGGGGACATGGATCGGCGCATGCCATCCAAGCCGCGCCTGGCGCTCATCTGCAGCGACGGGGACTCGGAACAGCCAAGCGGAGCGGCCACCGCGACAGTAGCCGAGCTCGCGGCGCATCAGTTGATGGAGCAGTCGCAACCGGCGGCCTCTGGTTCATTAACGGCTTTCGGATTGCTGGCCGATCTCGACGCACGCGCGAGCGCAGGCAGCCGCCTCGTCGGCTACCTCCGTGGACGAGATTGGCCACTCTCCGAACCGAGTAATACTGCCACCGCCGACGTGACGGCGGAGGAGAAGCTCGACACCGACCTCCGGGCTCTGGCCCAACCGGATCTCGACGCGGCCGGCCTAGACCGGTCGCTGGCCAAGCTCGAGGCCGCTGGGGTCGTCGTGCGGCGCGAGCCGACGCCCGCTGTAACGGTGCGCGTGACGGCCCTCTCAGTCGAGCAGGCTTCGGCCGTCCGAGCCCAGATCGAGCAAGCGGGCGGGGAGGTCAGCGTCGGGTTCGAGAACACCCTGTTCGCGCTGATCCCGCTCGCCGAGCTGCGCCGGCTTGCCGGCCTTGAGGCCGTGTGGCTGATGGAGGTCAATCGCCCGACGCTGTACCCGATGAGCCAATAGGGCGAGCCATCGGGCGGCACGAGCCTAGTACCCCGTTTCACCTTATGAGGAGCCTGAGAATGATCAAGCAAGCGATTTGGCGGATCCTATGGTTGGGCGCGGGTTTGAGCCTGATAACAGCGGGCCAGTTGTCGGCAGACCAATTCATGGATCAGTTATTGGACAACTTGGAGGCCGAGCCGATAGAGGATAGAGCACCACCGCGCCTCGATTCTCACGGCGAGTGGTCGACGTCTTTGATCGAGCTGTTGGCGGACGCCATCCCGCTGCCGGAGACGCGGTCTCAGAAGTCGGCGTTGTCGCGCGACCCGCGCATCGATCCCGCCCTTCAGACCTTGATCGACGTCGCCGACCGCAAGGGGATCGGCGGCTTGGAAGACACCGCGAAGGACCTCGGCATCCCCTATGAGGACAGGCGAGTACTCGTGACGCTGGTCGCCGAGGACTACCGTGATCGCATCGACCTCGAAGAGGCCGTCGAGGACCTCGGCGGCGAGGTGACGGCGGTGTTCGAGGAGGTGGTCCTGGCGCGGGTGCCGGCCGGCTCCCTTCGGTCGCTGCCGGGGCTGCAGGCGTTGGAGTACGCCGCGCCGCAGGCGATGTATTATCCAACCTACGACGATGTGCTCGACCTTGACTATCTCGAGGGGCGCGAGGAGCGCTTCGACGAGGCCGCCAGCAGGATGGATTCCGGGACCAAAGCGAGCGAGGGCGTCAAGAGTATCGGGGCCGACCGCCTGCATCGTGCCGGGATCACTGGCAGGGGCGTCAAGATCGGCATCATCGACTTTGGGTATCGCCACTACGACGCCCTGCAACGGGCTGGCGAGGTGCCAGAGCCAGCCGCGGTCCGGGCCTTCAACCGGACGGGCAGCATCGAGTCGGAGTCGGAGCACGGAACCGGTTGCGCCGAGATCATCCACGACATGGCCCCGGAGGCGGCGCTCTACCTGACCACCATCGATGGCGCCGCCGATCAGATCGTCGCGGCGGCGAGTTGGCTCGCGAGCCAGGGGGTCGACATCATCAGCTTTTCTGGCGGAGGACACGGAGATGCGCTGAACGGAAAGGGGCTGCTCGACCGCTTCGTCGAGCAGATGGCGCAGGAGAAAGGCATAGCCTGGATCGTAGCGGCCGGCAACGAGGGCGCAAGCCATTGGCTCGGCCGGACGCTCGACGAAGACGGCGATTCGTGGATCGACATCAACAATGCCGCCCTAGAAGGAGAAGATATCCTGTTGCTAACGGCTCAGGGGCCGATCGAAACCGTCATCATTGCCAACTGGGACGATTGGGGCGGGGACCCGAGGGTGCCGCGCGCATCGCAGGACATCGACATGTATCTCTTCGCCCTCGTAGGCTCGGACGTGGAGCTGATCGGGCGCTCCGAGCAGCCGCAGAACGGGCGTGGACGCCCCTTGGAGGGGATCGCTGCCGGATTGCCCGCCGGCCAGTATTTGCTGGTGCTGGCGGCTGCCCGGATAGACAAGCCGGTCAATCTACATGTGGTCGCGCGAGGGCTACAGATCCAACCGCTCCGGCCCAAAGGCAGCGTAGCCACGCCAGCGACATCAAGAGGGGCACTGGCAGTCGGCGCGGTCGATGTCCAAAGCGGCGAGGGCGAGCCTTACAGCAGCCGCGGGCCGACCGATGATGGGCGGCTCAAGCCGGAGGTCGTCGCCCCAGACAAGACCATCTCGCTGGTCTATCGCGAGCAGGACGGCCGGTTCTCCGGCACCTCGGCGGCCTGCCCGCACGTCTCGGGATTCGCCGCGCTGCTCAAGCAGCAGAACCCGAGTCTTTCCCAATCCGACCTGTACCGCGAGGTACAGCGGCAGGTCAGACCCATGGGGCAGCCGATCCCGAATCATCAGTTCGGGCATGGCCATATCGACGCGAGCAAGGTCGCGTCCAGTGGCGGGGAAAGGCCTCCTGGTGAGGGCGGCAGCTCGGTCGATACGGAAGCGGAGATTCGGGATTATCTAAACGGCGTTCTGCGGTGAGACAAAGGAAATACTTAGAAACGGTTCAGAAACGACTAAAACACCCGTAGGTTGGGCAAAGCGAAGCGTGCCCAACATCGGCGGTTCAAGTTGCACCACCTGTTTCTGAATCGTCCCTTATTGAGCGGAAGCACGTCTGGTGCTTGCGGCTCGGGGGTCGAATGCGCACAGAGTCGGAAGAAAAGGACTAGCCTCCTTGAGGCAGAAAAATCTATGCAGATGCGTCAAGTTCTCATGCGGCAAGTTTCGCCTCCGCAAAGAGTTGCTCGCGGGAGCGATCAAACTGCTTGATGGCCGCCGCGAGTGGACGATTCGGCGCCTTCGGGCAGCCATCGAACAGTTGGGATAGCCCTGGGCGGATGACGCGCGCGTTCACCTTGGTGAAGAACAGGCACACGCGTTTTCCGAGGGCGGTGACCTCATAGCGGTGGGTGTGCGGGATACGCTTGATGAGGCCGTGCAGGCGCAGTCGGCGCAGATCGTAGGTCATCCGTCCCGGGCCGTAACCTTCGGGTGCTTCACCCATCAGTTCGGCGACAGACTGGCGCAGCGTGGCGTTGCGAAACCCTTCGGGCATGAGAACGAACAGGCACAGCGCCTGGAACAGCGCCATCGCGCGCGCATCGCCGAAGGCCAATGCCGAGGCGCGTTGGCCATCGACCACCTGCGGACGGTTGACCTGATCGAACACCGCTTCGCCGAGCTGGCAGTCCTGTGAGATTTTCTCCACCTCCAACACGCGACGGTTGGCGGCGAAGCCGATGGCCCGCAGAGCGGGCAGGTTGTGCAGGCGTCTGCCGACGGCGAAATCGCGGCTGTTGTTGATCGTGGTCTCGGTGCGCAGGGCCCGCTCCTCCTTGAAGTACTGCTTGATCTTGGTGGACTTGTCGCGGATGTGAAGCGAAGGGGTGACCCCTTGGGTGATGACCCGGGTACGGAAGCGTCCCGGGGTGCGTTTGGTGATACGTCGCTCGAAGATCAAGCTGACTTGTTCGGGGCGGCCCAGATCGAGATTCTCGCGGATGATCTCCTCGAACAGGTGGCGCCCGGCGAGCGGACGCTCGAACACCTGGGTGCGGGCAAATTCCGCCTGCAGGATGGAGCGCTCATCGCGATCGCCCGCGGCTCGATCGGCCGCGGTAAAGGGGTGCGGTAGGCGAGCGAACCACGTGCGCACCACGGCCTCGATGCGGTCCTCATCGAGGTCATCGAGGATCTGTTGCAGACGTTGGGGGTCGGCACAAGTGCGGATGCCGTTGTCCAACCCCTCAAAGGCGATACCGGACTTCTGCAGCTGGCGCTTGGCGTACTCGTGGCCGTTCAGACACACGCGGGCGGTGTCGGGAAAGTAGGAAGAGAACTTGATGAACAGCGGGCCGAAGTCCTCATCAACGACGTAGAAGTCGTATTGGTTGCACATCACCGTGGAGCGGTACAACCAGGGAAAGGTCGTGCCCGTGTGTGCGCTGATTTTCTTCCTGACGCGCAAGCCGGCGAACTTCTCCTGCGCCACGCCGATGTAGAGCACGCCTTCCCCGGCCCGGAACTGCTTGAGTCGGCGTTGGGTTTCATCGTCCTTGCGCTGCCCCCGTTCAAACTGCACGATCTCGATTCCTTCGGTGTTGGCAAACCGATGAATGTCTGCCACGAATGCCTTGCTCATCGGCCCCATCAGCGAGGTCGAGGCCACCACCGCCCCGCGGTGCTCGCGGAAGAACCCAACCACCCCACCGCCGGTCTGCAGCCGCGGTTGGTAGGCGTTGAGGTAGAGTCGGTCGATACCTTCGATATCCAGTTCCACCTTGTCCTCGAGCAGTTCCCGCACCCTATGCTCTATCATTGTTATTGGCCCCGGTTGACGCTTGGACTTACCGTCCTCCCACCGCTCAGGCGGTTATCTCCGAAGCTTAGACGCTTCGTTCGATCAACCGGGGCCACCACCCCCACGACTCGTCGGTCTGAGGC
>JANQGF010000106.1 GCA_028277465.1 Chromatiaceae bacterium
GGCGGGATGGGTCCTGCACCATGGGGCCGTAGCTCAGCTGGGAGAGCGTCGCGTTCGCAATGCGAAGGTCAGGGGTTCGATCCCCCTCGGCTCCACCAAATACCTCAAGGGTTTAAGCGATATCTTCGATCACGCTCGAATTTCCAACGTGACTGGATCCTGACTCTTCGCGATCGAGCAACATCACGGCAGCGCGGATATTCTCTGCCACCAAGTGCACAGACCTTTCCGTCATATCAGACGGTGCCGACTCCGTGCCCCACCCCATGTAACCATATACCACGCAGGAGCTATCCTTGGTTCCCTGCTCACGAGATCTCAGGGCACCGCGCCACAGAGACTCCATCGCGCTGCACCTCGACGACGGCGTCAAACTCGTCGTCTGACCAGTCGCTGAGTGAGGTTCGCCGTTGACAGCACATCGGACTTCCCAACCCATGCCCCAGCCAGCCCAACGTCTTGCCCGCTATGAGGACATTCTCGCGCTGCCCGAGCACTTGGTCGGGGAGATCCTGCTTGGCGAGCTGCACTTGCATCCGCGTCCGGCGCCGCGACATGCGCGCGCCCACTCCGCACTCGGCTATCTTGTAGGCGGTCCTTTCGATGGCGGTATCGGCGGACCAGGCGGCTGGTGGATTCTCGATGAGCCGGAGCTGCACCTGAGAGAGGATATCCTGGTGCCAGATCTCGCCGGCTGGCGACATGAGCGCCTCCCGACACTGCCGGACACGGCCTGGTTCGAGCTTGCGCCTGATTGGGTTTGCGAGATCTTGTCGCCCTCCACTGCCGGCGCCGATCGGGCCGTGAAGATGCCCATCTATGCGCGCGAGCAGGTCCCACACCTGTGGCTGATCGACCCGGATTCGCGCACGCTGGAGGTCTACCAGCTTCAGGAGAACGGGCATTGGCTGCTTCTGGAAACTCTGAGGGACAACGAAGGCGTCTCTCAGCCGCCATTCGACGTAACGCGGTTCTCGTTGAATAGCCTGTGGACTTGACCAAGGAAGACGCCGATTCATCGCGTTTTCACCTTACGTCTTCGCGGCGCTGCGTGAGACGGCGACCCGCATCTGGGCACCGTTGCCAAGCCGCTCGCGGACCTGCCGGCGGACCAACTCGACGCCAGGGGTACCCTCATCCGGAGCCCGCACCTCAAGCAGACCTCAGCGAGGTCGATGCGCCTGACGCACACAACCCGCCAGGTACAGCCAGCTTCTCCCATAGAAGCCGGGACGCCTCTGACCTGTGGCTCGTCTGTGCGACGCAGGAGGAGATTGCAGAGGCGGTGGGGGTGCCGCAGCAAACCGTTGCGGACTGGCTGAAGGGTTTTACCGAAAATTTAGCGGCTGAGGAATCGGTAAAATGACACGACTTCGACCCGCCGATCTACAACGTTTGGAAGGACCAGACCCGCCCGCGTGGCGGCTTTTTTGATGTCTGCCGCTCAGTCACTTGATTGGCGATTGATGCAGCTCAAGTGACCCGGCCCGAGTACCACTAGAGGTACCAGTGAATGCACGCGATTGGTACTTCTGTGTGCGATTGATGCGATACACGATACTCGTAAGTCATTGAATTGGCGGAGAGGGTGGGATTCGAACCCACGGTACGCGTAAGCGTACACTTGATTTCGAGTCAAGCCCGTTCGGCCACTCCGGCACCTCTCCGGGAACCCTTGCGCGAGGATCTTCCGATGGCGAACGCCAAGGGGCGAATTGTATTTCTGGATGCGCGCCCTGTCTATGGATTTCCTATGCTGCGATCCGCTTTCGGGCTTCGGCCTTCCCGTCAAACGCGACTCAAGGCGGATCCGCCAGCAGAGTGCACCTCAGTGGGCGAGCGTCCCCTGCCCGGTCGTCGACTCTGACGATCCTCTCCGGTCCCAAATGGACCATGACTCAGCACGATCCGCTGTCGCCATCCAGGCTGGCCAGGTGCTGGAGATCCCGTTGCCGTTGCTCGACGCACCGTTGGTAGCTCGCCTGATTCTTCTTGCAGCGTAACGTGTAAGGACGGCTGCGCTTGATCGTCATTTGGTCTAGGTCGCACTGGTTGGTCCGAATGGATTGCTCGAGATGACGACGTGCCGCCTCCGGCGCCTTGAAATCCCACTCGGGGCGAAGGGGGTCGTCCAGGAAGCGGCTCAGCTCCGCACAATCCTTGCAGGTGCAGCCGACGGCGCTCGGCCGACGCCAGTCCGCCGGCGGCTCTAGTGGCTCGGCGATCCGCCGCCGCAAGTGATCGAGCACGTTCGCACGCAGTGCGCGAACCGAATCGAAGCGGCGTATCTGGGGATCGGCATACAGGGTCAAGGCGGCTGGCACCAGGACGCCATCCATCGGGTAGCAGTCCGGGTGACGCAGCGCATGCTCCAATGCGGTAGGTGCCAGTGTGGCGTCGATGCGCTCGAGTGCACCAAGCAGATCGACCATCATGGTCGCCGTCGGCCGAGCCGCAGGGAGACCGGTTTCGAGGTGACGGTGTACGGGTGGCGCGGTTGGAAGGGACCGGAGCAGCGCCAAGCCCGCCGGCTGGAGCAGGTCTGGTGCGACCCTGTCGGCGACGACGCAGCGGGCCAGTAGATCGGCACAGGCTGATGGCTGGGACTGGGCGTTGCCATCACACACGGCCGTGAGCAATTCGACGGCCCGCGCGGCAGTCAGGTGCCCCAGGGCACCAACCAGTGCCGGGTTGTCCTGTTGGCCATAGGCACCCGCGGCGACCCGTTCGCCGACGAAGGCAGCGATCTCGTCCAAGTCGCCCAAGCTCGTCAGGTGGGTCAGCAGATTGCTCGTGGCACCCTCCTTACTCGCCCTGTGCCGACCCCATTCCGTGTTTGGCCAGTCGCGACGGATCCGTTCGGCGGTCTCGTGCGCCTCCTGCCACAGGGGTGATGCGGTACCCTCGGCAGTGACCTGCCAGCGTTGCGCCAGATCGCCGAGGAAGGGAATCGTCGCCTCCAATCCGCCTCGCGCGACGACCCCGACCCGGGTCGAGCGGGGCCAGAGTACCAGGGCGGCCCTTTGATAGAGACGCTCGAAGCTGGCACCCTCATTGCCAGTCGCCTCCTGAAACTCGAGCTCATCGGGCTCGAGGTCGTCGAAGGCGTCGGGCGGCGACAGCTCGTTGCGATCGAAGGGAAGCGCTCCGAGATTCGGATGATGACCGTCCGGATGCCGCCAGTCGGCGACAGTCTGGCGGCTTTCATCGACCTCACCGATCTCGAAATCATCCTCGTCATCCTCGCCCCAATAGGCGCCGCCGATGTGTTCCGCCCAGCCGCTCTCTTCGATCGAGACCAATGCCAAATGGATGTCACAGCCCGCTTCATGAGCGGCAGGCACCAGCACGCCGGCCACCGCGGCATCGGCACCCTTGAGTCGATCGAAGGCGATCTCGGCCGGCGTGTAGGCATGCTCGAGCGGATAGATGAGCTTGTGGAGCACCGGCTCGGCGGCCTCCGGGTGCGCCGAGTCGAGCGTCTCACCCCACTCCTGCAGGAGCTTCGCGGCCCAGACGCGCTGCCGATCATAGTCGGGCGGTTCGGGTAAGGGTCCCGAATCGGTGCGGATGAGATTGTAGATGAGCGCCAGCCGATACCCGGAGACGACGGGTAGCACTTCGTGCAGACAGTCGGCATAGAAGGCCGCGAACGCGGCCTCGGACGGATCCTCGCGGCGCAGATCCAGCCTGACCTCCTGCCCGCGATGGCGAATCAGGAGCTCGCCGCCGCCATAGTCCGACGGGAGGATGACCACCAGCGTGGCGAACATCCCGGGCGCCTTCTCGCTGTCGCGATGGCGGATGAAGAAGCTTCCGGTATCGTAGATCAGCAGCTTGTAGAGCTCCGCCGAAATGGTCCCACCGACACCGAGCCGCGCCTTCACCTGCGCCACCATGGCCCTGAGGTCCTGCTCCCAGACTCTCCCCGAGATCCGGACCCGCTCCGCCCCGATCTGCCAGGTGCGCCGCACTTGCGGATCGACCAGGGTCTCGGTGCCACGACCGTAGGGCGCCTGCTCGGCGCGGGCGATGAGTTGCTCGGCCTGCAGGGGCAGCAGGGGCAGCGCGACGGGGCCGAGGCCCTCGACCTCCAGTCGCGGCGCGTGGACCTCGAGGGTACCCGTCGCGTAGAAGTTACCTGGACGCTCGACCTCTGAGAGGAGGGTCGCAAGGTGTTGGGTCAGTGTGGCGCTCATGGATGACCTGGTGATGAAAGGTTGACAGCCGATCCGAGCCGGCGGCCGGATCAGGCGCGAAGCCCGCGGCCCTGAGGCAAGAATGAAGACAGCCGCAGCGCCGGGAGCGAGTCTCGGTGTCCTAACTTAGCCTGAATTGCACGATTCACCAACTTCGTGGAGCCCGGTTTCGATTCGAGCGCACTTGGCCAAACGATCTCCGGAGAATCTCGGACCAGGGTTTCGGTAAATGGGTGTAGACTCCTTGGCCACTTTCCATGAAGCGAGCCGAGTCAGCTCGATGAAGCGGAGTCGAAGATGGGATGGGTATTCCTTGGATTGATCCTGCTGGCGGCGGTCCTGGTGGTGGTCATCTACAACCGCCTGGTGAGCGGGCGCAACGCCTACAAGAATGCATTCGCCCAGATCGACGTACAGCTGACGCGTCGCTATGACCTCATCCCAAATCTGGTGCAGGTCGCCGAGCGCTACATGAAACATGAGCGCGAGACGCTCGATGCGGTCATCCAGGCCCGGAATCAGGCAGCCGGCAACCTGAGACAGGCCGCCACGGATCCCACGGACGCCGAGGCCTTGCAGCGTCTGGCACAGTCCGAACAGGGTTTGTCCGGCGTGCTGGGGCGGCTCTTCGCGCTGTCCGAGTCCTATCCGGATCTCAAGGCGAATCAGACCATGATGCAGCTCTCCGAGGAGCTGGTGAGCACGGAGAATCGCGTCGCCTTCGCGCGTCAGGCCTTCAATGATGCGGTCATGGCCTATAACAACCGGCGCGAGATGTTCCCGGGCAACCTCATCGCCGCCAGCTTCAACTTCCGGCCGGCCCAGTTGCTGGAGATCGAGACGCCAGAGCGACGCGAGGCGGTGCGGATCTCGTTCCAGTAGCTCCCGGCGATGAACTTCTTCGAGCACCAGGGCCGGGCGCGACGGCGGACCCATGTGTTGCTCGCGCTCTTCGTGCTCGCGCTCGTCTCGATCGTGGCCCTGGTTGACTTGGTGGCGCTCGCCTTGTTCGGCTCCTACCATCAGGTGGCGAGGCCGGATCGTTACATGGAGTATATCGAGTACGGACACCCGGGTTTCTTCGCGGATCTTCTCGAGCGGAATCTCGGGTTGATCTTCTGGGTATCGGTTGCGACGGCGGGAGTGATCGCCGCGGCGAGTCAAGTTCGCATCCTGACGCTTCGCGGTGGCGGTGGCACGGTGGCGCGCGGCCTCGGTGGAACCCTGGTGACGCCCGATGCCAGAGATCCCTCGCGACGGCGTCTGCGCAATGTGGTGGAGGAGATGGCCATCGCCTCGGGTGTACCCGTGCCCGAGATCTATGTCCTGGAGCGCGAGCCTGCCATCAATGCCTTCGCCGCTGGCTACACCCCGGCCGATGCCGCGGTCGCGGTGACCCAAGGCGCACTGGAGAAACTCGACCGGGCTGAGCTGCAGGGCGTGGTGGCCCATGAGTTCGGGCACATCCTCAATGGCGACATGCGGCTGAATATCCGGCTCATGGGTCTCCTCTTCGGCATCCTGATGCTGGCCCTGATGGGGCGGTTCCTGCTGGGTGCGCGACATCTGCGCGGGGGTCGAGAGGGACGGGGCCTCGTTTCGGTGGGGTTGGCCCTCTTGGCAGTTGGCTCGGTCGGGCTCCTCTTCGGCCGCCTGATCAAGGCCTCGGTCTCGCGTCAACGCGAGTTCCTGGCCGACGCCTCGGCGGTTCAGTTCACCCGACAGCCCCAGGGCATCGCAGGTGCGCTCAAGAAGATCGCTGCGGCGACGGCGGGGTCGGTCTTGTGGACGGATGCCGAAGAGGTCACCCACATGCTGTTCGCCACGGGGCTGCGCCGGCAGCTCCTCGCGACCCACCCGCCACTGATCGAGCGAATCCGGGCGATCGAGCCCGGTTTCGATCCCCGAGAGCTCGAGGCGATTGCGGCCCACATGCAGCATCGACCGCGTACCCAGGGGCCGATGGTCCGCGAGGAGATGGCGGTCACGTCCGAGGCGACGATGGCCGGCGTTGCCACCCCCGGCGAGGCCCCGGCGCTGGATCCCGAAACGATCGTTCGGACCCTGGGCCAACCTGAATCGGATCAGGTGACCGCCGCCGGACGCTTGGCGGCCGCGATCCCGCGCACGCTCGCGCGTGCGGCCCACGCGAGCGAATGGTCACGCGAGGTCGTCTGCTATCTGTTGATGGATCCGGATCCGGAGATCCGCGAGCGCCAGCTCCTCATGGTCGCTGAAGCGCTCGGTCAGGAGGGCGAGCGCCAGGTCCGCACGCTCCTGAAGGCCGTTCCGCAACTCGCGCCCGAACTGCGTATCCCGCTTCTGGAGATCAGTTTTCCGGCCCTGCGCCGACGCCCCGAACGCGATCTGACCAGGCTCTTGGATCTGGTCGAGCGGCTGATCCATGCGGACGGACGGATCGATCTGTTCGAGTATGCGCTGGCACGCCTGCTGACCCGCCAGATCGAGGATGTCTTGAATCCCGCCGCCACAGAGGTCGGCGGGCGCGGCCGACTCGCCGACTCCACCCGGGAGGTCGTCGATCTCCTGACCATCCTCGTGCACCAGGGTCATACCAACCGTCGAGCCGCCCGCGCGGCGCTGGCGGCCGGACTGGCACGACTCGGCGCGCGGCCGGAGGCGATCGATGAGATCGGCGAAGACTGGCTCGCGTCGGAGTGGCTGGAAGAGGATTGGTCCAAACGGCTCGACGATGCTCTTGCGAAACTCGACGGCATCCGTCTGGAGGAGAAGCAACGCCTCCTCGGGGCCATGGCGGCGACCGTGTTGGCGGATGGAAGGGTCGCCGTGACCGAATTGGAACTGCTGCGGGCCATCTGCGCGACCCTGCGCATGCCGGTGCCTGTGCTCGAGCCGAGGCGTGCCGACTGGTCGCCATGAGCTGTTCGACGCGATGGCCCCCGACCCCGCTCGCCGCCGGCCTCGCACCTCCGACGACGCCACCCGTCCCGCGTGCCAGATCCGTCTTGAATCCATCCCGTTGACTTGGCCTATACTGACGGGCCGTTGAACTGACCATTTCGGTATGCATCGCGGTGACCGCTGACGAGTCGGTTTTCATTCAACGCCGCCAGGCCTTGTCCCGTACGGCGATCATTGGAGCCGTCGTCAACGGTCTGCTGTCTGTCTTGAAGGTTCTGGGCGGGGCCTTCGGCCACTCGCAGGCGCTCGTCGCCGACGGTCTGCATTCGCTCTCCGATCTGCTCTCCGATCTGTTGGTGCTGTTCGCAGGCCGGCAGGCGAGCCAGGGCCCGGACAAGGATCATCCCTATGGGCACGCGCGTTACGAGACCGTCGCGACACTCGTCCTGGGCCTGTTGCTGATGAGCGTGTCGATCGGGATCGGGTGGGATGCAGTCGAGCGTCTGTTCGATCCCGCCGAGCTGCTCCGCCCCGGCCTCCTGGCCTTGTCCGCGACCCTCCTCTCGCTTCTGGTCAAGGAATGGCTCTATTGGTGGACCCTCGGCTATGCCAAGCGGGTTGGCTCCCAGCTCTTGCGAGCCAACGCCTGGCACCACAGAAGCGATGCGGTGTCCTCGCTGGTGGTGTTGGTCGGGATCCTGGGCACCATGGTTGGACTGCCTTATCTCGATGCCATCGCTGCCGTCATCGTTGCCCTCATGATCGCCAGGATCGCGTGGGAGCTTGGCTGGGGTGCGGTCAATGAGCTCGTGGATACCGGATTGGCGTCGACCCGGCTCGTCCAAGTGACCGAGACCATCCGCGCCGTCGGTGGCGTCAGGGACATCCATATGCTGCGCACGCGCCGTTCAGGCGGTCAGGCATCGGCGGATGTGCACGTACTCGTGGACCCCTATGTCAGCGTCTCGGAAGGCCACATGATCAGCGTCCTGGTCGAACAGCGACTCAAGCGGGAGATCCATGAGATCGTCGACGTGGTCGTACACATCGATCCGGAAGATGACCGACGCGTGCCAACGAGGGGCTCGCTTCCACTCCGTGCCGAGGCGCTGGCGCGCCTTGCCTCATTGTGGTCGTCCATCCCGGCGGCCAACGAGCGGCAGAGTGTCCTGTTCCATTATCTCGGGGGCAAGATCCATATCGACGTCTATTTCCCCATCACCGCCTGTCTGCGAAAGGGCGCCAATCCCACGGAGCTCCGCGATCGACTTGCCGCAGCCATTGCCGAGGATTCCGATTTCGGTCACCTCAGGGTCTTTTTTGGATGAGCCGATGCACTTTTTTGGTGCGTTTCGCTCGTCGGAGCGACCATTTCGGTGCGTGGCAGGGATGAATCCCAATCCTCTGCCCACTCGCCGGTCGGGGGCCAGTCGGTTATGGTGGCAAGGTGATCCCGAGCAGGATGATGGCCCCCTGGTAAACGGCGAGAAAACCTGGGGTGGCGCAAACGCATCAGCTGAGACCGCGCACAGGGATGACACCGAGCGTCAGGCAGCTTACCTTGGCGCATTTACTGCTAGGGGCATGCGAGGCGGTCGCCTGTGCGACGCGATGCCGAATCCCTCGCCTCCGCTGGGGGGTTCGGCGCCGCCTTGTCTGACTTAGGATTCCTCTAGCGGCTGGAGGAATCGTGCGACGCCATCTCCGCCATCACCTCTCAGGCCCCGGCGGCGCATATGGAATGGCTGTGCTCCAGCGCTGGCTTTGCCCGTCATTACCCATCACGATTAGCCGATCACGCTTTCCCAAGAACAAATTTCGGAGACAATTCGATGACAGATGTCATTAAGATGATCAAAGACAAAGAAGTGAAGTTCGTCGACCTTCGCTTCACGGATACCCGGGGCAAGGAGCAGCACGTCTCGCTGCCGGCAAGTGTGGTCGACGAGGACCTGTTCAAGGACGGTAAGATGTTCGATGGCTCCTCGATCGCCGGGTGGAAAGGGATCGAGGCCTCCGACATGGTCCTCATGCCCGAGGCCGATACCGCGGTGCTGGATCCCTTCGCCGACGAGAACACCCTGATCATCCGCTGCGACATCCTCGAGCCGGACACCATGACCGGCTATGAGCGTGATCCGCGCTCGGCGGCCAAACGCGCCGAGGCCTATCTCAAGTCGACCGGGATCGCGGACTCCGCCTATTTCGGCCCAGAGCCCGAGTTCTTCGTCCTCGACGACGTGCGCTGGGGCGCCGAGATGAGCGGCGCCTTCTATAAGATCGACTCGGAAGAGGCCGGTTGGAACTCCGAACGCGTCTTCCCCGATGGCAACATGGGTCACCGGCCAGGGATCAAGGGCGGCTATTTCCCGGTGCCTCCGGTCGATTCGCTGAATGACCTGCGCTCGGCCATGTGCTTGGCGCTCGAAGAGATGGGTGTGACGGCCGAGGTCCATCACCACGAGGTCGCGACCGCGGGTCAGTGCGAGATCGGGACCAAGTTCCAGACCCTCGTCAAGCGCGCGGACCACAATCAGATCCTTAAGTACGTGGTCCAGAACGTCGCCCACGCCTACGGAAAGACCGCGACCTTCATGCCCAAGCCGCTCGTCGGCGACAATGGCAACGGGATGCACGTCCACCAGTCGCTCAGCAAGGAGGGCCAAAACCTCTTCGCCGGCGACAAGTACGGTGGTCTGTCCGACACCGCGCTTTACTACATCGGGGGCGTCATCAAGCATGCCCGCGCGCTCAATGCGCTCACCAATGCATCGACCAACTCCTACAAGCGTCTGGTCCCCGGCTTCGAGGCACCCGTGATGCTGGCCTACTCGGCACGTAACCGGTCGGCCTCGATCCGGATCCCACACTGCCCAAGCCCCAAGGGCCGCCGGCTCGAGATCCGTTTCCCCGATTCCACCGGCAATCCCTATCTCGCCTTCTCCGCGATGATGCTGGCCGGGCTGGATGGGATCCTGAACAAGATCCACCCTGGAGACTCCTTGGACAAGGACCTCTATGACTTGCCGGCCGAAGAGGCACAGGCCATTCCGACCGTCTGCTCGTCCCTGGAGATGGCCTTGGAGGCCCTCGACAAGGACCGCGAGTTCCTGACTGCTGGCGGCGTCTTCAGCGATGACCTGATCGACGGCTACATCGCGCTCAAGATGGAGGAGGTCACCCGCCTGCGCATGACCACGCATCCGGTCGAGTTCGACATGTACTACAGTCTCTGATCGATGCGACAGGCCCAGCGGCGCAGGGAGGCACCGCGGGCCAGCGCCCGCTCTTGAGGAACCCGGGCGGTCTTCTTCCAAACCCTCCCGCCGAGGAGAGAGTGGTGACGAACGCTGCCGATGCGGGGCCGTAGAATGAGTATGTCGAGCGCCTTCACCCGCTGGGTTACCAGGGCGCCTTCGGCGACCGGTTGCGCTATTTCATTCGTTCGAGCCCCCAGCGCTTGGTTTCTGTGCTCCTCGCCGGTGCGGCCGGGGCCATTGCGGTGCACGATTGCTGGATTGGTTGGAGCGAGGGGCGTGGCGACGCAACCTGCACCGGTTCGTTAACGACAGTCCCGATTCTGATCCTTCCCCAGGTTCGGATTCCACTGACCAAGAATTCAACCCGGCGCCAACCTACCCGGGGAGCGCTCGCGGCTTAGAACGAATTCGCCGTGCGTGCCAGATCCCCATCGGTTGTCTCGGCACTGTCGGCCAGGCTACCATGCCAACCCTCATCCAGTACTTTCATCGAGTGGGGTTTGGAGCATGTTTCGCGGCAGCATCGTTGCGCTGGTAACGCCCATGCACGCAGATGGCGAGCTCGATGACGAGAGCCTGAAGCGGCTGGTGGATCTTCATGTCGCCGAAGGGACCACGGCGATCGTCTCGGTGGGCACGACTGGCGAGTCGGCGACCCTCGACGAGGAGGAGCATTGCGCCGTCATTCGCCGTACCGTCGAGCTGGCGGCAGGCCGGATCCCGGTCATCGGGGGCACGGGCGCCAATTCGACCCGCGAGGCCATCATTCTGACGCGTTGCGCCAAGGAGGCCGGAGCCGCCGCGGCGCTCCTGGTGACACCCTACTACAACAAACCGACCCAGGAGGGGCTCTACCTCCACCATAAGGCCGTGGCCGAGGCGGTCGAGATCCCGCAGATCCTCTACAACGTGCCGGGTCGCACGGCCTGCGACATGCAACCGGAGACCGTCGCCCGACTCGCACAGATCGACAACATCATCGGGGTCAAAGAGGCGACCGGAGACCTGGATCGGGTCGCCCGGTTGCGCGACGGCTGCGGGGAATCGTTCGCGCTCTACAGCGGCGATGACGCGACCGGCTGTGGATTCATGCTCCGAGGTGGCAACGGCGTCATCTCGGTCACTTCCAATGTGGCACCGCGACAGATGCAGGCGATGTGCGAAGCGGCGCTGGCGGGCGATCGGGGTCGAGCCGAGGCGCTCAACCAGGGCCTGGAGGAGGTCCACCGGGCGCTCTTCGTGCAATCCAATCCGATCCCCGTCAAATGGGCGGTCGCGCAGCAGGGACTCTGCCGGGAGGGGATTCGACTCCCGCTGACTTGGCTGTCCGAAGATCATCACGCCTCAGTCCGCGCCGCCCTGGAGCAAGCCGGCTTATTGTGAGGTCCGCCTTGCTCAGAGATGTTCCAGCATGACCAGATTCATTGAGCGCTCGCGAGACGCTAGAACGGCTTTCGGATTGGTGGGCGCGCTTGCGGTCCTGGTCCTGTTGTCCTCGCTCGTGGGCTGTGGCTCGAGTGCCATCAGCGATGCCTTGCCGGACCAGCGGCTCGTCTACAAGAAGCAACGCGAGGCGGCCGAGAATCTGGAGATCCCACCGGATTTGACGGCTGGTACCTTTGACGACGCCATGGATATCCCCGACGGCGGCGGGGAACCGACGACCTTCTCCGAGTACGCGGGCGGCCGTGCACAGCGGCGGCAGACCGCCGCGACAGGTGCCGTCTTGCCCGCGGTCCCGAACGTGGATCTCAAGCGTAGCGGCGAGAACCGTTGGCTCGAGGTCCAGGCATCCCCGCAGCAGGTGTGGCCAAGGGTCATCGCCTTCTGGCGCCAGCAGGGGATCCTCTTGGTCGAGCAGGAGCCCGCAGTGGGCGTGATGCGGACCGATTGGCTCGACAACCGGGCGGAGATTCGAAAGGATTTCGTGACCCGCATGGTGAGCAAGGTGGCGGAGGGTCTCTATGCGACCTCGACCCGCGATCAATACACGGTACGCATCGAAGACGGGTTGCGCACCAGGACTACCGAGATTCATCTGACCCACCGGGGGATGGAAGAGAAGTTGGCCTCCAACACCTTGGGTGATAGCAACCGCACCGTCTGGCAGCCGAGTGGCAGCGATCCCGCCAAGGAGGCGGAGATGCTGCGGCGTCTAATGGTCTATCTAGGGGTTTCGCAGCAGCGTGCGATTGCCAGCACGGCCCCTGCCAGCGCGGCTGTCCGGGGTCCGAGGTCGCGACTGGTGAGCGAGGGCGGCGTACAGTTCATTCTGATACCGGAGGAGCTCCGACGAGCCTGGCGTCTGACCGGATCGGCGCTCGATCGGGCCGGCTTCGCAGTGGAGGACCGCGATCAGAGCCGCGGGATCTATTACGTGCGTTACGCCGGCGAGGGCAGACCGGGTCGGGGCAGAGGTCCCGGGCGACCGCCGCCAAGGGACGAAGACAGGCCCGGTTTGATGTCGCGATTGGCCTTCTGGCGCAAAAAGGATATCGACCGCGTCAAGCAGTACCAGATCAGGGTCGCGGGCAATGCGACCGAGTCTCGGGTGAGCGTGCTCGATTCCGCAGGGAGACCCGATCAGTCCGAGAGCGGCCACCGCATCCTTGCGCTCCTGCAGGAGCAGATGCGCTAGCGAGATGCACTCGGAGAAGCAGTTGCTGAATCAGCACTTCCCGTTCTCGACGAGAGGTCGAGTTGGGAGCTTTATTAGTCTTTGTTTATTTATTAAACTTAGGAGCGGGGAATCTCGATCCCGCACTTCCGTGGGGTCTGCTGTGGTTCCCAGAGGAGGTGTGCAATGAAAAGGTCAGGGGTGTTTCTTTCGGCCGTGTTGGGGACCCTGTTATTGGCCATTCCGGCTCAGTCACAGGCATTCTTCGGATTTTTCGGAGGCGGTTTCAGTTTCGGCTTCGGCGGTGGCTGGAGCGGTTGGGGTGGTCCTGGCTGGTGGGGTCCGGGCTACTGGGGCGGTCCAGGTCACTGGGGTTGGCCGGGTTATTGGGGCGGTCCTGGCTATCTCTGGCACCGTCGCTACGCTTGGCATCATCCGTATCTCTGGGGCCATCCCTATCCTGCGTTGGCGCCGCCTTTCGGCTACCTGCCACAGGTCGCAGCGCCGCCCACCAAGACTCCAGAGACCTCAAAGGACAAATAGTCCGATCGAGGTCTGCTCGGACGTCAAGTTGCTCCGAGCCCGTACCCGCACGCATCTCGAGGGGGCGTGGCCCCCCTCCTCTCCCGCACCGATCAGTAAGCAACCCAACCAGAGACCAGCTTGCCCTGGTTCCCGAGGAGCCGAGCGCGGAAGATTGCAGACTGAGTCCGGCCGAGTACGACGAGATCGATCGATGCCGGCTTGAAGCAGGCGCTCAGGGCGGACCTGTAGCGGTTGATGGTCGGGCCGGAGCGCGGCTTGCAGTTCTCGGTGATGGCGTTGGGACCACGGACAGCCGGCTCGACCTCCATTTTGGCCAGGGCCTCCCGAGCGGTGTCGCTGGTGAAGTCCGACAGCAGCCGCTCACCGTAGCGGTCCTTCCACCATCCCAGTCGGGCGGCGGCATTGTGGTCCCTGCCCTGGTAGACCTGCATGTAGCGGTCGATCAACTCGCCGAGGGTGTGGCGGCACAGTTCTCCACCGAGGGCCTTGCTCCACTTGTCGAAGTCGGCCTCGACCTTCGCGGCGAAGGCGGTGACCTCCCGCTTGGTGCGGAAATACTCAGGCGGATAGGTTTTCCCTTTGCGGCTTATGCGGACCTGCCAGGGCTTGTTCTGGCGGTCGGGTGGCCTGCGGATGATGCCACGTCGACCACTTCAGCGTTTCAGATGTGCTGTGTAGTGTAACGTGGTTTTCTGAATGGTTGGCTCAGATTTGGCTCAATGCCCTAGCGTCTGAGTGGGATGAAATCTTGTAATTTTCTGATTTTACTTGGTGCCCGGGGCGGGACTCGAACCCGCATGACCAAGGTCGAGGGATTTTAAGTCCCTTGCGTCTACCAGTTTCGCCACCCGGGCGGAGTCGACGGGTGCGCTCAAGGGAGCGTCAGGCGGGAATAGAAAATCATCGAAGCGCAGTTCGATGGTTGATCTCAGGGATGAGGGTGTGGAGGCTGAGCCCGGAATCGAACCGAGGTACACGGCTTTGCAGGCCGCTGCATAACCACTCTGCCACTCAGCCTGAAGCTAAAATTCTACCCATCGAGTGCCCATTTGTCACTCGCGCGATCAAGCCTTCCCTCAATCTCGCGAGCCAGGATCCATCACCTGGTGACCTGAACGTGGATCAGGCTTGGTTCTAGAGCAACACGAGGTTGTCGCGGTGAATCAGCTCCTCGTCGTCGATGTAGCCCAGGATGGACTCGAAGAGGTGCGACGGTTTGCCCTTGATTCGGACTGTCTCTTGCGCATCATAGTTCACTAGACCCCGTGCGACCTCGCGACCTGATTCGTCGACGCAGGCCACCACCTCGCCGCGATCGAACTCGCCGTGGACTGCTTGGACACCGACGGCGAGCAGGCTGGTGCCCTTCTCTCGCAAGGCCTGGACGGCGCCCGCGTCGAGCGTGAGTCGGCCGCGCACCTGGAGATGGCCAGCGAGCCACTGCTTGCGAGCCGCTTGCGGCCCTTGGAATGGGATCAGCAGGGTACCAACGGATTCGCCACGGCCTACTCGCGTCAATGTCTGCTCGCCAAGTCCCGATGCGATCACGGTCGGGGTTCCGGAGCGTGCAGCCAGCCTCGCTGCGCGGATCTTGGTCACCATGCCGCCGGTCCCGAGACCCGTGACACTGCCGCCGGCGACCTGCTCGAGCAGGGGGTCGTCGACCCAGGTCTCTGCGATCAGCCTTGCCTCGGGATTGAAGCGCGGATCCTGATCGAAGAGCCCTTCCTGGTCGGTGAGTAGGACCAGCAGGTCGGCCTCGATCAGGTTCGCGACCAGCGCCGCAAGCGTGTCATTGTCGCCGAAGCGCAGCTCGTCGGTGGCGACCGTGTCGTTCTCATTGACGACCGGGATGACGCCGAGCCTCAGCAACGTCCGCAGGGTGCTGCGGGCGTTGAGATAACGGGCGCGATTGGCGAGATCGTCGCGGGTCAGCAGGACCTGGGCCGTGTGGAGATCGCGGGTCTGGAAGCAGTCCTCATAGGCGCGCACCAAGCCCATCTGGCCGATCGCCGCTGCGGCCTGGAGGTCGTGCAACGCCCTCGGGCGTCGCTGCCAGCCCATCCGAACCATGCCTTCCGCCACTGCACCGGAGGAGACCAACACGATCTCGCGTCCTGCGTGACGACGTGCCGCCATCTGCTCGACCCAAGGGTTGAGCATGCCTCGCTCCAGCCCGCGACCGTCTCGAGTGAGGAGGGCACTGCCGATCTTCACGACCCAGCGGCGCGTCTCGTTGATGGTCTCCCGGGAGATCACGGCGTCGAGCAGCGGGTGTCAGCCGAGCGGATGCCACGCGGCCTCGCGGGATGGCTCACTCGCGTGCGCCGCCGAGCGCATCGCGCCTGCTTGCTCCGGCGGCGCCGGCACGGGGGCGGCGGCCTTCAGTGCCTCCAGTCGTCTCATCAGACAGGATACGAGCTCGGCCGTCCCCTGCCCGGTGAGGGCGGAGATTCCGAAGACCGGGCCCTGCCACGCGAGACGCTCCAGGAGCCGCGCGCGACCTGTTTGGTAGTCCTTGGGGTCGAGCAGGTCAGTCTTGTTCAGGACCAGCCAGCGCTCCTTCTCTAGCAGGTCGCGACCGAAGGAGGCCAACTCGGTCTCGATCTTGCGCACCTGCTCTGCTGGTTCCTCCGGCTGGTCGAGCGTCGCCATGTCGACCAGATGCAGCAGCAGACTGGTCCTCGATAGATGCTTGAGGAACTGGATACCGAGACCCGCCCCGTCCGCAGCACCCTCGATCAGGCCCGGGATGTCGGCCACCACGAAGCTGCGGTCGTGTCCGGCTCGTACGACACCCAGATTGGGGTGCAGCGTCGTGAAAGGGTAATCGGCCACCTTCGGCCGTGCGCTCGACACCTGTCGGATCAGCGACGACTTGCCGGCGTTGGGCAGGCCGAGTAGCCCCACGTCTGCCAGCAGGACGAGCTCGAGTTGCAGGTCACGGCGCTCGCCCGGACTGCCCGGGGTGAATTGACGCGGCGCACGATTGGTGCTCGACTTGTAACGGGCATTGCCAATCCCGTGGAAGCCACCCTGAGCGACCAGCAGAGACTGGTCTGGCTCCAATAGCTCGCCGATCAGCTCCCCCGTTTCACGCTCGAGCACACGTGTCCCAACGGGCACCGAGAGCCTCAAGTCGCGGCCGCTGCGTCCCCGCATCTCGCGGCCCATGCCCTTGTGTCCCCGTTCCGCACGGTGGAGGCGTTGATAGCGGAAATCGACCAGCGTGTTGAGGCTGTTGTCAGCGACGAGATAGATGCTGCCCCCGTCGCCCCCGTCGCCCCCGTCCGGTCCGCCCTTGGGGATGTATTTCTCGCGGCGAAAGCTGACGCAGCCACTACCGCCATCGCCTGCTTCGACCCGGATGAGCGCCTCATCGACGAACTTCATTCAACTGGTCCGATTCAATCGCCGCGTGGTTGGACTCGGTAGTTGCCGGCTACCCAGAATGCAGAATGCAAGGAGCCCCGTCCCGTGGACGAGGCTCCCCGCCAAAAAGACGCTGGCCAACAAGGACGCAGAGGCAGATCTCAGGCAGTTTCCACCATGACGTACTTGCGGTTCTTGGGGCCCTTGACCACGAATTTCACCACGCCGTCGGTCAGGGCAAAGAGGGTGTGATCCCGGCCACAGCCCACATTGACTCCATTGTGAAACCGGGTGCCGCGCTGACGCACGATAATGTGACCGGCCCGAACCTTCTGGCCGCCGAATTTCTTAACGCCCAGTCGCTTCGACTCGGAATCGCGACCGTTGCGTGAGCTTCCACCTGCCTTCTTGTGTGCCATGGTGACTCCCTCTCAATCGGCGCTGATGCCGGTGATCTCGAGCGCGGTGTACCCCTGGCGGTGGCCCTGGCGCTTCATATAATGCTTACGCCGGCGGAACTTGACGATCTTGACCTTCTTGGCGCGCCCATGCGATTGGACCGTCGCGGTTACCTTGCCACCGTCCAGGTAGGGTTTGCCGACCTTGACCTCGTCCCCATCGGCCACCAGCAGGACCTTATCGAAATCGACGCTTGCGCCGACGTCGACAGCGAGCTTCTCGACCTCAAGGCGATCGCCTTCGGATACCCGGTACTGTTTGCCACCGGTTTGAATGACTGCATACATGTCTGCAGATCCCCAGGAGTAATCATGGTAGCCGGCGCCCCACGCCGGAACAAAGAAGCGGAATCGTACTGAAAAGATGTCTGGTATGTCAATGAGTGCGGGAAACGGCCGCGCCCAGCTCACGCGGCAATCGCTCCCTACATTCGCCCCCCGTACCAGAACAGGCGTGTCGCAGAGCCAGTCCGCCGGATCGAGCCCCGCGGTTGCGCAAGGAGTCGACCCGGATGGCCGATATGGCATAAGCTATCGCACCCAGAGCATCGACGGGCGGTCGGTTCGACGGCCCCCGAGTCATCACCCAGCACCCGCGGCCATCATCGTCACGCCCCACAATCGCATGGACCTCTCCAGGATTCGACACCCCGTCGCCGAGGACTCGAAGGCCGTGGACGCCTTGATCCTGCGCCGACTCCAATCCGATGTTGCGCTGATCAATCAGATCGGTCACTACATTGTCAACAGTGGTGGCAAGCGATTGCGTCCTCTCTCGGTCCTGCTGGCCGCGCGCGCGTGCGGCTATCGCGGAGACCGGCATATCGATCTTGCGGCTGTCGTGGAGTTCATCCACACCGCCACCCTGTTGCACGATGACGTGGTCGACGCTTCGGAGCTACGCCGCAATCGCGAGACTGCCAATGTCGTTTGGGGCAATGATGCGAGCGTCTTGGTGGGCGACTTCCTCTATTCGCGCGCCTTCGAGATGATGGTCGAGGTGGGGGACATGCGCGTTATGGACATCCTGTCCCATGCGACCAACCGCATCGCCGAGGGTGAGGTACTGCAACTCCTCAATACCCGCGACCCGGACACCGACGAATCGCGCTACATGGAGGTCATCACGCGCAAGACCGCAACACTCTTCCAGGCCGGGATCCGCCTCGGGGCCGTGCTCGCCAAGTCGCCAAGCCATGTCGAGGAGGCGGCGGCCGATTATGGGCTGAGTCTCGGGATCGCCTTTCAACTGGTCGACGACGCGCTTGACTATAGCCTGGACAACGCAGAGCTCGGAAAGAACGTCGGAGACGATCTGGACGAAGGCAAGCCCACCTTGCCGGTCATCCGTGCCATGGCGGTCGGCGACCCCGAGCAGCGTGCACTCCTGCGTGCCGCTGTCGAACAGGGTGGGCGCGAGCGTATCGACGTGGTGGTGGAGGCAATTGCGTCAACCGATGCGATCCCTTACACTGTCAATCTTGCGCAGTCCCACGCGAAACGAGCCAAAGAGGTGCTGCAGGTCCTCCCAGCCTCTGCGGCGACCGAGTCACTCGTCGAGCTCGCGGATTTCGCCGTCAGTCGCACCTATTGATTGAGTGCGTGCGCCTTCGGGGTGTAGCTCAGCTTGGTAGAGCGCTGTCTTCGGGAGGCAGAAGTCGCTGGTTCGAATCCAGTCACCCCGACCAATAAATCAAGCAGTTGGACGGAGCCGCTACGCGGAGAAAGCCCCTGCGGCGGCGCCCTTAGAGTGTAACCTCACGCCCTCGTCTACGAGGGGTCGTCTGTTCCACCTCAAGAGGTTACATCACCGTGTCACCATCCTGTCAAGGAGCGCCTCGAGCGCCACGACGAAGCGCATCTCAAGCACCTTCGCCTCAAGGGCTTGCAGCCGAAAACCATCGAAGCCTAGGCGCGCGCCATCCGTAGCGTTGGCGCCTATTTTGACGACTGCATCAATGAGCTGTCCGAGGCGCAGTTGCTCGAGTACTTTACCGACCGGCTCGAGAGCCACTCCTGGAATGCCGTCAAGCTCGACTTGGACGGGCTGAAGTTCTTCTACGCCCACGTGCTGCGCAAGCCCTGGGTCAACGTCGAGCTCGTCAAGCCGCCCAAAGGGCAGCGCCTGCCCGATATCGTCACCGTCGAGGAGGCCCAGCGGCTGAT
>JANQGF010000108.1 GCA_028277465.1 Chromatiaceae bacterium
GGAGCGCCGACAGGAGCATCGCCGGGCGACGTGACTCTTGGCACGACACCGAAGGCGGGCGTCAAGACAAGTCAGATGGTATGAACATTGACAGAAATCGCCTTAGAGCGTCGAGCCTGGAGTGACCATGAAGCTCCGCCCTCGCCGGCCACGGCGCCGATCATCGTTCCGGCCATGCCCGCTCGGCAACCGGGGGCGGTCCGCACAGCGGACCCTACAGCGACGCGGGATCTCGTAGGGTCCGCTGTGCGGACCATACGGCGGCGGCTGGAACGACGATCAAGGCCCCGGCCAGGTGGGCGCGCACAATCGGACGCACTGCAGACGCTTGACCCTGGAGTCGCTACAGGGTGTCTACTCGGAGCCAGTGATGGCTAGTACCCCGTTCCAGGAGAGAGACAGGATGAGCAAGAGCTGTTGTGCCTCGGGCTGCTCGGCAGACGCGGTCTTGGACGCGCGCTTCCGCAAGGCGCTCTGGGCGGCTCTGATCGTCAATGCATGCATGTTCGCGCTGGAGATCGTCGGCGGGCTGACCTCGGGCTCGGTGTCGCTGCTCGCAGACGCCGTGGATTTCGGCGGCGATGCAGCGAGCTATGGGATCTCGCTCGCGGTGCTGTCGATGGGTCTCGTGTGGCGCTCGCGAGCGGCGATGGTCAAGGGGCTATCCATGACCGCGTTCGGCGTCTTCATCATCGGCAAGGCGCTCTGGAGTGCACTCCATGGTGAGGCGCCGGAGCCCCTGACCATGGGTGTCATCGGCCTGTTGGCGCTCCTCGCGAACACCGGCGTCGCACTCATGCTTTATGCCTTTCGCAGCGGCGACGCCAACATGCGCTCGGTCTGGCTCTGCAGCCGCAATGATATGCTGGGGAACCTGGCGGTCATGCTCGCGGCGCTCGGTGTCTTTGGCACCGGGAGCGCTTGGCCGGACCTGCTCGTCGCCCTGATCATGGCTGGGCTGGCGCTGTCTTCTGGTCTGGTCGTCGTGCGCCAGGCGCGTCAGGAGCTCGCGGCCGGGGCGCCGCTTTCGGGCCGGGGGGGCGCACACCCGAAGCACAGTACGGCGAGGCTCACGGCCTTGCCGAGCGACTCGCCGGAGGCGATGCATCGGCCGGTGACAGAGCCCCAGCTGCTCGCGCAGTCGCCCTGCCCGGCCCGAGGCCTCAAGGTGAACAGGGTACTAGTCACCAGGGAACCGCTGACTCGCGCGGCGGCGTCCACGGCGTCCATGGCGGGTAGACCGGGCGGAAACCACCGACACCTGGCGGCGCCACTCCTGGCTCGGGTACTTCAGGCGGGCTCGACTGCGGATTGGAGGGACTGGCGACGACAAGCCGCGCCCTGGAGAAGATGGCCTCCAGTGCCTCGACATAGAGCCGGTGCGCCATGATGTCAGGAGAGCGGCGATACTCCTTCCAGGTGGTCATGAAATGCTCGCGGTCGCCCCTCGCCTGCTCGAGACGCTCGCTCGCGTAGGCCTGGGCACGCTGCAAGACCTGGTTGGAGTCGCCGCGCGCACGCGCGAGGCTGGAGCTGCGCTCGCCGCGCTCGACCTCGATCAGCTTCTGCTTCTGCGCACGGGCCGCCGCTACGTCGTCGAAGGCCCGCTTGACCGGCGCCGCTGGCCCGAGACGCTTGATCTGCACCGAGGTGACATTGACGCCGAGACCCAGTGCGCGCGATTGCGCCTGAAGGGCATGACGGAGACTCGACTGAAGCTGGTTCCGACCTGTGGTGAGCAGACTGTCGATGCGCTCTCCAGCGAGGTATTGGATGGCCTCGGCCTGGGCGAGCTGGCGCAGCAGGGCCTCGGGCTCCGCGGCAGTGACCAGGAAGTCGCCCGGACCCTCGATGGTGTATTGCAGCACCAAGGCGACATCGACCAAGCTCAGATCCGCGGTGGTCAGCTCACCCTGGAGCCGATCGCCCGCGCCCTCGGCCAGGTCCAGCTCCATGGAGCGCACCGCTGTGGTCTGCAGCCTCTCGATCCGCTCGATGGGCCAGGGTAGACGATAGTGCATGCCAGGAAGAACCTTGTCGTCGACGATCGCGCCGAAGCGGTAGAGGACCCCGCGCTGCTCTGGACCAACTGAATAGAGCCCGCTCGCAAGATAGATCCCCGGCAGCACCAGTATGAACAACGCGCCGAGGAAGAGCCGGCTCGTACGCAGCACGCGGCCAATGTCCTGAGAGAGCCTCACGGCGCCGCGACCGGCTGTGGAGGCGTCAGCAGATACTCGAAGATGGGGGAGTCCGAGGACAGAATAAGGGTCGTCTCCTCACCGAGGATCTTCTCATAGGCATCCAGGGTGCGAGTGAGCTTGTAGTAATCCGCATCCGCGTTGAAGGCGTCGGCATAGATCTTGGCGGCCTCGGCATCGCCCTTGCCTTTGACGATCTGGCTTTCTCGATAGGCCCGCGCCAGAAGCTCGCGGGTCTCGCGCTCGGTGCCAGAGCGAATATTGGCCGCGGCCTCCTTGCCCTCCGCGCGATACTGCTTGGCGACCCGCTCCTGCTCGGAGATCATGCGCTGGTAGATGGCGCGCAGGTTCTGCCTGGGAAAGCCGAACCGACTCGGGCGCACGGCGATGACCTCGATACCGAACTCGCGCAGCGCCATCGCATTGGCTTGGTCGGTCACACCCTGGAAGATTCGTCCGACACCCTGCGCGGGATCGCCGACAGCGAAGATGTCGTTGAGCGGGAAGTTTCCGATCGCCGCTCCGATGCTCGCATTGACGAGGTCGCGCAACCGGATCTGGGCCGTCTCGCGGTCCCGCACGCTCTCGAGGAAGGCCCCCGGGTCGCTGATACGCCAAGCCGCGAAGGCGGCCACGACCAAATTGCGGCGGTCTCGGGTGACGAATTCGGCCGGCTCCATGATCAGCATCTGAAGCCGTTTGTCCAGGATCATGCGGGTCTGGATGGGCGCGGGGGGCTTGACCGCGAGGCCGGCCTCGCGAATCGTGCGCACTGGCTTGCCAAACTGCATGACCACGGCAATCTCGGTCTCCTTGACGGGGACGATGGAGGTGGCCAGCAGATAGACTCCCAGCACGAGCACGCCGACGATCCACAAGCGCCTTTTCAAGGTCGATTCCTCCGGCCGGCGGCCGAGTCGGACACCAGCCCATCGATGAGGCCGTCGCCCCAGATGCGTCGGTCGCTAGACGCGATGGCGGCATCCGTCAGCACGATCCTTCGGCCAGCGAGCCGCGTCGTCACGACTTCCAGGTAGAGGTTGAATCGGATCATCGCCGGGTCACTGCGATAGGCCTGCGTCAGGGCGGCGAAGTGCGCGGCGTCACCTTCGGCCCGGAGCCGCTGCTCGATGCTCTCTGCCTCGGCCGTCGCCGTCATCGCAGCACTCTCCGCCTTGGCGTCGGCCAGCTCGGCCGCACGCTGCCCCTCCGCACCCAGCTCGAGCGTTTGCTTATCCTGCAGGGCGTCGAAGACATCGCGATAGGCGTCCACCACGCGCGGGGGCGGCTGGATGGCGAGGATCCGCAGACCGACGATGTCAGACGCGAGCCCGAGTCCTTCCAGCTCGGTGCGCGTCCGCTCGACCACCCGCGCCCCGAGCGCCTCCAGGTCCTGCTCGAGCAGCTCCGTGAGCGGACGGCCGGCGATCTGCTCGGCCAGAGCGGACTCGGCGACGCGCGCCATCATGACCGGGATGTCGGGCTCCCTCACCCGCATGCGCACGGCCAGCGGCACGCGGTAGTGCAGCACCGCACGGGCCTGGACGAGATTCTCATCCCCAGTGGCTAGGAGCAGCTCCTCGCCGCCGGCCTCGCGCGACATCAGATTGACCTGCTCCCAGAGGCCAGCGGTGGCGCGAGTGCCAGCCGCGCCCAGAAGGACCGAGTGGATGAAGCCCGAATCCCAGGTCCGAATCGCGCCGAAGGGCCAAGGCGGCGCAAAGTGCAATCCGGACTGTAGATCAAGCTCACGGGTCTGATAGAGGACCTGGCGCACCCCCGTGTGTCCGGAGGGAACCTGGCGAAAGCCGCTCGCCAAGTAGGCCAGCAGCAGAAAGCCAATGAGAATTGGTTTGCTCGCCCCTCGGTAAAGACGCTTGGCGCCGCGCCACGACACAGCCAAGGTGGTCAATAACTGCGCCAGCCGCAGCCTGCCGGTCAGACCCTCGAGCAAGGAACGTTGCTCCAGTGCCTGACCCCGAGCCAGGCTGCGCACCCCGCCAACCAAGAGCTCGAGGCCCAGACCCACGACCATGAGGGCGATGATGATGGCCACGATCTCGTCGAGATAGACCCCGATCATGAGACCGACCAGAGAGACGAGCACCGCGATCGAGGAGAAGACGTCCATCCGGCTGTGCGAGCCGTCGGCCTGCAGCGCTGGCGAATCCGTGTCCCGACCGACCATGGACTTGAGCCTGGACATGAAGTAGGCGATGGCGATACAGAGGAGCACGCCCAGGATGCCGACCCAGATGTGCTGGATCTGATCGGGCGAGCGGTCCATCACCTCGCGCAGGATCTGGACCGGGAAGAGCAGAATGAGGATGGCCACCAGGATCGCCAGTACCGCCTCGACGCGGTAGGCACGCTCGATGGCGGCCGCACTGCCCTTGCGCTCCTGGGTGTGGCGGGTCACCAGACCAACGAGCAGGACGAGGGACACGGCCAAGTCGGTGATCGAGTGGTAGGCATCCGCGAGCAGCGCCGCGCTGCCGGTGATCCAGGCGGTCAGGAGCTTGATGCCAACCAGCAGCAGATCCGCTGAGATGGCGAGCAGAGAGGTGCGGATACGACGATCGGCTAGCACGGCACGGCTTCAGACGAAGGAAGAACGGCCGTTCATGATAACGCCTCTATGTTGCGGGAAATCGATGAGACTGGCTCGCACAATCGACGTCGGCACGCCCTCCAACCTAAACCGCGCCTAGCGCGGTATGCGGAGTTTCTTGATTCGATCGGCCTTGGAAGCCCCGATAAGGGTCGGAGCTGTCGCGGTTTAAGCTATTAAAAAATATAGAATTTAAACCGCGTCGCCAGCGATGTCGATGAAACCCCCAAAGCCAAGCACAAAACGAAAACGAGTCATCTCGCTCCGGACGCGGTTTAGGTTCTCGAAATGTGGGACGACCGGTCGCCAGCAGGTATCCCACCGGGGCGTCCGACGAGGATCAATCACGAAGCGCCATCGTCTTCACCGCGCGCTCGACACCCGTCGGCAAGTCCTTCGGAACCACGGGCATGACACGGTTGAATGGCGCCAGATTGACGTCTCGACCCTGAACGAAGTCCTGATCCTCGACAATGCTCAGGTAGGCCTTATTGAGTCGCATCGCCCGCTCCGGTGAGGGCTGGAGTGCGAAGGCGACGTCGCCACGCAGGCGCTCGAATGCCTCGTCCTTGGGCGTGCCGTCTGGTTCGAAAAAGCGTGCCTTCAGCTCCGGGTTGGCCAGGTACTCGTTGCCGGAACGGGTCTGCATCAGATAGAAGCTGTACTCGGGGTAGAGGCCCTCGCCGACCACCTCGACCACCGGCTCGACGAGGCCGGAGCTATCGCGCTGCGACCAATGAAACCAACCGCCGCGGTACGTCGACCCATCGAGCTTGCGGGCGAAGGCGAAGGTCGTGTCGCTGGTGACACCCACGCCGCCGTGACAGCCCATGCAATAGAGCGTTTCCTCTTGCGACTGAGGCCGGAGATCGCCCGCGGCATCCTCGATGAAACCCTGGTAGACCCAGCCCTGCGCGAAGAGACCGCGCTCGTAGTCCCCAGGCGCATGCTTGACGATGTTGTTCTCGTACTCCCGGCGCTCCGCGCCCTCGCGGTCGGCGATGCCTTTGAGCTCGGCGTAGTTGTACCAGGCCTGCTTGCGGGCGTAGCGCAGCTCTTTCATGCGCGCGGACGGCTGGACCCGGCCGGCGGCATCGGCGTCCAAGTAACGCAGACTCTGCAAGAGCTCGGTCCCCTCGGGAAAGAGGCCGGCCGCCAAGTGGACCTCGCCGTCCGCGAGTCGTTGCGCCGCCAACCCCACATAGGACATCTCGCGGCCCTCACGCGGTGCCCAATCGTAGCGCACCCGCGTGGCTCGGCCGAGCAGACCGTCCTTGTCGAGATCCACCCCGAAATCGCGCTCGTCGACCGGCTCGATGAGGACGTCCGCACGCTTGATCAGCGCCTCGACGATGGCGAGATTGAGAGCGTAGACACGGACATCCGGCTCGCCGTCGGCATCGCGCCGAAAGACATCGGTCAGCCGAATCAGCACGTCACCCGCGCTGCCGTTGGTCGGCCAGTAGGTGCTGGGCAGCGGATAATAGGCGAAGGCGCGCCAACCACTGTACTCGCCGTCCGGATCTCGATCGAAGCCCGCGTCGTCGAAGCGAAAATAGGCGTCCGGCACATAACCGTCCCAGGTATGGTCACCGTCTAGATCCCAGCGCTCGGGCAGGCTGGCCAAGCGTTGCGCCAGGATCAGAGAGCCGTCCTCGGTCGCGTAGTTGCTGGTCCGCACCCAGTCCCGCACCCAGGTGTCGTCAATCCGCTCGATGCGCGCAGAGCGGTCTTCGAAGAGGTTCGGCCAGGGCGTCACCAGGGCTGCCTCGGCCATCTCGAACACCTTCTGATAGAGACTGTCGTCGATGAAATTCGGTGCATCGCCCTGCTGATGACAGGTGTAGCAGGGGTTCAGCGCCACGCCGTCTTGGAGGCTGGGGAGCACATAGCATTGGGGCACGAGATAGGCAAAGGGATTGCGGACGTGCGTATCCCGCAGATCGAGGGGCTCGTTATGCTGGGAGCTGGGCGCGGTCATCTGGCGGCCGACCCGCAAGTCATCCGGTACAGTCGGCCACGAGAGCCAGACCGCAACAATCAGGCAGAGAAAGACGGAGAGCGCGGCCCCGACGACGAGACGAGGATCGGCGCGGCGGAAGGGATTCATGGGCGAGAACCTGGCAAACGCTCCCGCGACAAGGAGCCTGGCTGCTCATGCCGCTGGGATTTCAAGATCACCCGATGGAATCTACCGCAAGCCTGTGAAGCTTGTGTGACCTGGGCCAGATAGGGTCGAGGTCGCGACCCTGACTCAGCGGTGCGTCGCCCCGAACTGGCGGATCCCCCTCGACGCTCTCAGGGGCGAAACAAGGTGAGCGAAGCGACAAGACGTCCATGAAGGCGCTGCGCCCAATAGTCGCGCCAACAGCGCCAGACATCGGTCAGGATCCAGCGCGCGGCCCTGAGCTTGAGCTGACAGATGGGACAAGAGGCCGAAGGCTGGCCGCCTGCCCGCTTCGCCCGCGCCGCAGGACGCGGTCTCTCCTTGCCGGAAGGTCGCGCCGCCTTCGACTTCGGCGGGGCCACGGGTGGCGTCGGCGCCAAGATCGGCGTCAGCGTGCGCTTGAGAAGGTCCCGTGTGGGGATGAAATCCGAGCGATGGTGCAGCACGAGACTGGCACAGGCCCTGTTGAGTCGCACGCGATCGACCCCGTCAACTGCCTCGAGGGATGCAGCAATCCGCCCTTCCAGACCAGGCGCCTCGACGAGGGTCGGCACCCTCAGGCGCGTCCTACCTGGAATCTGATGACAGATCTCGACCCGAACCCCGCCACGTGACCGACTTCTTTGAAGCAGCATTGAGCACCCCCATCCCAAGAACCTGCTGGCTAGGATAGGCGATCCGGCACATTCATGCAAATAAGAACTGTTCGCGATCTTGGCTTCGGGCGTCGCCCGATGGATCACGCGGGCATTAAGAACCACTTGCATCGCCCTTCCATGGATGTATAGAATGCGAACTAGTCGCGTTTCCACAGCATCTCGTCACGCCGAGGGAGTCACGCATGAGCCACTCGATCCATCATGTGCCTGGAAGACTTCGCGTCCGCTCCAACGCCTTTCGCTGCCGGCCCGCAGAGGTACGAGCCATACGGGGCCGTTTGTTCTCGATGGAGGGTGTAACCCAGGTTCGGTTCAACCAACATGCTGGGAGCATCACCGTCAATTACGACCCGAAACGGCTCACGCAGCGGGCGCTGTTGGACGTCATGAAGGATCTCGGCTGCACGGAAGCAACGCCAAGGGCGAATCCAGCCTTGGCCAGCAAAGCGGGAGAGATGTTTGGAAAGGCGCTGGTAGGTGCGGTCATCAACAAAGCGGTGGAGCGATCGGCTTTCAAGCTCGTCAGCGTCTTCTTATGATCACGACCATCATCTATTCGGTCCGCCTCCCCAGGCGAGAACATTGGCGCATCGCACAGGTCTCGCCGGAGATCCGCACCCGCAACCAGCCCCGGGGACCCAGCTGCGGGCGCGACCCTTCCCATGTTTCAGCCTGAGCATGCCCTCCCGCGCGGCCAGGGCATGCAAAGCAAATGATATCCAAGAGCCTCTGGAGCCCCTGGAAGTTGCGTTGGCCACAGCGGTGGCCGACTAGGCGCTCAGCGCGAGAAACAGGAGAACGCCCAGAAGCACCACCAGCACCGTCCCGTGGAAGAGGCCCAGGGTGCGGCTGAAGAGCGCCTTGCGCCACCCCTGAGCCGTCAGCGACTCCGTCGTCATGGAGAAGGCCGGCACCGCGTCTTCGGGGTCGATCAGCCGCACATAGAGTACGCGGAAGAGGCGCTCCTGGGCGAGGAAATACCCGTCCAGTCCCCAGAAGGTCAGGGCCGGGAGCAGTGCGACTGCGACCAGCCAGAGGTCCGCATCCTTGGCGGCCAAGGCCAGGAGGGCGGAGACCAGGGTCACGGACCAGCCTTTGAGCGCGAAGGAATTACCGGCCAGCCGGTTGATGACCCCTTGGACCAGGGATAGGTGCCTATCATTGATCTTGGTGTCGGTCTCATCATTCATGGGATGGCTTCGCTCGTTCGATGATTGATTCCGCCGCAAGCATGATGCGACTGCCGCGATCGGAGCGGATTGGCTGCCGCACTAATCCGTCGCCCGCTGCGCGACCATCAGCGCGAGCTCACCGAGACCCCTGTCGTCAGAAGGCGCGAAGGTCCCTTCGTCTCGATAGCCCCGAACGATCAGGCCCTGGAAAAGCTCCAACAGCTCGTTCGGCCCGAGACGATAGGCCGGATTGGTCGGGCCGCGGCGGCCGAGCGATTCCTGGGTGAAGGTCTGATAGAAGAGCAGCCCGCCGGGGCGCAAGGCGTCGGCGATCTTGGGGGCCAGATCGCGGTCGAGGAAGTGCACGACACAGATGAGGTCGAAGCTGCGCGCGGGCGGAGGATCGGCGATCAGGTCTCGCACCTGGGCACTCAGAGTAAGCCCGAGGCGCGTGGCGGTCTCCCTCAGCTGCGCGATCGCCGTGGCCGAGAGGTCCCAGGCGGAGACTTGCATCCCCTGCTCTGCCAACCAGAGTGCGTTGCCGCCCAATCCAGAGGCGAAATCCAACGCCACGCCGGTTGGCGGCAGGAAGTGCGCCCATTCACGCAGCACCAGGGCTGGAGCGGAAGCCGACTGCAGTCCCTGGTAGCGCGCATTCCAGCGGCGCGCCATGTCGTCATCGTCGTCGGGAGCGGCAGGCTGAGTCATGGCGAGCGACCTCCAAATGCTCGGATCGCGATCTTTCCCGATTCGCCGTTCAATCGTACTTCTTCAGCTCGATCTTGAACGGAAGGTCTTTCAGATACGGATTGGAGATGACGCTCGCCCAGTCCATAAGACGCTCACCAGTCGGAACGGGATCCTGCCGACTTGCACATGGTTTGGAAAGTCAATAATGATCATGGCTGCCATTATAGATCGCCATGCAGAAAAGGGAGATGTGATGCACCGGCGGCGCGCGTTTCGGTAACCATCATGTCGGTAACCATCATGGCGGTACGCCACCCGCGGCGGGTGGAGATCGCGCGTGCCCGAGTTGCGGCGTCGTCCATCTCCTTGGGCGATTTCCTGGAAGAAATCTACCCAAGAGATCGACCGGTCGTAGGTTGGGCTGAGCGAGAGCGAAGCCCAACAGGCGCCGCGTTGGGGTTCGTTCCTCACCCCAATCGACGGGTAGGATCTCTTCCGGAGATCAACTCATCCCTCTCGCCGCGAGGGAGAGGGCAAGTCGGAGCGACCGCGCCGGAGTTTGGGGTAGAGTGTGACGAGGATGAACCCGTGCAACGCGGCAAGCTCCAACTGCAGGACCCTCGCGCGAGCCGAGGCTCGACGGGCGGGTGAGTTCTGGAGCCCTGACGCTGCATACCTCTCTTGCCAACACGAGCAAACCAGATGCATCGCAAGCGACTGCCGATCGGCATCCAGACCTTCCGCGAGATCCGCGAAGGTGATTTCTATTACGTCGACAAGACCGGATTCGCTTGCCGCTTGATCGATGAGGGCAAGTACTACTTTCTGTCACGCCCCCGCCGCTTCGGCAAATCGCTGTTCCTCGACACCTTGGCAGAGCTGTTCGGGGGCAATGAGTCTCTGTTCGCGGGACTCGAGGCACAGACGAGCTGGGACTGGAGTCGGCGCTACCCCGTGGTGCGCCTCAGTTTCGCCGATGGGGTGCTACGGAGTCGCGAGGAGTTGGATCAGCGTATCGGCGACCTGCTAAGGATCAACCGCGAGGCCTTGGGCGTCGAGCTCCATCCCGACCTCGACATCCCTGGCCATTTCGGCGAGCTGATCCGCAAGACCTGGGCCCACTATGGCGAGCGGGTCGTGGTGCTGGTCGACGAGTACGACAAGCCAATCCTCGACAATCTCGCCGACCGCGAGACCGCGCAGGCCATGCGCGACGGGCTGCGCAACCTCTACTCGGTGATCAAGGGCGCCGATGCCCACCTCCGTTTCGCCTTTCTGACCGGGGTGTCCAAGTTCAGCAAGG
>JANQGF010000143.1 GCA_028277465.1 Chromatiaceae bacterium
CGCCCGCCTTCGGTGTCGCGCCACCAGTCACATCGCCCGGCGATGCTCCTGGTGGCGCTCCTTGAAGGCGAGCCTCAATCCGGCGCCATCTGGTATAAAGATTTCCGGCAATCGCCTTATGAGTACCACCTTGCCCGGGGTTGACATGACCACAGCCAGGATCACCTTCATCGGTGGCGGCAACATGGCCACCAGCTTGATCGCCGGCCTGATCGCGGACGGCTATGCAGCGCAAGCCATCCAGGTCGCGGATCCGAATCAGGATCGACGGGCGACCCTCCAGGGGCGCTTCGGGGTGCGTGTCTTCGCAGACAACGCGGAATCGCTCGCCGGGGCGGGGACCCTCGTGCTTTGCGTCAAACCTCAATTGGCCGCGCGGGTCTGCAGCGAGATCGCCCCCGCCTTGCAGAGCCAGAGGCCACTCGTGGTCTCGGTGATGGCCGGGGTCCCGGAGCGGGCCATGCAGCGCTGGTTCGGTGCTCCCTTGCCGGTCGTGCGGGCGATGCCCAACACACCGGCCATGGTGCAGACCGGTGCGATCGGACTGCATGCGAGTCCCGAGGTGGACGCCGAGGGCCGCAATCGTGCCGAGACGATCCTGCGCGCGGTGGGGCTGATCCGCTGGGTTGCAGACGAGTCCCAGATCGATGCAGTGACGGCCCTCTCGGGTAGTGGTCCCGCGTATCTCTTTCTCTTCATGGAGGCCATGGAGGAGGCCGGCCGCGCCTTGGGTCTGGACGCGGAAACCGCTCGGCTTCTGACCATCCAGACTGCTCTCGGCGCGGCCAAGATGGCGATGGAGAGCGACAATCCGCCCTCCAGGCTGCGCGAGCAGGTCACCTCGCCCGGGGGGACGACGGAGCGCGCGCTCGCGGTTTTCGATGAAGCGGGTCTGCAGGACCTGGTAGTGCGGGCGGCCGAGGCCGCGCGCGACCGCGCCGTGGAGATTTCCCAGACCCTGTCGGAGCAGTCATGACCGGTTCTTATCTGATCGACCCCGCCGTCTTCTTGATCCAGACACTCTTTGGTCTCTATACCGCCGTGGTGGTGATCCGTTTCCTGCTGCAATGGGCGCGGGCGGATTTCTACAATCCGATCTCACAATTCGTGGTCAAGGTCACCTCGCCAGTCCTCAGGCCGCTGCGCAAGTTGATTCCAGGCTATGGCGGCATGGATCTGGCTGCATTGGTATTGGCTTGGTTGCTCACGACGGTCGAGCTTGCCACCCTCGTTCTGCTGTTGGGCCTGGATCGCTCCCTGTTCGGGGCATTCGGTTGGGCCGTGCCGAGCCTGGTGGAGCTCGTGATCAACATCTTTCTGTTCGCGGTGCTCATCCGGGTCATCCTGAGTTGGGTGAATCCGGATCCCTATAACCCGGCGGTCTCACTGCTCGGGCGCTTGACCGACCCCCTGATGCTCCCGGCGCAGCGTTTGTTGCGGCCGATCAGTGGCATCGATCTGTCGCCGATGCTGGTCGTGATCGGTCTGGTCCTGCTGAATATGCTCCTGATCCCACCACTCAAGTGGCTGGTGAGCAGCCCCTTCTGATCGAGGCCCAGCATGTCCTGGTTTCGTTGGAGGGGAGAGGGCCTGGAGCTGTCTCTGCGGGTGATGATGATCGAGCAGCGAGGTGCATCATGCCGATAGGTCGAGTCCTCTTCGCGGTCGCGGTCGCGGTCGCGGTCGCGGGTGCGGCACTCATTGCGAGCGCCGCTGTGCTTGCCGAGACGAGCACCAGGGTCGGTGACTACAGCATTCAACACAATGCCATCACGACGGACATGTTGGATCCACAGGTCGCCGAGGCGAATGGCATCCTACGCAGCAGATTCCGCGGCATGCTCCATGTCGCGCTCATCAAGGGCCCGGCCGACACCAAGGGCCGGTCCATCGCTACCGGGGTCGAGGCGCGTGCCAGCGCCCCGGGGAGCGAAGCCAGCCGTGTTCCAATGCGCGAGATCAGGACGGAGAGCGGTGTCTCCTATATCGGAGAGTTTCCGGTGAAAGACCGTCAGATCCTGGTGTTCGAGATCGAGGTGACCCCGGAGGAGGCCGCGGAGACCTTTCGCGTCAGCATGGAACAGCAGTTCTTCGTCGATTAGCCTGTGGTGTCGATCCAGCGGTGAGCCGGGGCGTTCGTCACTCCCAGGGTCCCTCGGCCAGTTGCCAGAGCGCGTGGATGCCGAAGGCCATGACCAGGAGGCCGGCGATCTGCCGAATCCATGGGCGCTCGGCGATGCGAGCGGCGGCGCCTGCGAGCAGCCCGATCCCCAAGAGATTCGGCAGTGTGCCCAAGCCAAATGCCAGCATGACACCGGCCCCGTCGAGCGGATCGCCGGTCGCTACCGCCGTGATCAGCACGCTGTAGACGAGTCCGCAAGGGATCCAGGCCCAGACGAAGCCGAGCAAGGCCGCCTGCGAGAGGGTGCGGACTGGCAGCATGCGGCGGCCCAGGGGCTCCAACCGTCTCCACAGGAGGCCACCCAGACGCTCGGTGACGGCGATCAATCGCCACCAACCCCCGAGGTAGAGACCGAGCAGGAGCATCACCGACCCGGCGAGGGCATAGAGTGCGCGCTGCAGCAGCTGGAGACCGTCGAGTTGCAAAAGGATGAAACCCAGGCCGCCGACGAGGGCCCCGGCGAGGCCATAGCCGGTGATGCGTGCGAGGTTGTAGGCGAGCTGGTAGGGTAGCATCAGCTGGACCGAGCGGCGGATCGGTGCCTCGAGGCCCAGGGTCAGGGTGCCCAGCAGACCGCCGCACATGGTCAGACAATGGACGCCGCCCAACCACCCGACCAGAAAGGCGGTGAGGTGGACTTGGGGCGTGGAGTCGAAGGTCACTGTGGGTACCCGGGAGTGTCTTGCGGCACCATCTGCATCTTCCCGAAAGGACGACAGCAGCGATGCATGATTACCAACGCGATCTCCTCAGCTTCGCCGACGAGATCGGCGCCTTGAGGTTCGGTGACTTCAGGCTCAAGTCCGGTCGTCGGAGTCCCTATTTCTTCAACGCCGGACACTTCAATACCGGCGCCCGGCTCGCCCGGCTCGCCCGTTCCTACGCCGGCTGCATCATGGCCTCGGGAATGGCATTCGACCTACTCTATGGTCCCGCTTACAAGGGCATCCCGCTTGCCGCCGCGACCAGCGTCCTATTGGCGACCGCGCATGGTCGGGATACGCCTTACGCCTTCAATCGAAAAGAGACCAAGGGGCATGGCGAGGGTGGGAGGATCGTCGGCAGTCCGCTCGTAGGCCGCATTCTCATCATCGATGACGTCATCACGGCCGGTACATCGGTGCGTGAATCGGTCGAAATCATCCGCGCGGCCGGAGCCGTACCGGCTGGCGTCCTGATCGCGCTCGATCGTCAGGAAAAGGGTCAGGACGATCGATCCGCCGTGGAGGCGGTGCGGACGGCCTATGGTATCCCGGTTCACAGCATCCTGACACTGGCGGATTTGATTGGCTATCTCGATGAGGATCCGGAGCGGCAGGGACTGGTGGAGGCCATGCGGGACTACAGGACGCGCTACGGGGTGTGAACATGGCGGTGCTGCCTTCTCCAGTTTGGATCCGGCGGACCTGGGTTGTGGTGGGCGCTGGGCTTGCCGTCTGTTTGGTGGCGGCTTGGTGGTTGGACTTGCGCGACGCCGAGGCGAGGATGTATCGGTGGGTCGACGAGAACGGCGAGGTCCATTACACGGATCAGGTGCCGCCTTCACAGGTCAAGCAAGGTCACACCAGGCTCAGCGAGGAGGGCCTGCGGATCGAGACGCTCCCGCCTGCGCCCACGGAGGAAGAGTTGCGGCGTGCCGAGGAGCAGGAGCGCCGTGAGGCGGAGGAGGCCCGGCGTCTCGAGGCGCAGAAGGCCGCTGATCGGAGGTTATCGCGGAAGTATCGCACCATCGAGGATCTGGCGATGGCCCGAGACGGCAAGGTCGCCGCGATCGATGCGCTGATCCAGGTCAAACGAGATGAGGTGCGACTGGAACAGGAGCGGTTGCTCGCACTCCATGCGGAGCTGAAGCGGCTGGAGGGTACCAGCAAAGCGGCCCCCCAGAAGCTACGCGATGACATCGCCGATCGCGTGCTGCGGATCCGCGACGGTTATGGGGCGATCATCGATCAGGAGTTTCGGAAGCAGGAGGTGCGCCAGGAATTCGATCAGATCATGGCGCGTTACCGGCGGATCAGGGGGCTGCCTGAGCCAGGGGCCGAAAACGCGGGCCCGGCTTGGGGCGCACTGCTGCCGAACCTGGTCAGCTGCGAGGGCGTCGAGCAATGCGGCCGTGAATGGGAGCGCGCCCTGGCGTATCTACGCCGGCATGCGGACGCCAAGGATGAGATCCGAGGGCGGGGTCTGCTCATCACCTTGGAGCGGGACGAGCGCGAGGATCGGCGTCTCACCTTGGCGTGGGTCCAGAAGTCCGCCGAGGAGCCTGTCTATCTCTTCCTGGATCTGCAATGCAGGCATCGGCTCACGGCCAGTCTGACCTGTATCAACAAGCCGGCCAAGAAGATCCGCGATGGCTTGCGGGCCGCAGTGAGGGAGCGGGGGTCTAACGAGGGGGCGAGTCAATAACCGATAGCGCCTCCGAGGCGGTGGGGGTATCAACGTCCGCGGATCAGGGTCCCGACGCCTGTGTCGGTGAAGAGATCCAGCATCACCGCGTGCTCAACCCGACCGTCGATGATATGGGCCGACCGCACGCCTGACTGGACCGCCTCGATGGCGCAGCCGATCTTCGGCAGCATGCCGCCACTGATCACGCCTTCGTCGATCAGCACCCTGACGCGTCCGACCTCTAGCTCTGCGATCAGGTTGCCCTCGGCGTCGAGCAGTCCGGCTGTGTTGGTCAGTAGCAGCAGCTTCTCCGCCTTGAGCACCTCGGCGATCTTACCTGCCACCAGGTCGGCATTGATGTTATAGGAGTGTCCGTCCTCACCGACCCCGATGGGCGCGATGACGGGGATGAAGTTGCTCTTGACGAGCATGTGCAGGATCGCCGGATCGATGCTCTCGACCTCTCCCACATGGCCGATATCGATGATCTCGGGTGCTTTGAGTTCCGGTGCGTCACGCCTCACGAGCAGCTTGCGAGCGCGGATCAGGTCGCCGTCCTTGCCGGTCAGACCCACCGCCGATCCACCGTGTTGGTTGATGAAGGTGACGATCTCTTTGTTGACCAGTCCGCCTAGGACCATTTCCACCACATCCATGGTCTCGGCGTCTGTCACCCGCATGCCTTGAACGAACTCGGTCGCCTTACCCAGCCGCTGCAGCAGCGAGCCGATCTGCGGGCCACCGCCATGGACGATGACCGGATTGATTCCGACCAGCTTCATCAGCACCACGTCGCGGGCGAACCCCTGTTTCAAGGGCGCATCGACCATGGCGTTGCCGCCATACTTGATCACCATGGTCTTGCCCTGGAAGCGCCTGATGTAGGGCAGGGCCTCGATCAGCACCCGGGCAATGGTCTGGGCGCGCTCGCTGGGAATTGACATCGCGTGATAATCCTCGTCAGGGCAAGGTGAAAGGGATTCCAGGCTCAATCATGTCCGCTGGCCGAGGGCTAGTGTCTACCGCTATGCCCGAAACCACCGCCGCCGCGCATGGAGGTCTGGAAATCGTCGACCAGGGCGAGCTCGGCGCGCAGAATTGGGACCAGGATCAGTTGGGCGATCCGCTCGCCGACGTCGATGCGGAAGGTCGCGCTGCCGCGATTCCAGCAGGAGACTAACAGGGGGCCTTGATAGTCGGAATCGATCAGCCCCACCAGATTGCCGAGCACGATCCCATGTCGATGCCCGAGTCCGGATCGGGGCAGGAGGAGTCCGGCGACGCCCGGTTCGGCGATGTGCACCGCCATCCCCGTGGGCAGGAGCTCGCTTGCGCCGGGCGGAAGATCCAGGGGCGCCTCCAGCATTGCCCGTAGATCGAGGCCGGCCGAACCCTGGGTCGCATAGCTGGGCAGCGGAAAGTCGCGTCCGAGTCGGCGGTCGAGCAGCTTGACCTCAAGTCGATGCAGCATGGCGTTCCCGATAGCGTTCGACGATCAAGAGGGCCAGCTCGCGTGCGAGCCGAGTCTTGGTCATCATCGGCAGGTCGCGACGCCCGCCGTCCCAGAGCACCGTGAGGGCGTTGTCCTCGCTCTCGAAGCCGCCAAGAGGTTCCCCAACCTGGTTCGCGGCAATCATGTCCAGACCCTTGCTGGTCAGCTTGTCGCGGGCGGCTCGCTCGACCTCGCGGGTCTCGGCCGCGAAGCCGACCGTGAAGGGAGGGTTTGGCAAGGCCGCGACCTGGGCGAGGATATCCGGGTTGCGGATCAGTCGCAGACTCAGCTCTGCGGCGTCCTTCTTGATTTTGTGTGCTGCGGGTGAGGCAGGCCGATAGTCAGCGACCGCTGCAGTCGCCACGAAGAGGTCACAGGCGGTGGTTCGTCCCATGACCGCTGCATGCATCTCAGCCGCCGTCTCGACGGAGACGAGCTCTACCACGGGTGGCGCCGGCAATTCGGTCGGCCCGCTGACCAGGATGACTTGGGCGCCCAGATCGCACAGGACGTTTGCCAGTGCATAGCCCATCCGGCCGGAGCTGCGGTTACCCAGATAGCGCACGGGGTCCAGGGGCTCACGGGTCGGGCCGGCAGTGAGCAGTACCCGCACACCGGCGAGGGGGGGCTCGGCTCGTGGGCGAATCGATTCGGCGATCTCGATCGGTTCGAGCATGCGTCCTGGTCCCACGTCGCCGCAGGCCTGATCACCGTCGATCGGTCCCAGGATGCGCGCGCCGCGCGCGCGCAGGGTCTCCAAGTTTTCCTGGGTCGCCGGGTGGCGCCACATGTGTTGGTTCATGGCCGGAGCGAGACAGACCTGCGCGTCCGTGGCCAGCACCAGGGTGGTCAAGAGATCGTCGGCGATTCCGGCAGCCATGCGGGCCATCAGGTCCGCCGTGGCCGGCGCGATCAACAGCCATTCGGCCCAGCGCGCCAGCTCGATATGGTCCATTCCGGCCTCGGCGACGGGGTCGAAGAGCCTGGTGCGGACCGGGTGGCCGGAGACGGCTTGAAAGGTCAGGGGGGTGATCAAGGCGGTGGCCGCCTGGGTCATGACCACGCGAACCTCGAAACCACGTTCTTTGAGACGGCGAACCAGGTCCACCGACTTATAGGCGGAGATACCCCCACTCACTCCCAGCAGCAACCGGGAGTCCAGGTGTTGACTCATTATCGAATCGTGTATATCTTCTATCTGGATTAGAACGCTAGTCTAACCGAAGGGTGACACGACGCCGAGTGGGGACCCAGCCGGGAGGCGAGCGGTTCTGAAGATCGATTGAGCTGTGGGAAGGGCCGACATGACGATCAAGGACTGGCCGGAGGACGACCGGCCGAGGGAGAAGCTCTTGGAGCGCGGTGCCGAGGCACTCTCGGATGCGGAATTGTTGGCGATCTTTCTGCGTACGGGGGTCGCGGGCAAGAGCGCGGTGGACCTGGCGCGTGATCTGCTCGTCGGCTTTGGCGGTCTCGCCGGTCTGCTGGCGGCCGATCAAGACCGCTTCTGTGCGGGAAGGGGGCTCGGTAAGGCCAAGTTCGCCCAGCTCCAAGCGGTGCTCGAGCTGAGTCGACGCTATCTCTTGGGGCGCCCGCGTGGCCAGGATGTACTGGCTAGCCCGGAGGCCACGCGTGATTATCTCAGATTGCGCCTTTATGGGTCGCCGCAAGAGATCTTCGCTTGTCTCTTTCTCGACAACCGTCATCGCGTCATCCGTTACGAGGAGTTGTTTCGCGGGACCATCGACGGCGCGAGCGTACATCCGCGCGAGGTCCTGCGGCGCGTGATGGAGACCAATGCTGCCGCCGTCATCTTTGCCCACAATCACCCGAGCGGGGTTGCCGAGCCCAGTCAGGCGGACCTGCGGATCACCCAGCGGCTCAAGGAGCTCCTGGCCCTGATCGAGGTACGGGTGTTGGACCACATCATCATCGGGGATGGCGAGGGAACTTCATTCGCTGAGCGAGGGCTCCTGTGACCCCCGACCGCGGGTGCCAGAACGACCGAATCTGTCGTGTGCGCACTGTATCGCTTGGGCAAGTGGTTCGACCCAATTTTTTTCTTGACAGTCTAGGAGGTAGGAGTAGACTGGGCGGTCTGAGCTGGCGCGTTGGTGCGCGAGCGGGATCTTTAACAAGCCGTTCAGAGAGTTTGTGTGGAGGCTTCCGTTGTGGGAAGTGGAGCGT
>JANQGF010000277.1 GCA_028277465.1 Chromatiaceae bacterium
CCCCGGAGCATGGAACAAGAGCCGCAGCAGCTTGCAGGCTCGTCGCGGCGAGGCGCCGCTCCCACCAAATCGAGCGGCTGGGGTGCTGTTCCACGGTAAACCCCGTCCCACCGATCTCGGTCGCCGAGGCGACCGAGCAGGCCCTATCATTCAAGCACGTAGATCTCGACCCGACGGTTCTGAGAGCGCCCCCCGGCGGTGCCATTGTCGCCGATCGGGTGGCCAGAGCCGATCCCCTGTGTGCTCATACGCTCCGCGCTCACCCCACGAGCGATCAACGCCTCCTTCACGGCGTCGGCACGCTGTTGGGAGAGAGCCAGATTGAGCTCATCGCCCCCGAGACTGTCCGTGTGACCCTCGATCCGGACGGTCAGCCGAGGCTGATCGGCGAGCAGGTCGGCGAGACGATCCAGGCTCGCGAGCTCGCCCTCCGGGAGCCTGGCCTCACCGGCGGGGAAATGCAGCTCGGTTTCGGCCAAGCGCAAGAGAAGGCCGCGTTCCGTGTAGGCGCCTCCCAGTTCGGCAAAACCCGCATAGAGGGCTCGCAGACTGGCGACTGCCTCCTCGGCCTCTTCACGGGTCTGCACCAGCTGCTCCGCCGCCTCGGCACGCTCGGCCTCCAGTCTGGCCTCCAAAGACTGAATGCGGTCATTGACCGCCTCCAGACGCCTCGCTGCATCCTGCTCGACCCCTCCAGCCCTCGCTCGCGCCTCCTCCAGCTCGGCCTCGAGCGCCGCCAGTTTCGACTGGGCTGCGGCCAGCTCCTCCTGCGCCTTGGTGCGTTCCTCCTCCAGGTCCGCCTCCAGCGATCGAACGCGGTCATTGGCTGCCTCCAGACGCTTCGCCGCATCCTGCTCGGCCCCTCCGGCCTTCACTCGCGACTCCTCCAGTCCAGCCTCGGTCACAGCCAATTTCGACTGGGTCGCAGCCAGCTCTTCTTGCAACGCGGTCTGCGTCTCCGTCGACCTGGCGCGCTCCTCGTCGAGGCTCGCTACCAAGGATTGAATGCGCGCGTTGGCGGTATCCAATTGCTGGGCCGCATCCTGCTCGGCCTTTCCGCTCGCCGCCCGGGCCTGCTCCAAGCCGGCCTCGGCGTCGACCAACTTCTGTTGCGTCGCCTCCAGGTGCTCATCGAGCGCGTCGATCGCGGCTTGGTGCTGCTGCTCGAGCTGAGCTCGCACTTGCCGCTCGGTCTCGAGCTCTTGGGTCAAGGCCGCAAGCCGCTCCTGATCCACGCCCGCCTCATCTCGCCCGCTCGGACTTGCATCCGGCGAGCTGGTCGCCTCCAGTGCGGCTGCCGTCTCTGCACGACTCCGAGCGAGCTCGGCCTGGGTCGCTTGCAGCTGTTCCTCCAGCTCGGCAAGCCGCTCGCGCGCCGCATCATACTCAGACTGCAGCGCTTCCAGCTGTGACTTGGTCGCCGCGCTCTGCTCGGCCATGGCCTGCTCGATGTCACCGATCGAGGTATCCGCGGGCAAGACACCGACCGCCTGCGCCGTGCGCAGCAGGTCGGCATCCATGGGCGTCGTCCGGGCCAGGTGCACGCGCTCGTTGAGGTGACGCTCGAGCTCCACGATCTTCGCCTGGTGTTCTTCGGCCGAGGCGAGGATCGCCGCGTTGACCCTTTCCAGTTTCAGCTGAAGCGCCAGGGTCAGCTCCTTCGCCGACTCGTACTGTGACTCCAATTCCGCATAGGCGGCGGCCAGGTCCGCTTTCTCTTGTTCCACCTGGGCCGTCTTCTTCTGCGCCTCGGCGATCGCATCTTGGTGCGCGATGCGCAGCGCCTCCAGTTCTTGCTCGAGTTCCGACCTGGCCAGCGAGAGGGCATCGATCTGCTCGCCGAGCCGCACCACCTCACTCTGGTGGCCTTGCTTCAAGGCGACGATCTCCGCGCGGAGGCTCTCTTGGGCCTCTTCCGATTGCATGCGCGCGGACTCCACCTCCTGCAACCGCTGAAGCGACTGATCGATCCGCGCGTCCTTCTCCGCCAGCTGCCCGTAGAGCCGTTCGTCGTACCACTCATAGAGTAGATACACCCCAATCAGGGCCGGGAGCAGAATCAACGCGATGATCTTCCAGTGCGAACCGCTGGAATCGGACATCGTCACCTCCTTCGAGTGGATTGTTGGCGGTCATCGCTCTCTGGCCGTCGAGCAGCGCGATTATCCTGCATTTGCAATGATAATGCTCGACGCGAGGCCCGCTCAGCGACCGACGGCCGCCAGCGCCTGCCGGGCGATCTCCAGCTCTTCGTTGGTCGGTATCACCAGCACCCCGACCTCACTCTGCGTGGTGCTGATGCAGCGCTCGCCGCTCTGCCCGCGCGCCGCGTTTGCGGCCTCGTCCAGCCGAATCCCGAGCCGCTCCAACCCCTGGCAGGCACCGCGACGGATGCCCGCCGAGTTCTCGCCGATGCCGCCGGTGAAGACGATCGCGTCGACCTTCCCCAGCTCCGCATAGAAAGCGCCGATGTATTTCTTCAATCGATGCGTGGTGATGCCGATGGCCAGCTTGGCGCGTTCATCACCCGCCGCGGCGAGACGCTCGATCTCGCGCATGTCGTTGACGCCGCAGATCCCGAGCAGCCCACTGCGCCGATTGAAGAGATCATCGAGCGCGGCCGTATCCAACCCCAGATTCGTCGACAGGAAGAAGTGCAGCGCCGGATCGATGTCACCGCAGCGGGTACCCATCACCAGGCCCTCCAGCGGCGTCAGTCCCATCGAGGTATCGAGGCTCCTCCCCGCGCGAATCGCGGTGGCACTCGCACCGTTTCCCAAGTGCAACGTAATGAGATTGCACCCCGCGAGCTCCTTGCCGAGAAAGGCCGCGGCACGCTTGGCGACATAGAGATGCGAGGTCCCGTGAAACCCGTAGCGGCGGACTCGGTGCTGGGTGTAGAGATGCTCCGGGATGGCATAACGGTAGGCGGTGGGAGGCATGCTCTGATGGAAGGCGGTGTCGAACACGGCCACCGAGGGCACTGTGGGAAAGAGTCGACGCGCCACCTCGATGCCGCTGAGGTGCCCCGGATTGTGCAGTGGCGCGAGCGGGACGACCTCGCGAATCGCCTCGACCACCCGGTCATCGACGATGGTAGGCCGCTGGAAATGCTCCCCACCGTGCACCACGCGATGACCGATGGCGGCCAACTCGGAGAAACCCGCCAAGGCCCCGCTCGTGCGCAGGCCGGCGACGATATGGTCGATTCCCGCCTCGTGAGTCGGAATCGGCAGGGCATCCTGTCGCGACTGCAGAGGGCCGTCTTGCTCGCGCCAATTGAGCTTGAGCTCACCCTTGGGCTCGCCGATCCTCGCCACCAGACCGAAGGCGATCGCCTCCCAATCGGCGGTGCGAAACAGCTGATATTTGATCGACGAGCTGCCCGAGTTGAGGACCAGCACCTTCACGAGGGCGCCCCCTCGGGTCGAGGAAGCTCGCCTTGGGCCTGGATAGCCGTGATGGCCACGGTATTCACGATGTCGGTGACGCTACAGCCGCGGCTCAGATCGTTCACCGGCTTGTTGAGCCCCTGCAGCACCGGGCCGATGGCGACTGCACCGGCACTGCGCTGCACCGCCTTGTAGGTGTTGTTGCCAGTGTTGAGGTCCGGAAAGACGAGCACGGTTGCGTGGCCAGCCACCTCGCTCTCGGGCATCTTGGAACGGGCGACCCCGACATCGACGGCGGCATCGTACTGGATCGGGCCCTCGAGCTTGAGATCCGGCCGCCGCTCGCGGGCGATGCACACCGCGTCGCGCACCCGTTCCACGTCCTCCCCCTTCCCGGAACTGCCGCTCGAATAGGACAGCATGGCAACGCACGGCTTGATCCCGAAGGCGGTGGCCGTCGCCGCGGAGGTGATGGCGATGTCGGCCAGCTCCTCCGAGTCCGGATTCGGGTTCACGGCGCAGTCGCCGTAGACCAACACACGGCCCGGTAGACACATGAAGAAGACACTCGAGACCAGCTTCACACCCGGTTTCGTCTTGACGGTCTCGAAGGCGGGGCGAATGGTGTGCTGGGTCGTATGGGTCGCGCCCGAGACCATGCCGTCCGCGTCGCCATGATAGACCATCAGGGTGCCGAAATAGCTGACATCCTCCAAGGCATCGTAGGCCATCTGCTCCGAGATCCCCTTGTGCTTGCGCAGCTCGTAGTAGGTCCGGGCATAACGCTCCCGGTCGGGCGAGGTGACCGGATGGATAATGCGAATGTCGTCGAGCTTGAGGCCCAACTCCCCGATCCGCCGACGGATCCGCTCCGGGTTACCGAGCAGTGTCAGATCCGCCACGTTCCGCAGCGTCAATATCTCGGCCGCGCGCAGGATGCGCTCATCGGCGCCCTCTGGAAGCACGATTCGCTGGCGCAACGACTTGGCGCGGCGGATCAGCTCGTATTCGAACATCAGGGGCGTGATCCTGCCGGAATGCCGTACGACCATGCGCCCGCGCAACTCGTCCATGTCCACATGGCCCTCGAAGAGACCCAGTGCAGCGGCAATCTTACGGTCGTCACCGGGCAGAATCGTGGCCTCGATCCGGTTGACGTCCAACGCCGTGGTGAAGGTATCGGTCGGCACCTGTAGGATCGCGACCTTCTTCCGTCGCAGCCCCTCGATCAGCCGCTGGACGTTCTCGGCGGGACTCTGACCGCCGGTCAGGAGCAGGCCGGCCACGCGCGGGAAGGAGGTGGCGACGTCCGCGGCCAAACAGGCAAGGATGATATCGGAGCGGTCGCCAGGGGTGATGACCAGACAGCCGTCCTCGACATAACCCAGGAAGTCCGGGACCTCCATGGCGGCGATCTTGTAGTTGGTGACGACCTGATTCAGCGCATCCGCCTCGCCGTAAAGGCACTTGGCGTTCAGCCCCTGGCTGATCTCACCGACCGTCGGCATCCCGAGCGCCGGCTGCTCGGGCAAGACATAGACCGTCTCGGTCTCGGTGAGCAAACCGCGGGCTTGGTCCTTGAGTCCCTCCACGGCGTCTGGCGCCACCCCGTTGACCACGGTCGCCAGAAGATCGCCCCCACGCTTGCGCATCAACTCATGGGCAATATGGAGTGCATCCAATGCCTCCTGTGGATTGCGACCGAACCCCTTGACCACCACGACCAAGCTGCAACCGAAGTTGTTCGCGAGATCCGCATTGAAGCCGAACTCCAAGGCGGGCACCAGACCGCTGTAGTCGGTACCCGCGCAGACGACCAGATCGCAGCGCTCTTCGAGCACCTTGAAACGGTTCATGATGAGCTTGAGCAGATCGTCATAGTGCCCGCTGCCGATGAGCTGGCGAGCCGTTTCGACGTTGCAACCGTAGAGCATCTGCGGCGGGAAGGGCAGGTCATAACGGCTGCGGATGAGTGCGGTGAGGTTATCCGGCTCAGCCCCCTTCGGGGCGAAAGGTCGGAAGAAGCCGACCCTGCGATTCGTCGCCAACAACATCTCCATAAAGCCCAGCACAACGACAGACTTCCCGCTGCCCGAGCCGGCGCCGGCAATATAAACGCTTTGCATCGATCCCCCTGTGGTACGGAAACGACAGTCAACCCGGTCTGGGTCGAATGCTGCAGTGCGGAAAAATACCAGATCTTCCCTAGGAAGGGAGGACGGGGAGGTTACGAGACGCTGAGCCTTCTCGAGACTTGCCAGAGCAGGAGTGTGCCGCAATCTGGTGCAACAGGCCGAACCATTTACAACGAACCGGATTACATCGGCGATCGGCACGGCGTGCCACATTGTCCTGTCATCCCGAGGCTGGGCGAGGTGCTCTCAGGCATCGCAGAAGCCGCCGTCGCCGAGTAGTTCGGGCACTAAGGCGATTTCTGTCAATGTTCCCATCTGACTTGTCTTGACGCCCGCCTTCGGTGTCGCACCACCAGTCACATCGCCCGGTTATGCGCCTGGTGGCGCTCCTTGAAGGCGAGCCTCAATCCGGCGCCATCTGGTATGAACATTTCCGGCAATCGCCTAAACCGCGTCTCTTGAGTGGAATGCCTTGTCTCAAGAGAACAGGTTGCGAGCATGCGGCGCAATACGCGATCGCTATTGCGCCCTACCCGGGCTACTGACAGGCCTCACACTCCGGGTCCAGGATCGAGCAAGCACTCGGCGCGGCCGATCCATTCCCCTTTCCATTCGACTTTTCCTTGTCCATCGAGCCGTAGGCACCTCCAACCGCGCTCAGCCGGTTGGCCTTGCTGGAGTCCGCCATGGTGGATTTCTCGACATGGGTCGCACCCATGGACCTGAGGTAATAGGTGGTCTTCAACCCGCGCACCCAGGCCAGCTTGTAGAGGTTGTCGAGCTTCTTTCCACTCGGTTCGCGCATGTAGAGATTGAGGCTCTGGGACTGGTCGAGCCATTTCTGACGCCGGCTGCCGGCTTCGACCAACCACCGGGGGTCGACCTCGAAGGCGGTGGCATAGAGCTGCTTGAGGTCATCAGGGACCCGATCGATCAGTTGGACCGAGCCGTCGAAGTACTTGAGGTCGTTGACCATGACCGGATCCCAGAGACCCCGCTCCTTGAGATCGGCGACCAGGTAGGGGTTGACGACGGTGAACTCGCCCGAGAGGTTGGACTTGACGAAGAGGTTCTGATAGGTCGGCTCGATGGATTGGCCCACGCCGACGATGTTGCTGATGGTGGCGGTCGGGGCGATGGCCATGCAGTTGGAGTTACGCATGCCGACCGTACGCACACGCTCGCGCAAGCCGTTCCAGTCGAGGCTCACGCTGGCGTCCATCTGGAGATAACCGCCGCGCCCTTCCTGCAGGCGCTCGAGGCTGTCGATGGGCAGGACACCCTGACTCCAGAGCGAGCCTGCGAAGCTCTGATAGCGTCCGCGCTCCTCGGCCAGCTCGCAGCTGGCCTCGATCGCGTAATAGCTCAGATGCTCCATGCTCCGATCGGCGAACTCGACCGCCTCTGGGCTGGCGTAGGGGATGCGCAGCCGGTAGAGGGCGTCCTGGAAGCCCATGATGCCGAGCCCCACCGGCCGATGGCGCAGGTTGGAGCTGCGCGCCTGGGGGGCATTGTAGAAATTGTAGTCGATGACATTGTCCAGCATCCGCATGGCGGTGCGCACGGTCCTGCGGAGCCGTTCGCTGTCGAGGCCACGCGCCGTGACATGGTTGGCCAGGTTGACCGATCCCAGGTTGCAGACGGCGATCTCCAGATCGTTGTTGTGCAGGGTGATTTCGGTACAGAGATTGCTCGAATGCACGATGCCCGCATGCTGGTTGGTGTAACGCAGGTTGCAGGGATCCTTGAAGGCGATCCAGGGATGGCCCGTCTCGAACAGCATGGCCAGCATCTTGCGCCAGAGATCGACGGCCTTGACACGCTTGCTGACCTTCATCTCGCCGCGCTCGGCGCGAGACTCGTAGGCCACATAGGCCCGCTCGAAGGCCGGGCCCGTCAGGTCGTGCAGATCCCGAGTCTCGTCCGGTGAGAAGAGGGTCCAATCCCCCTCCTCGGCGACGCGCTTCATGAAGAGATCCGGCACCCAGTTGGAAGTGTTCATGTCGTGGGTGCGGCGACGGTCGTCACCGGTATTCTTGCGCAGCTCCAGGAACTCCTCGATGTCGATGTGCCAGGTCTCCAGATAGGCGCAGACGGCCCCCTTTCGCTTTCCTCCCTGATTCACGGCGACCGCCGTGTCGTTCGCCACCTTGAGAAAAGGCACCACGCCCTGACTCTTGCCGTTGGTTCCCTTGATGTGCGCACCCATTCCACGCACGCGCGTCCAGTCGTTGCCAAGCCCGCCGGCGAACTTGGACAGCATCGCATTGTCCTTGATGGCGTTGTAGATACCCTCCAGATCGTCCGGGACCGTCGTCAGATAGCAGGAGCTGAGCTGCGGTCGCGGCGTGCCGGAGTTGAAGAGGGTGGGAGTGGAGCTCATGAAGTCGAAGCTGGAGAGCAGCTCGTAGAATTCGATCGCACGCTCCTCGCGGTCGATCTCGTTGATCGCCAGGCCCATGGCCACACGCATGAAGAAGGCCTGCGGCAGCTCCAAGCGGACGCCCTCGGTCGTGTGGATGAAGTAGCGATCATAGAGTGTCTGCAACCCCAGATAATTGAACTGGAGGTCGCGCTCGGGCTCGATGGCCGCACCGAGACGCTGCAGATCGTAGCGACTCAGCTGAGGGTCCAGGTGCTCCAGGTCGCCGGCACGCTTGATGTAGGCGCTGAAATAGTCGCCGTAGCGCTCCGCTAGGTCGGCCTGGGTCTCGACCCCGCCCGCGAGGCCAAGGAAGCCGAGTGCCTCGCGGCGCAGGATGTCCAACAAGAGCCGGGCGGCGACCCGACCGTATTCCGGCTCGCGCTCGATGAGTGCACGGGCGGACATCACCAGCGCCTGGCTCACGTCGGTCTCGCGCACACCCTCGAAGAGGTTGCGCTGGGTGTCGTCGAGGATCGCTTGGGGGTCGACCCCGTCGAGATCGCGGCAGGCCTCGTCCACCAGACGCATCATGCGCTCCTTGTCCAAGGGGCGGGTAGTACCATCTCCGAGGGTGACGCTGATCGGGCGCTGGTCCTCCAGATCCGAGCCGAAGGCCGCCTTGGCGGCCCGCTCGCGGGCGTGGGCCTCCCGATAGAGCACATAGTCACGCGCCACCTTGTGTTCGCCGGCTCGCATCAGTGCCAGCTCCACCTGATCCTGAATATCCTCGATATGCAGGCTACCACCGCTGGGCAGGCGCCGGGTCAAGGCGGCGACCACCTGGTCAGTCAGCATCTGCACCTTCTCGTGGACGCGGCTGGAGGCCGCCGCGGAGCCGCCTTCGACGGCGAGGAAGGCCTTGGTCATGGCGACCATGATCTTGTTGGGGTCGAAGCTGGTGACCTTGCCATTGCGCCGGATGACCTGAAACCGGCCTGGTACGTGAGCGGCGATCTCGACGACCGTCGCACCGGGGGAGACCACCGGCTGATCGGGGGTGACGATTCCTGTCTGGGCCTGTTGCGGCGACGACGGACGGGTGGCGGACATGACTCCTCCTCACGGCTGGTGCTGGCGGTGACTGAAAGCAATATGCAGTGGGCAGCATCCTTGGACCCAAGCTTGGAATCAATATATACGTCGTTCTTGATCCGTCAACCACAACATATTGTTAAGAACCCCCTGATAGACTGTGTTTGAGATGTGGATCATCGGTGGATGACTCGGGACCGGTTGGGCGACCAGGGGACGCACCGACCGACGCGCCTCGCCCTTGAATCCAGTCAACATCACCCTGAACAATCATCTGCCTCAGGCGTTCCGCGTCCTCGGCTTCCGTTGAAGGTGTCGCAACTCCCGGAGGATGACTCTCTATAATCCGCCAAGACCGCCGGGCATGGCGCATGCTGGTCCCACGGCGGAAATCGAGCCCCCGGCGGTCTTCCCTGTTCCAGTCCCTGGAGGTCTTCATGTCTCGTCTGGCCCTTGTGCGTCTTGTTCTAGTCACGATCTGTGGTGCTCTGGTCTCCCCCACGATCGCCGATGAAGCCGCTGAGATCGCCGATTCGGAGTACGAGCAGATAGTGGCGTTGACACCGGACCTGGAGAACGGTCGCCGGGTCTATCTCGCCTGCGCCGTCTGTCACCGGCCCGAGGGTTGGGGAACGGCCGATGGGACCTACCCGCAGATCGCCGGCCAGCTGCAGAGCGTCATCATCAAGCAACTGGCGGACATCCGAGCGCGGAATCGGGACAATCCACTCATGTACCCCTTCTCGGTGCCGAGGATATTGGGCGGGCCGCAGAACGTCGTGGACGTGGCTGCCTATGTCTCGGAACTGCCCATGACGGCCCATAACGGGAAGGGCGCGGGCGTCGACCTGGAGCTCGGAGGGCGGCTCTATGTCGAGCACTGCGTCAAGTGCCACGGCGAGGACGGGGCGGGGAACGCGGAGGAGCGTATTCCTGGGATCGTCGGGCAGCACTATCCCTATCTGATGCGTCAGTTCGACGCCATCAGGAGCGGTCGGCGCAAGAACGCCGATCCGAAGATGACAAAGCAAATCAAGGGTTTCACGCCACGCCAGCAGGCAGCCGTCCTGGACCATGTCACCCGGATGTCGGTATCGGAGGAGAAGTTGGCGCCAAGCGGATGGCGCAACCCCGATTTCCCTGCCTATGTCCGCGACGCCCTTGGAATCGCCCCAGGGGCTTCGGCCCTGCCCGGATTGCCGAACCCGGCCGCGATTCCAGCGCCGCCAGACTTGCCGAAGCCCTGACCGGCGCTGGTCTCAACCGTCTTGCGGGAGCACCTTTGCAGGATCTGAGCAACCTGTTTCAGCACCTCATCGCCCGCCATGTGACCATGGTCGTCGTTGACTGCCTTGAAGTGGTCCACGTCGGTCATGATGGCCGCCAACTGGACGATCTCGTCGCGATCCTGGAGGACACACTGTCGCTCGATGAAACCCTGCATATAGAGGGTGCGTAGGCCCTGTATTCATCGGGTCGGGTTTGAAAGTTGCGCGATCAGGGTCGATGATTAGCCGAGAGAGAGGCCGCTCGATCCGCAGTTTCATATGCGGCAATCATCTTAGAGATGAGAAACGGTTCTGCAAATCCTAGATAACAGGAAGGGCATTTTGTGAGAAGACGCCGCATTCGCCCCGTCTGGCGCATCCCTTCTCTGGCCGCTTGGTTGATCCTGGCCGTCACGCTCGTAGCGGCCCCGGCCCAGGGTCTGGATCTGGAGGATACACGTCATTTGCTCGACCGCACTGGATTCGGGGTGCGGCCCGCAGACCTCTCGATCTTCCGGCCACTGACTCGAAGCGAGGCCGTGGCGCGCCAATTGATGCCACCGACCACCGAACAGCCTGCGCCCGAGTGGGCAGAACAGCGGCCGTTTCCGGATCGGCGATGGCTCAAGACCCTGCCCGACGCCGAACGGCGTGCCTGGAAGACCTCGTACCGTCAGCGACGCCGGGATCAATGGATGGAGCTCAAGGCCTGGTGGTATCGCGCGATGCTCACCAGCGACAGGCCTCTGACCGAGCGGATGACGCTCTTCTGGCACAACCACTTCACGAGTCAGTTGCGCGCTGTGCGGTCGCCTCAGCTGATGTGGCGCCAGAACGCCTTGCTGCGCCGGCATGCACTGGGGAGCTACCGGGAGCTGTTGCGGGCGATCGTGACCGATCCAGCCATGCTGATCTACCTGGATGGCCGCCGCAACCATAAACGTCAGCCGAACGAGAACTTCGCCCGCGAGCTGCTCGAGCTCTTCACCCTGGGCGAAGGTCATTACACCGAGGCCGATGTGGTTGCGGCAGCGCGAGCGCTCACCGGTTGGACGCTGGATCCGGCCAGTGGTGACGCCCGACTCCAGTCCCGCCGCCACGACGCGGGCGACAAGACCCTGCTTGGACGTTCGGGGCCATGGGGGGCCGACGCTGTCGTCAGCATCCTGCTGGAACACCCGCGAACGGCGGAACTCGTCGTCGAGAAGCTCTGGCGCGAGTTCGTCTCGCCACAGCCCGACCCAGCCGAGGTCGGACGGCTGTCGGGCCTGTTCCGGGAGTCCGGTTACGAAGTCCGGCCACTGCTTCGCGAGTTGCTCATGAGCGACGCCTTCTGGTCGGCTGAGAACCGCGGCAGCCTGATCAAGTCCCCGGTGGAGCTGATCGTCGGCACGCTCTACCGTTTCGACCTGCCGCTACCGCCGGATAAGCAACTCATCTCCACGGGACGGCGATTGGGCCAGGATGTCTTGGATCCACCGGATGTCAAGGGGTGGCCAGGCTACCTCGAGTGGATCGACGCGAACCGCTTGATTGGACGCGAGCGCTTTCTGCGCGGGGTCGTCCGGGACCTGGAGGACGAGAGCGCGCTCGCCGGGCGGTCCTGGAGCGACCTGGACACCTCGGTCATGCTCCGCCTGCTCTGGCCCCTGTCCGGAAGCGCAGCCCAGTCAAGGGTCGAGGAGTCGGGCGTGCGTCGGCGTCTGATCGCGGCCATTCTCGATCCGCGTTACGAACTCAAGTGAGGAGGGCATGACCTCATGAGGCGCCGGCAGTTACTGCAGAGTCTGGCCGTGACGGCGGGAGCCGGCTGGCTGTCGAGGTTCGCGGCCGGGGCCACGTCGCCGCCCGCCATCGCGCGGCCGTTCGGCTCGCTGGTGCTGGTCGAGCTCAAGGGCGGGAACGATGGATTGAATACCTTGATCCCCTACGCGGATCCGGCCTACTACCGGCTAAGACCCAACCTGGCGGTGGCCCGGGAACAAGTCTTGTCGCTCGACGAGCACCTGGGGCTCAACCCGGCCCTGGAGCCACTCTGGCCGATCTGGCAGGACCGGCAGCTGGCCCTGGTACTGGGCGTGGGCTATGAGGAACCGAATCGGTCCCATTTCCGCTCGATCGATATCTGGGAGACCGGCTCGGATAGCCATGAGGTCTTGAACGAGGGTTGGGTGTCCCGTTGGATGCCGGCCTCGGCGCGCGGGACCGAGGACCTACCGGATGCGGTCGTCCTGGGAAACGCGGATGGTCCGGTGCGGGGAGGAGGGCTTCAGGTCATATCGCTCAAGACACCGGAGCAGGTGGTCCGCGAGGCGGCCCGTCTCGAGGTATCGGACACCCTCTCCGCGGATCGCGAGGCGCTGGCACATATCCTCGCCGTGCGCCGCCAGCTCCGCCAAACGGGGTCGGAGCTCAAGCAGTATCTGGCTGGATTCGACGACGCCGCGCTGGACCTACCCAAGAGTCCCCTGGGCCAGCAACTGAAACAGGTTGCCCGCATGCTCTTGGCGGGGATGAAGATCCCCGTCTTCCAGGTCAGGATCGGAAGCTTCGACACGCACAACCAGCAACGTGCGCGGCACGACCGGCTGCTGGCCCAATTGGCCGAGGCGCTGGCGGCGTTTCGGCAGGTGCTGCTCGCGGCCGGTCTGTGGGATGAGGTCGTCATCATGAGCTACTCCGAGTTCGGCCGGCGGGTCGCGGAGAATGCGGCCAGAGGCACCGACCACGGCGCGGCCGCGCCGCACTTCGTGCTGGGTGGTCGGGTCAAGGGGGGGCTCTACGGCGAGCAACCCAGCCTCTCGGACCTGCGGCGGGGCGATCTTCAGTATCGTGTCGATTATCGGCAGCTCTACACGACCCTGGCGCGCGGCTGGTGGGGCAGCAGCGGCGCGTGGCAGCAACGCTATCCCACGCTGGATTTCTTGTAACCCGACGGGACCATCGGAAATCTGGTCTGAGAGTCGACAGAAATCGCCTAAGACATCCTCCAGCGCGCGCTCCACACGGCGAACAGGGCGGACAGAGACTCGAATGCCTGGACCTGAATGCCGGGTGCAGCGGACTCGCGTGGGCCCGCACAATTGAGCACTCGAATCCGATGATCCAGCAGCCAGGCCAGCATGGAATCCTGGTCGAGGCCCCTCTCCGGGTCACAGGCCAACAAGGGTCGTCCGACACGACGGGCGATCCGGGCAGTGAGG
>JANQGF010000290.1 GCA_028277465.1 Chromatiaceae bacterium
GAGGCCCAACCGCCAGCGACCTATGTCGGCAGCCAGGTCTGTGCCGACTGTCACCCGACCGAGTGGGAGCAGTGGCGCGGCTCCCATCATGATCGGGCGATGGAGGAGGCGACCGGGGCGAGCGTTCTCGGTGACTTCGGCGATGTCGAGCTGAGTGTCCAGGGCGTCACCTCGCGCTTCTTCCGCAGGCAGGGGGACTATTTCGTCCGCACGGACGGCCCCGACGGGGAACTCCGAGACTACAGGATCCGCTACACCTTTGGCTGGTGGCCCCTGCAGCAATATCTCGTCGCCTTTCCCGGGGGGCGTCTACAGAGCCTGGGCATCGCCTGGGACAGTCGCCCAGCGGCAGAGGGTGGTCAGCGTTGGTTCCACCTCTATCCGAACGAGCGGGTGGATCACACCAGTCGACTGCATTGGACCGGCCGCGACCAGAACTGGAACTACCAGTGCGCCGAGTGTCATTCGACCAACCTGCGGAAGAACTACGACCTCGCGACCGACAGCTTTCGCACCACCTGGTCCGAGATCGATGTCGCCTGTGAGGCCTGCCATGGCCCGGCTTCCCGTCATCTGGCTCAGGCACGTGCGGCAAAGGGACAGCTCGAGCCGAACTGGGACAGCACCAAGGGTCTCCTGGTCGACCTCGCGGACCGAGACGGCGGCGTCTGGAGGATCGACGAGGAATCGGGGCGACCCAAACGCTCGGTGCCACGCGCTCGCCAGGTTCAGATCGAGATCTGCGCCCGCTGTCACGCGCGCCGCGGGCTGCTCAGCGAGGACTATCGGCACGGTCGACCGCTCGGCGACACGCACCGACTCGCGCTGCTCGACACCCATCTCTACCACGCCGACGGCCAGATCAAGGACGAGGTCTATGTCTATGGCTCCTTCATCCAGAGCCGCATGTATGCCCAGGGCGTCACCTGCACGGATTGTCACGACCCCCACCGCCTGACCCTCGAGGCCCCGGGCAATCTGGTCTGCGCCCGATGCCACGAGTCAGGTCGATACGACAGCCAGACCCACCACCATCACGCGCCGGGATCGGAGGGCGCGAGCTGCACGGGCTGCCATATGCCGCAGCGTCCATTCATGGTGATCGACGAGCGGGCGGACCACAGCCTACGGGTCCCGCGACCCGACCTCACGCTCGAGATCGGCACGCCCAATGCGTGTCAAGATTGCCACGCCGACAAGACGACCGAGTGGGCCGTCGAGGTGGTCGAGGCCTGGTACGGGGAACCGGCGACCAAGGGCCGGCATTTCGGCGAGTCGCTGGAGGCCGGCCGGCGCCGGGCGCCCGGCGCCGGAGATGCACTCTTGGCGCTCGCGGCCGACGCCAGCCAACCGGCGATCGCGCGCGCGACGGCACTGGATCTCTTGGTTCGATTCCCCGATCCGACCTATCTGCTGACCGTTCAACGTCTATTGAAGGCCACGCAACCACTGGTGCGCGCGGCCGCGGTCGAGTACCTGGAGACGGCGGACCCGCAGACCCGACTCGAGCACGGCTTCCCGCTGCTCCGGGATCCGGTGCTGGCGGTGCGGACCGCCGCCGCCTCGACCCTGGCCCCGCTGGCACGCCTCCCTCTGCCCGCAACCAAGAGAAGGGCCCTGGAGGCGGCATTGGATGAATACCGCCGGTCGCAGCTCGCCAACGCCGAGCGCCCGGAATCGCACCTCAACATCGGGCTGATCGAGCTGGCCCTGGACAAACCACGGGCGGCAGAGCAGTCCTACCGGACCGCCTTGCGGCTCGATCCGCGGTTCGGACCCGTCTATGTGAATCTGGCCGATCTCTATCGCTCGCTCGGACGGGACCCGGAGGGTGCGGAAATACTGCGTGCAGGGCTCGAGACCCTGCCAGAGGACGCCAGCCTGCATCATGCATTGGGGCTCCTGCTGATCCGCAACCAGGAGGTGCGGACGGCGGTCGAATCACTGGCACGGGCCGCTCGGCTCGCACCGGACCAAGCGCGCTATGCTTATGTCTATGCCCTGGCCGTGCAACATACTGGCGACCTTGAACAATCGCTTGCCATCCTAGCGGCGGCCCATGAGCGGCACCCAAGCGACCGGGATATCCTGACCGCACTGGTCGCGGGCCACCGGGAGCGTGGCGACCAGAGGCAAGCGCTCGAGTACGCGAGCCGCCTGAAGGCACTGAAGTAACGAGAGCGCATCCGAACCAACCCCGGAAAAGGCTGATGATCCCGCGCTGGACCCAAGAGGTGGCCAGATCGCTCTCGACCGGCCGACCGACGACGAGCCTGGAGCAGCACCTGGACACGCTCCTACTCTGGCTGAGCAACCCGGACAACCCCCGCGCGGCCAATCTCGATGCGGCCATCCGCCGCGCCGGAATGAGCCGGCGACACGCCTCCTCGCGCGCCTATGGCCTGCTCGATCGACTGCTCTTCACCGCGTCCGACCGGCCGTCGCCGCGCACCCTCGGTCTGGCCGCGAACACCGATCCAAGCCTCGCCAAGCGGCGTTACCGACGGCTGATTCAGGTCTATCATCCGGATCGCCATGCGACACGGACCAGCTGGGCCACCCAGCGCAGCGAACAGATCAACCGCGCCTTCGACACCTACCGACGGGGTCTGAACAAGAAGAGGAGCGCCTCGCCGGCGACCGGCCCTAAAGGTCACGGCCGACCCGCGACCAGGCAGGGGCCTCGGGCCTCGCCCTTGCGCTCGGCCGCTCAAGGATCGCGGGCCTGGTTGGGCTCGACGCTGGAGACCACCCGCCCCTTCCGGAAGCCGATCGCCGCCGCGCTCCTAGCGATCGGAGTGACGACGGTCGTCCTGGTTGGTTTCGACGAGCGTCCGACTCGGCACCCCATCGACACTCCAGTCGCGGAGCAGGACGCAAGGGAGCCCGGGGAACCAGTTCGGCTCGAGATAAGCGCGGCGAATCCGACAGAGACCGAGACCCAATTGGTCGAGATGGATAGCGAGCCGGACACGGACACGGACACGGACACGGACACGGACACGGACACGGACATCCTGGCCCAGGCTGAGCGGAAAGAGAAGGGCGAAGTGAACCTGGACCAGTCGACCGGAGAGCTCGAGACTGCCGCCGTTGATGACGTTTCGGATCAAGCCGATGCCGCGCCCCTGGCTCCGACCGCTCGAGCGAGCGACGACACCCGACCCAGCGCCCCGACCGAGACTCGACCGGATGAGTCCTCAGGTGCGAATGTCGCTCCCCTGGCGGCTATCACCCCGGCATCGAAAGGGGCTGACCCCTCCAGCGATGTCCCCCGGGAGCAGAAACCCGACGCGACCAGAGCACAAACTACTCAAACCCCATTGAATCGGACGCCCCAGCCGAGCCCGGAATGGACCTTCCCGCTGGAATCTGGGATGAAGATCCAGTCCACCACCCCGCCGAGTCCACCCGAGCCACCGACTCAGCCCCACCCGCCACTCCAGGTCAGCCGCTCGACCCTGGCCCAGCCCGCCATTGCGGAGCCCGAGCCGGCACAGGCGGACTGCCGACCTGTTCTCGAGCTACTGACCCGCTTCCAGGAGACCTACGAGGCGGGTGCCCTGGACCCATTCATGGCCCTCTACAGTCCGGCCGCTCAGGAGAATGATCTGGCAAGCTGGTTCAGTATCCGCCAGACCTATGCCGAGTGGTTCGCTCAGACCTCCGCGCGTCGGATCACCTTCGACCGACTCCATATACAACCGGTCGGCAAGGCGAGGCGCTGTGCCGCGATCGCCGCCTTTCAGGTCGTCTATCTCGACACCCATTCCAACCTCGTGACCAACGCCGGGGTGATCGAGCTGCTCTTCGAGCCTAAAGGACCGGATCTGCGGATCTTACGGGTCCGGTACTGAGGATCGCCTCGAATCCCGGGGTCAAGCGTAAAGGTCCAGGCCCACCAGGGTGCGGATGTATTCGCGCTCCTGATTCAGCTGAACGTCTCGATAGGCCTCCAGGGCGCGCTGGACCTGTGGGTCTTGGGTCTTCCTGCCCAGATGGTCCGGGGATCCTTGAAATACATAGAGTCGCTCGGCCTGCTCGATATCCAAGACCACCCGCTCACCCAAAGGCGCATGCCCACTCTGCGAGACAGGGTTGGCGGCCCGCGGGTGTCTCTCCCACTGCTGCTCGAGTGGGAACGAATAGGTGTTTAAGATCAGCGAACTGGGTATCCGCATCATCTCTCTTCGATCTCGAGCCGCGGTCGGAGGAGCAAATGAGGCCCTCCCAAACCTCCAACAACCCCACCTTGACTATTCTCCCCGCTCGAGCGTCGAAGCAGAAGGGCCTCCTTGCCCCGCCGAGATCCGCTCCTGTCAACGGAAGAGACGTTGGTAGCGACCCAGGTCGAGGAACCAGGTCTCCCCGGACCAGTCGTCGACACCGTCGTTGTCGGTCACGACGAAGAGACTCCCGTCGCTGGTGATCGCGGTGCCCTCGGGCTTATCGGTGATCCAACCCTTGGTGGCCTCGAGCGAGGGAATGAGATCGAAGATCGTCTTCTCATTCTGTCTTACGACGCCATCGGCGGAGGCGCCCAGCAAGGGCACCTTGACCAAGGTCTTGAGCTCGGCGAAGTCGCCGGTCCGGTTGTCGCGCTCGATCAAGATGAAGGATCCGTCCGGGGCTCGCGTGATCTCGGACAGGCCGACCCAGCTCGCATTCACCGGTAGGGGTGCCAGTTCCCAGGCGAAATGGCTCCAGGTCCGCCTCACCGGGTCATAGATCCAGAGACGGGTCCAGTTGGGCTGGCCCAGGGCATTGAGTCCACCGGCATCGTCGTCCAGGTCCTCGCACCTCGCCGTAGTGTAGTCCCAGCCACGCTGTTGCGCGACGATGAGCTTATAACCCCTGCCAACGGGCCACACGGCGACGCCCTCGAAGCCCGCGCCCAGCGTGCCCCGATTCGCCGACGCCTGGCGACAATCGATGATTCGTCTCGGGAGACGGACCTCCTGCAAGACCTTCCCATTCTTGGGGTTGACCTGGAGGAGGCGATTCTCGCGCGAGTCGTCGGCATTGCCCTCGCTGGCGATCCAGTAGCTGCCGTCAGGCGCGACCGCAATCCCCTCGGGGTCGTAGTCGCCAGACCCGCCCTCGAGGGTCAAGGCGTCGGTGATCATGGCCGGCTTGGCGGAGACGTCGAGGTGGAAGATCCGGCTCTCGCTGTAGAAGGAATCCCAGACCGCAAGGAGCGCGTTCGGCTGGCCCGGGACACCGACCATGCCGGACAGTGCCGACCAGGGGATGGGGGTCCCACCAAGGTCGTCTGACAGGATCTGGGGGTAGCTCGGCTTATCGTTCCGGAGCCGGTAGATCATGATGCTGCTGCGCACACCGAAGCTGGGATCATCCTTCTCCCCGGAGACGATGAGCAGATTGCGCGAGGGAATGGCGAGGAGCCCCTCGGGGCCGAGCGGAGCGGGTAGAAGCTGCTGGAAGCGCGGCCGCTTACCTTTGACCTTATAGACGGCCACGAAGCTGCCACGCTCACTGCCCACGAAGAGGTAATGGTCGCGGCCGAAGCGTCCGTACTCGATCGCCTCCGGCTCATTGCCCTTGTTCTCGGAGCGATCCTCCGGGTAGTGTCCGTGCTGAACGGCGATCTCCTCGATCGAGGTCCCGCTGTCGAAGAGGACTTTGCCCTTGCGGTCGAACAGGCTGAAGCCCCGGCTGCCACCGAAGAGGTCACCCTCGTTCGCGGTCGCAATGGAGTAGCCTTTGCCGCCTCTGGGCAGCCAGGTCACCGCGTCCGGCTCGCGCGGGACATCGGTGAGGGTCTCGGTGAGGGCGATCACGCCGTCTTCCGTCGCGTCGACGCCGTTCAGCGTGACTTCACCGGCGTCGAACTCATCGACCACCTGCCCAGTGACCAGATCGACCACCGCCAGGTGGTTGTTCTCCTGCAAGGTCACCACGGCCCGATTGGCGTCGTTGATATCCACGAACTCGGGCTCCGGGTCCTCGCCACCGTAGGCGGCAAGCCCCGTGAGGTCGACGTCGCGGCGCTTCCAGTTGGCCGGGTTCCTGCCCTTGATATCCACGATGGCGAGATAGCCGGCCGGTAGCTGCGGCAGCCCCCCTTCGACCCCGTCGACCACGATGTCCTCGTCGCGTTCGTTCTCGATCGCGACCGCGACGAACTTGCCGTTCGGGCTGATCTTGATCGAGTCCGGTTGACCACCCAGATCGACCTCGCCCAGGATGCCCTTGTTGGCGATATCGACCACCACCAGCTTGCCGCTGGTATTGATGAAATCGGCACTGGTATTGACGGCGACCAGAGCGAGCCGGTTGCCCAGCACGTCCACCGAGGTCGGCTCACCACCCAGCTCGACCCTGCCCGCGGGTGTGGGCTGACGGGGGTCGGAGAGGTCGACGAAACCGATGCTCTCGCCCGGGCCATCCGTATACACGAGCATCCTGCCATTCTTGGTGGCGGCGACGATCTCGGAGACCGTTTCCTCGCCGAGGTCGGCCGGGTCGCGGTTCAAGTAGTTCCCGAGGGTCGCGATTCGTTCGAAGGCCTTGCCCTGGATGCCTTCGCGCAGCTCTTGCGCGGTCGGTCGCGCGTCATCCAAGACCCCAGTGGCCTGGCCGCTACCGGCCACGCCGGCGACCAGCATGCCGCCCAGGAACAATCCCATCGCGTGCTTCTGCATAGTGATTCTCTCCGCCCTTATTTCGGACTGTGACCTACGAGTCGACGGAAGCTCGCTTCCATCGGTGGCGCGCGCTGGCGTCGGCCGACGCGTCCGCTCAGGCAGACTGGGCGGCCAGCGAAGCCATCGCGAAGTGGAGAATCGAAGGCGAGAACCCCTTCGATGCGCCACCTGCCGGGTGCGATCGAGCGACGACCGACCCGGGAATCAGGGACGCGGCGAGGATGTTAAGGCTGGTGGATTGACGGCCTATGACGATCCGGTGTCCGTTTGGTGATGCGGTATCTGCTCGTCGCCGGCCTGATCCGCCATGGGCAGCCTGGTGACACGGACGCAGATCTTCAGATTCGACCCCAATGACCCCACCATCGGCGGACTCGGCAAGTCGAGCAGGCAGACCGTCTCGCGCTGCATCGGCGGCGCCGACGACCTCCCTGCGCTTGGTTCGGTGCGCCCTCGCTCTTGACAGACCAGGTTGGCCCACGCATTTCGCATTTCGCGCGGCGCCAGATGGACAAGCGCTCTGCCCAAGCTCAGACTCCGACGGGGTTCCGACACCAAAGAAGCGTCTCCGCATCGGTGGCGGGCAGGAAAATTGATAGCAATCTTAGAGCATGAAAACGATTCGTATCTCATTGACCCTCGGCCGCAAGATCGGCTTGGCCTTCACCTTCATTCTCACCCTCATGCTGCTCATCACCCTGATCGGTTGGGATGGCCTCGAACGCATGATCAAAGCACGCGACACGCTGATCCAGAGCTTCGAACAGACCAACTTCCAGGTCCAGAAAGAGGTCGACCACTTGGATTGGGTGAACGAGCTTGCCCTGACGCTTCTGCTGGAAGACCCCTTCAAGGGGGAGCTCGACCCGACCGCGTGCGGTCTGGGTCGCTGGTATCTCGACTTCGGGGCGAGCGAGGGCTACGAGATGGCACCCCCTGAGTTCCGCCGCGCCTTCGATGCGATCGAGGCACCGCATTACGCCCTGCACCAATCCGCCCGGCGAATCCTCACCGCCCTGGAACAGGGTGAGCACGCAGAGGCGCTGGAGACCTATCGCAACGAGACCCTGACCCATCTGGGGACCCTAAGGGGCCTGCTCGCAGAGACCGAAGAGACGCTGCAACAGGAGCAGACGGCCCTGACTCAAGCCTCGGCGCGCACGACACAGCGCGCGAACTGGGGCATGCTCGCAGGCGCGGCGTTCGCCATCCTTCTGGCCGTGGCATTGGGCATGCTGATCACCCGAGCGGTCGTCCGGCCAGTTCGGGCGACCACGGAGCGCCTGCTCGCCATCTCCCAGGGAGACGGCGATTTGACTCAAAGGCTCGACGCCCGGGGGCAGGATGAGATCGCCCAGCTCGCCGCGGCCTTCAACGGATTCGTGGAACGGATCCAGGATCTGGTCAGACAGGTGGCAGGCGCCACGGCGCAATTGTCTGCGGCGGCCGATGAGCTGTCTGCGACCAGTTCCGACACCCGCGAACAGGTGAATCGCCAACAAGCGGAAGTGGAGCAGGTGGCGACGGCGATGAACGAGATGACCGCCACGGTGAACGAGGTGGCCACCAATGCCGCGCAGGCCGCACGTGCGGCCCGGGACACCGACCAAGCGACCGAGTCGGGGACCCAGGTGGTCCAGGAGACGACGGCGACCATGGAGGCCCTCGCCCATGAGGTCGAAGAGACCACCGCGGTGATCGCTCGGCTCTCTACCGATAGCGACGAGATCGGAAAGGTGCTGGACGTCATTCGCGGCATCGCCGAGCAGACCAATCTGCTCGCGCTCAATGCCGCCATCGAGGCGGCCCGTGCGGGCGAGCACGGCCGCGGCTTCGCGGTGGTGGCCGACGAGGTGCGCACGCTGGCCTCGCGCACCCGCGCCTCGACCACAGATGTCCAGGCGATGATCGAGCGGTTGCAGACCGGCGCGGGCAGCGCGGTCGAGGCCATGGAACGCGGGCGGCTCAAGGCGCGCGAGGGCGTCACCCAGACCGCTCGGACCGCGGAGTCTTTTCAAGCCATCACCACCGCGGTCGGTACCATCAGTGACATGAACGCCCAGATCGCCAGCGCCTCCGAAGAGCAGTCCGCGGTGACCGAGGAGGTCGATCGCAACGTCGCGCGCATCAACGAAGGGACCACGCACGCCACCCAAGCCTCGGGTCATATCGCACACGCAAGTGGCGAGTTGGCTCGGCTCGCGGTCGAGCTCCAAACACTGGTGGGGCGGTTCCAGACCTGAGCCCGCGCCAGCGCGGGGCCCAGTGCAAGACGCGGCGCTTGCACTAAGGCGATTTCCTGGAAAGAACTTACCCGAGAGATCGACCGGTTGGGGCGAGGGATGAATCGTAGGCTGGGGTGAGGGACGAACCCCAGCATCTCCGTTCGGCGCCGAAGAGGCCACGCGGGAGGGTGGCCGCCGACCATGCTGGGGTTCACTCTCGTTCACCCCAGCCTACG
>JANQGF010000372.1 GCA_028277465.1 Chromatiaceae bacterium
TACCTCGCCGAGCAGGGGATATACTAACCGTCCGTTTCGGGCAACTGACGGTAGAGGGACTTCCACCCTCCTAGATTCGCAGCCTTGCCGGCTGCTCCCAAAACCTTGGCAGATGAGTCAAGTTGTTGCAATGCAGCACTCCTCATGGCTCGTCGGTCTGAGGCGAAGCTTCGCTAGGTGTCCGGTTCGTTGGATACTGCTGCCGGTCGTAGCCCAGAAAGTCATGTCTCTTGATGGCCCACCCCGGCCATCGGGGTGCCGTAGCAACTCCCTAGACGCCGAATTAGAGTCGGGAACCCAGACCCAGAGCGATCGTCCGACACATGGATAACGCGTTGACTGGCTCGCTGCGCCGCCTGAATGGCCATGAGTTTCAGGATTGCTGGCCGTGCATCATTCCGTGGACGCGCCCGCTCCCGTGGAGCGCTGTCGCAGGCGCAACGGCAGGCCTCCCTTCGGACCGAGCGTGATCTGGGGCTCCAGCTCGACTTGCTGGTCCGGCTGAAGGAGCTCGAAACGGTACCGCTGTCCTATGCTCGCCAAGATGAGCGGTCCTTCGACCAGCGCGAACTGATTCCCGATACAGATGCGTGGGCCGCCCCCGAATGGGAAATACTTGAACTTATGCCAGCCGCGCTCGGCATCGTCGGCGAAACGCTCCGGGTCGAAGCGCTCCGGGTCGTCCCACAGGTCTGGGTGCCGGTGCATCCCGAATTGGCTCGTCATCAGGACACTGCCCGCCGGTATGCGGTGGCCGCCCATCTCGAACGGCTCCGCCACGGCACGCACCATGAAATAGGCCGGCGGGTAAAGCCGCAACGCCTCCTTGAAGACCATCCGGGTGTAGGGCAGTCGCTCCAGGTCTTCGAACCTCGGTGCGCGCCCGGCCAGGACCCGGTCGATCTCGTCGTGGAAGCGCGCCTCGATCGCCGGTTGCCGCGCCATCTGATACCAACAATAGGTCAGGGTCAGAGCCGTAGTCTCGTGACCGGCCAAATACAGGGTGACGACCTCGTCGCAGATCTCTGCGTCCGTCATGCCCTCGCCGGTTTCCGCGTCGCTCGCCTGAACCATCATGGTGAGCAGGTCGTTACCCTCCGCGTCGGCTGCGCGGCGCTTGAGCAGCTCCGCCATGACGATCCCACGGAGCTTGGCCGAGAGATCGCGTTGCCGGCGGTTCTCTCGGGTCGGGATCCATTCTGGCACCTGGATCAGGCGATCGAACTGGCGCGTTGCGATCTCCTGCAGGGCGGGCAGCGTCTCCCCCACCGTTTCGGCGTGAGCGGAGCTGTCCAGCTTGAACAAGGCCGCGGTGACAATCGACAGCGTGAGACGGTCCATCTCCTGCTCCACGTCCGCCTCCTGTCCATCGCGCCAAGCCTCGGTGGCAGCGCCAGCGTGTGCCGCCATGATGTCCGCATAGCCACGGACCTGTTGCAGGTGCAATCATGCGGCGCTGGCGCTTCCAGTAGTCGCCATCGCTGGTCAGCAACCCCATGCCCAGGGTCTTTCCAAGGATTTCGCGTGCGAGGGGGTCCCTTGCCAAATGCCGATGCTCGGTCACGAGTAGGTCGCGGATCAGATCCGGATGGGAGATCAGATAGACCCGCCGGGCGCCAAGGTGAAACCGGACGATGGGTGCGAGCCGGGTGGTCGCGCTGAGGAAGCGTAGACGGTCGCCGCGAAACTCCCGCAGCGAGCCGGTTAGCCACCGGCCCTTGCGCTCAGCAAGCCGATAGGTTTCTGTGTTCTCCATTGCCCGTCATCCATATCCGCGCGTTATCCCGTAGTCTATGGCCACGCGGCCTGATCGGAAGGGGCGGGCGCGAAGCTCCTGCCGCAAGGACGCTCGGCTGCCCACGACTGCAGGTGTTCCCGATCCGACCCAGAGCGGTCGTCGGCCTAGGGTCGGATCGGTGCCCGCCAATGTCGCATTACGGGCTATCGCGGTGCCTGGGTCTCGCAGCAGCATTCGCCCAAGACTAGACACGCAACGAGGCAACGATGCACTAGTCGGCGACACTCGCCATTGAATTGGAGCTAGACTCGGAAGCGCTCATCGATCCCGTACCCCGCATCGGACCCTGCATTGGGACGGCGTCAGGTCGTTCAATCAAAGAGTT
>JANQGF010000380.1 GCA_028277465.1 Chromatiaceae bacterium
CGCCCTGCTGCCGATGAACCTCAGCCCGCAAGACCTCGCCCCAATCCCGACCCGCCTGCCAGAATCCCGTCAAGCCCTGTAGTTCGCCGGACGCTTACAAATGTTCAGAATCGAGGGTAACTTGTTCTACGGTCAGTCAATTAGGCGTAGAACGGTTTCGCCCTGATGCCGCATCCTGTTCCAGCGAATCCGCTCGCCAGACCACTCGTGCAGCACCCATCTTCTTCCGCGGCTAAGCTGATCCCCGTCAAGCATGTCATTTCCGAGGCGATGGGTTCCCCCATGACGACTATGTTAATGTTGCGCCCGTTCTTGGCTCCACGACATTGCAGGCGCGACGATGCGAAAACGCGGACTCAGGGCAATGGCCCTTGTCTTGGGATTGACGGCGGCTCCATTGGTAGCCGCCTATGATCTGCCGGCCGTCAATCTCGGCTTCACGAGTTTTCTCGATGGTACCCCGCCGTCGGGTCCGGGGTGGTACGTCCAGCAATATGTTCAGCTCTATCGAAACGGCCGGCTCAAGGATGCGGACGGCGAGGATCTGCGCTTGCCAACCCCCGGTGGGCTGCAGAAGGCCCAGGTAGACGCCAACATCGGCTTGACCCAGGTCCTCTTCCAATCCGATCAAGTCCTCCTCTTCGGGGGCAAATGGGGCATGAATCTCATGCTGCCCTATGCAGGCTTCGATCTGGATCCAGAAGACAACTTCGCGCTCTCGGCCAACAGTGCCAATCTCGGTGACTTGCTGCTCGGGCCCTTTCTCCAGTGGGATCCCATCATGGGTCCTGACGGACCCAAGTTCGTGCAGAGGGTCGAGTTCCAGCTCATCTTCCCGACCGGTGCCTACGACGAGGATCATGCGCTCAATCCGGGTAGTAATGTCTTCTCATTCAGTCCCTATTGGGCTGCGACCGCCTTCCTGGCGCCGAAATGGACCCTCTCGTGGCGTCTGCACTACCTCTGGAACGCCGAGAACCAGGATCCCTTTGCGCCGCTGGGCGCTGACGACTCTCAGGCCGGGCAGGCCATCCATTTCAACCTCGCGGGCGCCTACGAGGTGCTGCCCAATCGACTGCGCATCGGCATCAATAGCTATTACCTGAAGCAGATCACCGAGAGCAAGGTCGATGGCCGTCGTCAGTCGGACAGCAAGGAGCAAGTCTTTGGCATCGGTCCCGGGCTCGTCTATCACTTCTCGCGGCATGACCATCTATTCTTCAATGCCTACTGGGAGACGAGCGCCGAGAATCGGCCCGAGGGATCACGGATGAACCTCCGATTCGTGCATCACTTCCATTGAACCGCGTCCTGTCATGAGATGCGGCGTTCTGACTGGAATTGCGATGCCGTGCCATCCAGTCGGTAGAGGAGTGAAGGGCCAGGGGAAATCCCTGGCTCATCCGGCGTCTTGATAGAGCAGGGGGACGCGGCGGCTGACGCCGGTGAAGAGCTGGTAGACGATGGTGTCGCTGGACCGGGCGACCTCTTCGGCCGGGATGGTCTCACCCCAGAGCTCGACCGGATCCCCGAGACGGGCCTCCTCCATGTCGGTCAGGTCCAGTGTGATCATGTCCATCGAGACCCTTCCAATGATTCGTGCTCGGCGTCCATTGACGGCGACCGGGGTGCCGTCGCGCGCATGACGGGGGTAGCCATCCGCGTAACCGATGGCGGCCACACCGACTCGCATCGGACGGTCACAGACGAAGCGCCCGCCATAGCCGATCGGATCGCCGGCCCGCAAGTCCCGTACCGAGATGAGTGCCGACTCGAGCGTCATCGCCGGCCGCAAGGCCGATGTTCGCGAGGAGACCTCCGCAAGGGGTGAGGCCCCATAGAGCATGAGACCGGGTCGCGTCCAATCGCCATGGGCCTGCGGAAAGGCCAGGATGGCGGCCGAATTGGCGAGGCTGCGGCGGATCTGGATGCCCTCGAGCGCGCGCTCGAAGACCTGGATCTGGTGCTCGGTATAGGGGTGCGCGGGCTCGTCGGCACGTGCGAAATGGGTCATGGCGAGGAGACGCGCGACATGCGGACAGCGGCCCAGCACCCCATAGGCCGCGGCGAAGTCCTCAGGCGCCAATCCGATCCGGTGCATGCCCGAGTCCACCTTGATCCAGCACTCCAACGGGCGCTCCGGACGGGCGGCCACAACCCAATCGAGCTGGGCGCGGGAATGGATCACCATGGCCAGGTTGGTGCGGTCCGCCAAGTGGATCTCGCCCGGGGCGAAGACGCCCTCCAGCAAGAGGATGGGCTTGCGAATGCCGGATTCGCGCAACTCCAGCGCCTCCTCGACAGAGGTCACCGCAAAACCATCGGCCTCGTCCGCCAAGGCCCGCGCCAGCGCGACCGCACCATGACCATAGCCGTTGGCCTTGATCACGGCGAGCGCGCGCGCCGCGGGGGCCAGTCGTTTGGCGTAACGATAGTTGTGGCGGACCGCATCCAGACGGATACGGGCCCGGAGGGGACGGGCCGAGGCGTTCATGGCGCGACTTTGCCATGGCGGTAGGGGGTCTGTCTCGACTTTCTCGAGACGACAGCAGGTTCGACAAAATTGGTGATAAATGGCTTCGGGGTGTCACCAATCTGGGAGAAGGTGGATTCACCGCGAGATTCCGCATGACAGCTTTCGGAATAGCACGATTTCACACTTGTGCGCTCGCCAGGCGGTGTTTACCCCCAGACGTTGGATTAAGGAACGATTCAGAAACAAGTGGTGCAACTTGAGCCGCCCTTGAGCCGCCTTGTTGGGCACGCTCCGCTTTGCCCAACCTACGGTGTGTAGGTTGTTTCTGAATCATTACTAAGACGATTTCTGTCAATGTTCATACCATCTGACTTGTCTTGACGCCCGCCTTCGGTGTCGCACCACCAGTCACATCGCCCGGCTATGCTCTTGGTGGCGCTC
>JANQGF010000415.1 GCA_028277465.1 Chromatiaceae bacterium
ATTCAGAAACAACCTACACACCGTAGGTTGGGCAAAGCGGAGCGTGCCCAACAAGGGCGGCTCAAGTTGCACCACTTGTTTCTGAATCGTTCCTAAGCACCCGCCACGACGGTGGAGAGGGCCTCTTCGAGCACAGGAATCTGAATGGGTTTCTGCAAGGTACCGAGCATCTTCAGGCCTCGGGTCTTGCCTAGCCGCTCCGCGCTCGCCAGGGTGCGCCGATCCAGGCCACTGATGAGTAGGACGGCGGCGTGGCTGTGACGGTCGGCGAGAAAACGCAACAGCTGGATACCATCGGTCCCTGGCATATTCAGATCCAGCACCAGCAGTTGGGGCTCGTGGTCTCGGTAGGCCGATTCGAAGGCACTCGTCTCGCTGACGGTGGCAACACGAAACCCCAGATCTTCTGCCACCTCCAGGATGACCTCACACATGGCAGGATCATCGTCCACGACCAACAAGCGCTTGGGACTCAAGGCCCGATTCATAGGTTCCATTAGGGCGTTCCGCTTGTTCATGGCTTCGCTGACTGGGACGACAGATAGCCGCTTTCCGTTATGAAACAGGTAAACTGGTTTCACCCCCAGATCATCCACAGAGAAATCGTAGCCCATGACAGCCGGAAAAGACAGCACCTCTAAATGATCTGTGGCCTCCGATGCGATAGGTGTCAGGCGACCAGCTCGGCGAACCCGCTCTGTGATCGCTTACCGGTAGTGGACGAGACGACACAAAGGCCCTCGGTCCTTCACCCTGATGAACTTGGCAGTCACTGCATCGCGCGATCATCGCAATTCCGTATCGCCTCCGCGGGGGGCCTCGTCCAGCAACTGCCGGACACGGCGTGCTAGCACGTCCGCGAGGTAGGGCTTGCCAATGACCTCGCCCTCGAGCTGGCTCAGAATCTCCAGGGAAAGGGCATTCCGGGAGTAACCCGAGGTGAAGAGCACACGCAGCTCCGGTTGACGCTCCCGTGCGCGGCGGGCCACCTCCGCCCCATTCATGCCCCCGGGCATCACCACGTCGGTGAACAAGAGCGCCACATCCGGCTCTGCCTCCATCACATCCAGAGCGGCGGGGCCAGAATCGGCCTCCAGTACGCGGTAGCCGAGCCGTTCGAGAAAAGCGGCCGTGGTCTCGCGCAAGGCCGCGTCATCCTCCACCAGAAGCAGCGTTTCGTTGCCGCCTGGAGCCCCGCCCTCATCGGTTGGGTTTCGCAAACTGTTAGCTTCGCCCTGAACGCGGGGGAAATACAGCTTCACCATGGTCCCGGTGCCGGGCTCGCTATAGATGTTCACGTGTCCATTGGACTGCTTGACGAAACCATAGACCATGCTCAGCCCCAAGCCCGTTCCTTTGCCGTCCTCCTTGGTGGTGAAGAAAGGCTCGAACGCATGGGCTTGAACCTCGGGAGACATTCCCGCCCCCGTATCGCTGACCGCCAGCAGAACGTACTCGCCAGGGTTCACGTACTGATGGCAACGCGTATAGACCTCGTCCAACTCGACATTCAGGGTCTCGATGGTCAAACGACCGCCCTCGGGCATGGCATCGCGGGCGTTCAAGGCGAGATTGAGGAGCGCATTCTCGGTCTGACCAGGATCCAGAGACACGGACCAGAGCTGTTCGCCACGGCTGACCTGGACCTCGATGGTCTCGCCCAGGGCGCGGTCAAGCATCTCCAGCATACCCTGCACCAGCTCATTGACATCGATCACCTGGGGCTGGAGCACTTGGCGGCGGGAAAAGGCGAGGAGCCGCCGCGTGAGATCGGCTCCGCGCAGCACCGCATCGACGGCAGCGCGCAGACGTCTTGCGATCCCGTCTCCTGCGCCGCCAGGCAGATCCCCCAAGGACCTCTCCGCCAGTTGGAGATTTCCCAGCACCACGCCAAGCAGGTTGTTGAAGTCGTGCGCAATACCGCCAGTGAGTTGCCCCACTGCCTCCATCTTCTGGGCCTGCTGCAATTGCCGCTGGGTCCCTTTCAGCTCGGTGATATCCTCTTTGATACCGACGTAATTGATGACCTTGCCATCGGCCGAGTAGATCGGCGAGATCGTCGCCGACTCCCAGAACAGATCACCGTTCTTCTTCTTGTTGCAGAACTCACCGCGCCAGGTTCCCCCGGCAGTGATGGTCTTCCATAGCCGTGTGTGTTCCGCCGATGGCGTCCGGCCCGACTTCAGAAACCGAGGGTTCTGTCCCACGGCCTCCTCGCTGTCGTATCCCGTGACGCGGACAAAGGTCTCGTTCACGTACGAGATGTTCCCGTCGAGGTCGGTGATGATCACGGATGCGGGGCTCTGCTCCACCGCGTGCGAGAACCTCCGCAGCTCTCGTTCCGTGCGATGTCGTTCCGTGACATCGGGCAAGGAGACCACCTCCGCCGGTCGTCCCTCCCACTCGATGGCGATGGAACGCAGCTCGACGAACGAGCCAGATCCGTCCGGACGCCGCACCTCGGTCCCCGCGCCGCCTTCATCGCTGACAAGCACGGCGAAGAGTGTCCCCACGAGCGCATCACGCGAGCGGCCGAAGAGGGTCTCGGCCGCAGGATTGGCGAACCGGATCAGGCCGCCACCATCCACCACCAAGACCGCATCGGCCTCGTGTCCGATGATGGTACGCAGCCGCTTCTCACTCTCTTGCAGTGCTTGCCTGGCGAGCCGCTCCTGCTCCAGTCCGCGCAGCGCGGCGATCCCGAAGGCCAGGTCATCTGCGAGCTCCGAGAGGAGGCGAACGTCCGACTGGCGAAATGCGTCGGGTGGGGCGGCATTGATCGTGAGTACCCCTAGTGTCTTGCCGGCATGCATGAGGGGTACCGAGACGCCGGACCGGCAGCCGAGCTCTCGGGCGCTCAGACACCGAGAGTAGTCATCCGAGTCGGTCTCCATGTCGTCCACCACCACGGGTTGGCCGGTACGCATCGCGGTGCTGGCGGGACCACGGCCAAACGCGTCCTTCTCTCGGCACGCTTGCACCCTATCCAGATCAACCCCGGTCGCGCCGAAGGACGCCAGATGAGCAATCGTCTGCTCGGCGTCCACTTCTGGATAACCCACCCAGGCCATGCGGTACCCGCCCTGCTCCACGATGATCCGGCAGACGCTCTCCGCCAGCTCCACCTCCTCCTCTGCCCGGACCAGGACCTGATTGCATTCGAGGACGGTGCGCAGAAAGCGGTTCAGCCGCAGCAGCTCCTGCCGGGCGTTCTTCTGGGAGGTGATATCCGTGAGATAACCCTCGAGCACGATCTCAGCCTCGGCCTCGGGCGCAGCGAGGACCGGGCGGCCCTGCTCCCAGAGCCATTTCTCGCTTCCGTCGGCGGTGACGATGCGGTATTCCAGGACATAGGGACGGTCCTCGCCGACGGCCGTCTGGATCTCACTCCACACCTGTTCCTGGTCCTCGAGGTGCACGAGCGAGCGGCCGAAGGAGACCTTTCCCGAGACGAAGGCCTCGCTCGGGTAACCGCTGAGCTCTTGGATCCGATCGCTCAGAAAGTACATGGAGTAGTCGCGGTCATTGGCACACCGGTAGGCGACTCCGGGGAGGTTATCGATGAGGGTCGACACAGAGCGTTCTTTCTCGATCAGCGCCAACTCGGCATGCTTCCGGGCCGTGACCTCATGCGCGATGCCTGTCATGCGCTCAGGTCTGCCGGCACGATCACGACGGGCCCGGCCGCTGAGGCGAAACCACCGGTAGGCACCTGACCGGTCGCGCACCCGGAGCTCGACGTCGAAGGGCTCGCCCTGCTCCAGGTGTGCCTGCAGGGCTGAGCGCACGGCTTGTACATCCTCTGGGTGCACCATGGCCCACAGGCTCTCCATACTGGGCGGAAACTCGCCAGGGCGATACCCGAGGAGCCTGTAGAAGTCCTCGGACAGCCAGCAATCATTCCGTGTCACATCCGGCCAGTCGATCACCCCGGTCCCGCTCCCGCTCGCCGCAAGCTGGAAACGCTCTTCGCTCTCCCTGAGCTTGTGTACGATGGGGTTGGCAATACGGGCGAACAAGGCCGTCCCTGCAACGACCAGCACGGCGGTGATGGCGAGCACGATGTAAGCGGCAAACAAGAAGGGCGCCTGGATCTCGACCAGGTCGATCTTGGCGACGATACCCATCTCCAGCATCTGGATGGGCTCGTAGGCGGCCAGCACCCTCACGCCCCGGTAATCCAAACCGATCATGGTTCCGGACTCGCCCGCGAGGGCCCGCTGCATCGGCTGGGCGAGGCCAGAAGACCGCGGCACCGCCTTGGGGTCGTAGACACCGTCGTGCCGGTGGCTCAGCAGGAACTCGATCCGGTCGCGGTTGCAGCGGGCCAATGTGAACTCGCCGGTGACACCGAAGCCCGCGTAGCGTGAGTGAGCGTCGCGGATCTGGGAGAGTGTGGCCTCGATGGCGGCCTCGATGTCGGGTTGCCAGAAGCGCTGATCGTGACGGGCCACCGCCTCGATGAGCCGTGCCTGGCTCTGGGCCGTCACCATCAGCCGGGCGCGGTCCTCCTTCAGGGCAGTGAGGTAGAGGACGAGGATGGCAACGGCGGCCACTGTCACCGCGATACCCGTCATGATGACCACGAGCAGCAGAGTGGCAGGTGGTAGCCCCTTCTTCAGGCGATCCCATACCTTCATTTCGTCCTCTCGATGCGAGGCGACCTATCACAACAGAACAGCTGCTGCACGAGTGCAGCAGCAATTTTCTATTGACGGATCGCGGAGTGCGTCACTGACTGAATCGGAGGGTTTCTAACCTGGATCGGTGCTGCACTAGCCTCGGGACTTGGCCGAGAACCTGCGGGCGAACTCCGTTACCTCGGCGGCATGAATGGGTCTGCTAATGAAAAAGCCCTGGACCTTCTGGCAACCCAGCGAGCGCAGCAGATCCAAGACCGACTTGCTCTCGACCCCCTCCGCGCATACCGTCAGCTCCATCTTGTGCGCGAGTTGGACGATGGCCTCCACGATGGTGCGGGCCTCCGCGGCCTGGTCGCATTCCATGACGAAAGAGCGGTCGACCTTCAGCTCGCTGAAGGGCATGCGGTACAACTCCACGAGTGACGAATAGCCGGTCCCGAAGTCGTCGATGGACAGGCCGATACCCTTCACCCGCAATCGCGTCAGGCTCTCGATGGTGGTCGCAAAATCCACCATGGCACCGGTTTCTGTGATCTCCAGTATCAGCTTGTCGCTGGGGAGGCCGGCGTCGTTCAAGATGGCTGCAACTTGGTCCGGCAAACTAAGATCGTTGACCATTATCGCCGGCAGGTTCACCGAAACCGTCAAGGGCAGGCCCTGTTCGTGCCAGAGCCTCGTCTGGGTGACGGCGTGGCGAAGCACGTAGAAGCTGAGCGGGATGATGAGCCCCGTCTTCTCCGCCAAGGGGATGAAATCCATCGGGGAGCGCAGACCGTTCAGCGGATCGTCCCACCGAACCAGGGCCTCCACCCCTTCCAGCTCATCCATACCTTCGCCACGTAACGCCAGCTTGGGCTGGTAGAGCAGCTTCAACTCATTGTTGTCGATCGCCGCCCGGAGTCGCGCCTCGGTTACTTCAATATCTGGTGTATACCTCAAGGCACTCATTGCGGATACCAGACGCGCCAGTCCTGAATGGGACTAGGGCAAGCGGCAAGCGGCAAGCGGCAAGCGGCAAGCGGCAAGCGGCAAGCGGCAAGCGGCAAGCGGCAAGCGGCAAGCGGCAAG
>JANQGF010000121.1 GCA_028277465.1 Chromatiaceae bacterium
TTCGCCCGTTTGGCGTCTGACGAGGCGTCTCGGTGAATGTCACTCCTGTGGGGCCTTGGCAGGCGAGTCGCTCCCGGCTGAACCGGCGCAATGCCCGTCCCAGTTTGCTGCTGACCAGAATAAACTTTTTAGATACAGGGGGTTTGCGAGCCAAACGACCGGCCTCGGGGCTTGGTGGTCTCGGCTTGGTCCTCGCCGTCCAGTCTGTCGCGTGTCTGTGACACCGAGTGTCACCCAGATCGCAACAGGGGCTCTGGAATCGAAGAAAGATCTTTAAAATTATCGTTCTATGTTCCAAGTCCGACACCCGCAAGTGCCCCTTCGATCGATCCCGCGGGGCCGACGAGCGCCGAGAGGACCGTAGGCTGGGGTGAGGGACGAACCCCAGCATCCCCATTCGCCACCCAAGAGCCCACGCGGGAAGGCGGTCGCCGACCATGCTGGGGTTCACTCTCGTTCACCCCAGCCTACGCCGCTCGGACCGAACCGGCTCAAGCGTTCCGAATCGAGCGTTTTCTTGCCCGCTCATTCAGAACCGTAGGCTGGGGTGAGGAACGAACCCCAGCATCCCCATTCGGCACCCAAGAGCCCACGCGGGAAGGCGGCCACCGACCTCCTGGACTCGGAAGAGCACCTCGACCAGAATCTTGGGCGCCTCGGGATAGGGGTCCGTCGTCCCGTGACGACGCAGAAAGTCCAGACTGGCTCAGGTGACGTCCGCGACCTTCGCCCCGGTCCTGGTGGCCAGACCGCACTCGATGACCGCGTATCCCTACCTTGACCGACGACCCGGGCGAATCCATTACCAATGGCGATCCGAGCCACCAGTGGTATCCTTGCGCCTGCCATTGGATCCAGCACTGAAGTCATAACCAGCAGTTCCGGCATGAACCTCTTCGTCGTCGTGCTCATTCCCTTCCTTGGGGCCGGTCTGACCGGCTGGGTCTCCCGATTCGGGCGTCTCTGGTCGGCCTGGGTCGCAGGCGGCGTGACCCTATTGGCGCTGCTCGCGCTGCTGCCGAGCGCGGCGGCACCCTTCTTCCGTGAGCTCGTCTTGCAGCGCTGGTCCTGGATCCCGGAGGTCGGCCTCGACTTGGCCTTCCGTCTCGATGGTCTGGGACTGCTCTTCGCCCTCATGATCCTGGGGATCGGTCTGCTGGTCATCCTCTACGCCCGCTATTACCTCGCCGAGCGCGATTGTCTGGGCCGCTTCTACGCCTATCTACTGCTCTTCATGGGGTCCATGCTGGGTATCGTGCTGGCGGAGAATCTCATTCTCATGCTCATCTTCTGGGAACTGACGAGCCTCTCGTCCTTCCTCCTGATCAGCTACTGGGGACACCAGCTGGACGCCCGCAACGGCGCACGCATGGCTCTCACCGTCACGGGCCTCGGGGGATTGGCCCTGCTCGGCGGCTTCCTGCTCCTCGGCGAGATCGCCGGCAGCTACGAGCTGTCGGTGATCCTGGCCTCCGGTGACGCGATCCGTGCGCATCCGCTCTACACGCCCATGCTGGTGCTGGTCCTCCTCGGGGCCTTCACCAAGTCGGCCCAGTTCCCCTTCCATTTCTGGCTGCCCCAGGCGATGGCCGCACCGACGCCGGTGTCCGCCTATCTGCATTCGGCGACCCTGGTCAAGGCCGGGGTCTTCCTCCTGGCACGTCTCTTTCCGGTCTTGTCCGGGACCACGGAGTGGACCTGGCTCGTCATCGGCACTGGGCTCGCCACCCTCCTGATCGGGGCCTGGCTCGCGCTCTTCCAGCATGACCTCAAGGGGCTGCTCGCCTATTCCACCATCAGCCATCTGGGACTCATTACCCTCCTGTTCGGGCTCGGCACGCCACTGGCCGCGGTCGCCGGGGTCTTTCACATCATCAACCATGGGACCTTCAAGGCCTCGCTCTTCATGGCCGCGGGCATCATCGATCACGAGTCCGGCACCCGCGACATGCGGCGGATCAATGGATTGTGGAAGTACATGCCCTGGACCGGGACCCTGGCCATGGTGGCTGCCGCCTCGATGGCCGGGGTGCCTCTGTTCAACGGCTTCCTCTCCAAGGAGATGTTCTTCGCCGAGACGGCCAGCTTCTTCGATCACCAGCATTGGGGCTGGCTCATGCCCGCCGTGGTGGTGGTGGCCAGCATGTTGGCAGTCGCCTACTCGCTGCGGTTCATCCACGACGTCTTCTTCAACGGCGAGCCGGTCGGTCTGCCGCGCCGTCCCCACGAGCCCCCTTTCTGGATGAAGGTCCCGGTGGAGATCCTGGTTGCGGTCTGTTTGCTGGTGGGGATGCTGCCGGCCCTGACGGTGGAACCGCTGCTGAAGGTGGGGGTCTCGGGGGTGCTGCAGGCGCCGCCACCGGTCCATAACCTCGCCATTTGGCATGGCTTCAATACCCCCTTCGTGATGAGTCTGGTCGCGCTCTGCAGTGGTCTACTCGTCTATGCCGCGCGCCGCCCGCTGTTCGCGCTCGCGGCGAGATTCGAAGGGCGCCTGGATGCCAGGGTGCTCTTCGATTGGAAGCTGGGGCGGGTCTGGGCCTTCGCCGGTGCCCTTACCGCGCGCCTCGATACGGGCTCATTGCAGCGGATGCTGCTGATCTTCGTCCTCTCCGTGCTGGTCTTGGGGGTCAGCGGCTTCTTCGGTTCCGGCTCGCCCCTGACCGGCCCGCGCGACCTGCTGCCGATCGATGGCGTCAGTCTCCTGGTCACCCTGGGTCTGATCGCGGTCGCCCTGGCGACCCTGCTGCTGCATCGGCGCCGCTTCACCGCCTTGGTGGTGATCGGCGCGGTGGGTCTGCTGGTGTCGCTGATCTTCGTGAAGTTCTCCGCACCCGATCTGGCACTCACCCAGCTCACGGTGGAGATCGTCACCGTGGTTCTATTGTTGCTCGCGCTCTACTTCCTTCCGCAGCGCTCGCCTCCAGAGTCCAGCCGGGTGCGGCAGGTCCGGGATGCGGGCGTCGCGATACTGGCGGGCGGTGGTGCGGCGGCCCTGGCTTGGGCGGTCCTCACCCGACCAGTGGACTCCATCTCGGACTTCTTCTTGGCCAACAGCGTGCCGGGCGGCGGCGGTTCCAATGTGGTCAATGTCATCCTGGTCGATTTCCGCGGCTACGACACTCTGGGCGAGATCTCGGTCCTGGCGCTGGCGGGGCTCGGCATCTATGCCATGCTCAAGGATCTCCGGCTGCCTGGTCTGGATCGCAATGCCGACGGACGCCCTTGGAATTGGGACATGCACCCGAGCATCATGGCGGCGCTGGCGCGCCTCTTGCTGCCGCTGGCCTTGCTGGTCTCCGTCTTCATCCTGCTGCGCGGACACAACCAGCCCGGTGGGGGCTTCGTCGCCGGTCTCATCACGGCAGTCGCGCTCATCCTGCAGTACCTGACCAACGGCGTGGCCTGGACCCATGAACGTCTGTCGAACAATATGCATCCCGTCATCGCGGCGGGTCTCTTGATCGGTGCGATTGCAGGGTCGGCGAGCCTGGCCTTCGGCTACCCTTTCCTCACCTCGGCCTTCACCCACGTCCATTGGCCGTTGGTCGGCGACTTCGAGCTGGCCTCGGCGATGGCCTTCGACCTGGGGGTCTATCTGGTCGTGGTGGGCGCAACCCTGCAGATCCTCATCCATCTCGGGCTGATGCACCATGCGGCACATGACCCAAGCATGACGCCAAAGCAGGAGGGCGGCTGACATGGAGGCCTTGATGAGTGCCATCGTCGGCGTCCTCACGGCGTGCGGCGTCTATCTGATGCTGCGCGGGCGGACCTTTCCAGTGGTGCTGGGGCTGACACTCCTCACCTACGCCGTGAACCTCTTCCTCTTCAGCAGCGGGCGACTCGCGATCGGGGTTCCTCCCATCATTCAGGAGCAGGCGAGCGGCTACGCCGACCCACTCCCGCAGGCGCTCGTGCTGACCGCGATCGTCATCAGCTTCGCCATGACCGCCTTCGTCATCATGCTCTCGCTCAAGGCGCGGGCCGAGCTGGGCAATGATCAGGTCGATGGCCGGTCGGAGGGGGGAGAGGTCTCTTGAGCCATCTGATCATCGCCCCCGTGCTCCTGCCGCTCCTGGCCGGGACGCTTCTGCTGCTTTCGCGCCGGGTCCTCTCGCTGGAGGTCCGCCGCTGGCTGAACCTGACCGTGGTCGCGGCTCAGGTGGTACTCGCTGCCATGTTGCTGGTCGCCGTGGGGACGGGCGATATCTTGACCTATCGGCTCGGGAACTGGCCGGCACCCTATGGAATCCTGTTGGTCGCGGATCGCCTGGCGGTCTGGATGCTGCTGATCACGGCACTGTTGGCCTGCTTTGCGCTGCTCTATGCGGTGCGCGGGACCGATCGGGGTAGTCGCCACTTCCATCCCATGTTCCAGCTCCAGTTGTTCGGCCTCAATGGCGCCTTTCTCACCGGCGATCTCTTCAACCTCTTCGTCTTCTTCGAGATCCTGCTACTCGCCTCCTACGGGCTCATGGTGCACGGCGGAGGGGCTCAGCGCGTGCGCGCCGGACTGCATTTCGTGGTGCTGAACCTGGCGGGCTCGACGCTCTTTCTCTTTGCGGCGGGCACACTCTACGGGGTGCTGGGCACTCTGAACATGGCGGACCTGGCGGTCAAGGTGGCGGCGACACCGCCCGAGGATCTGGGTCCGGTCCGCGCCGCCGGACTGCTGCTATTCGGCGTCTTCGCCCTCAAGGCCGCTCTCATCCCGCTCCATCTCTGGCTGCCGGCGGCCTATGCGGCCACCTCCGCGCCGGTCGCGGCGCTCTTCGCCATCATGACCAAGGTCGGGGCCTATTGCCTGCTGCGGGTCGGGACCCTGATCTTCGGGCCAGAGGCGGGGACCCTGGGGGGGCTCTATGACGACTGGCTGCTGCCGCTGGCCTTGGTCACTCTGCTGATGGGTTCGCTGGGGGTCCTGGCGGCCGTCGAACTGCGCCGTCAGGTCGCCTACCTGGTGGTGGTCTCGATCGGTCTTCTGCTCATCGCCTTCGGGCTGGGAAGCCAGGCCGGGATCGGGGCCGGACTCTATTATCTGGCCAACACCAGCTTTGCGACTGCGGCCTTCTTCCTCCTGGCGGACATCATCGCCCAGGCCCGCGGGGCGCGGCAGGACCGCCTGGATCCCGGCCCGCCGATCGGTTCGGCGGGAGTCGTCGGGGGATTCTTCTTCATCACGGCCCTTCTGGTCGTGGGGTTACCCCCCTTGTCGGGATTCCTCGGCAAGTTTCTGGTGTTGCGCGCCGCACTCGCGGATCCCGCTTGGCCTTGGGTGCTTGGTCTGGTCCTGGTGACCGGCCTCTTGGGTCTGGTCGCCCTGGCCCGATCCGGCAGCCTCCTGTTTCTGCGCGCCGCCGGCCCACTCGAGGCCGCGCCCCCATCGGTCGCTGCCCTGATCCCGGTCGCCGGCCTGCTGGCACTCTGTTTGGCCTTGCTGATCTGGGCCGGACCCCTGGTCGGCTTCGCCGCGGCGACGGCCGATCAAGTCCTGCACCCTGGGGCCTATGTCCAGGCCGTGCTCCATCCCACGGCCGCGGGGGGGACGCCATGAAACGCTGGCTTCTGCCGCATCCCATCCTGACCCTGACCCTGGCCCTGATCTGGTTGCTCCTTGCGAATCGCCTGACGCCTGGCCATCTGGTGCTTGGTCTGTTGTTGGGCTGGGCGATTCCCATCTTCACGCGCCGCTTCTGGCCCGAGACCGTCCATATTCACCGGCCGCTGACCTTGGCGCGATTCATGATCGTGCTGCTCTACGACATCCTGGTGGCCAATGTGACCGTGGCGCTGCTCATCCTGCGCGGGCCGAGACGCGTGGTGCCGGGTTTCGTGGTGGTGCCGCTCAAGCTGCAATCCGAGCTCGGGATCAGTCTGTTGGCCAATACCATCTCGCTGACCCCGGGGACGGTCTCCGCTTGGCTCAGCCCGGATCGCCGCAGCCTGGTGGTGCACGGGATCGACGTTCGCAATCCAGGCGCCCTGATCGACACCATCCAACGCCGTTACGAGGCGCCCCTGCTGGAGATCTTCGAGCCATGCTGAATATCGCGGTGATCGTCGCCTTCGGGCTGGTCTCGGCCGCCCTCGCCCTGACCCTTTGGCGTCTGCTGCGGGGACCGGACAAGCCGGACCGGATCCTGGCGCTCGATACCCTCTACGTCAACGCCATCGCCATGCTGGTCCTGCTGGGGATCCATCTGAACACCGCGCTCTATTTCGAGGCGGCCATCCTCATCGCCATGATGGGCTTCGTCGGCACGGTGGCGCTCTGCAAGTATCTATTGCGCGGCGATATCATCGAATAGACCCATGATGCTCGAATCACTCCTCTCGCTGCTGATCCTGCTCGGCGCCCTCTTCACCTTCATCGGCTCGCTCGGTCTCGCACGGATGCGCGACTTCTACACCCGCCTGCACGGCCCGACCAAGGCCACCACCTTGGGCGTCGGCAGTCTGCTGATCGCCTCCCTGATCCATTTCAGCACGCAAGGATCGGGTATTAGCCTGCATGAGATCCTGGTGACCCTCTTCCTCTTCATTACCGCACCCGTGAGTGCCCATCTCCTGTCCAAGGCCGCGCTGCACCTGCGGGTTCAGGCCCTGGTCAGGCCGCCCTTGGAAGTCAGGGATGCCGATGGCGATTCCGCCTAGCCATCATGTCAGACTGGAGGGTACGCGATGGGACCCTGCAAACATTCCGCGGCCCAGGCGGAAACCGCCATCCGTGTAGTCCAGTCGAGTCCCTGGCCGATCATTGCTCGGCGGCTTCACGATGGACCAGCTCCCAGCCACTGTAGATCAGCACCAGCGCGTGCAGCCGTGCCTCGCCCAGGGTCTCGCGGATACGTGCATCGCCGGCGTACCGACGCACTTGCCTGCGCCCCTCTGCCAGGAGCGCGAGGCGCCGCTCGGGGCTGTCTTCGCCGCGTTTGAGGTACTTGAGCTCGATGAGATAGGCATGGCGCATATCGGGGTAGCGAAAATAGAAGGGCGCCAGGTAGAGATCCACGAAGCCACCGCCTTGTTCGGCTTCGCTCCAGACGCGGAAATAGGGGGTGAGGTTGAGCCAGGCGAGAAGGAAGCCTTGAATCATCTTCTCGCCCTGGAGATAGTCGCGCACGCTTGCCTGCTCGGCGATCCGCTTGGCGAGATAGTCGAAGAAGGGCTCCCACTCGCCACGATAGGCCATGCCCCGCAATCGTTCGGCGATGTCCCAGGTGCTGGGCTTGAAGACCTCTGCGTCGCGGTAGGCGTCACGCAGATAGCCGTACATGAGCTGCCTGACGGTGCGATTGGGAATGCGTAGCAATGGTGCGCCCTCGCGCTCCCCGGCGAAGCTGAGCAGACCAAGGTAATAGAGCAGCGAGACGAAGTTCTCCTGTCGCAGCAGCCCCTCGACCGGGAAGCTGGTCTGGATCTGGCCAATCTGCTCGCCGGTCTCGATGATCTCGCGCAGCCGGCCGAAGTTGCCGTTCAAGCGACGGTCGATCTGCACCAGGTGACGCAGCTTGCCGTAGTCGATGCGCACATTGTGGTCGATCAGCTCACGCGGCGGTCTACCGATGCCGACCAGGGATTGGAGATAATAGAGCGCCATATCGCTGTTGACGATCGGTTCGAGGCGTTCCTCCTGGAAGTGATAGTGGTTGTACCACTCGTCCACCACCGGGCGATGGGCGGCGAACCCCTGGTCAAAGGCACCGAACAAGGCCTCGAGCTCCGCATGATTGAAGCCCAGCAGGCCGTTGAAGCGGGGGTCCAGACTGATGTTGGTGCCGATATTGAAGCCACTCGTCACGTCGTCCAACGTCAGCGGCGAGACACCCGTGATGAAGAGCCGTGCCAGACCGCCGCCCGTGCTGCCTGCTGCCTCCTTGAGCACGGCGAAGACGTTGCGAAAGAAGCCACTGCCATGGGTCAGTTCCTCATAGGCGGCCTGTCCGGAATTGACCAGAAGATTGTTGGCGAAGTTGTCGTACTCGTCGATGAAGAGATACAAGGACAACTCAAGCAGCTTCAGCTCCAGGATCAGGCGATCCAGTGCCGCGGCGACCGTCGGCTGCTCGCGGATACGCCCGGCGCAATCGGCCGGAATGAGGCGCCGATGGCGCATCAAGAAGCCATCGAGATGATTACGGCAATAGGTCTCGAACGACGGATACAGATACTCGGGCTCAGCCCGCACGGCAGAGAAGTCGAAGCGTAAGGCGAGATATTGGCCGCGCTCGGGTGTGGGGGAGGTGGCGACCCAGGTGCCATCGAAGAGCTCCTGGAAACGCTCGGTCCATTGGCAATCGTAGTAGCATTCCATCATCGACTGCAGCAGGCTCTTGCCGAAACGACGCGGGCGGATCAGAAAGATGAACTCGCCGGCCTGCTCTAGGA
>JANQGF010000146.1 GCA_028277465.1 Chromatiaceae bacterium
GCCCAGTACAACCTGCTATCGCGAAGGCGGTCGACATCGGCCGCCGGGTGCTTCACGGCGCCTTTTCAAGGCTTGAGCCCGGTGCAGGGAAACTTGCACGCCGGGTTCTTAGGGGGCCGGGTGACGGTAACGTCACCCGGCTACCCGACTGGCGCGCAGCGAAAGCTTCTTTCTTAATGAAAATGGCACACCTTTACAGGGCTGCCCGGCAGCACCTCGTAGGCCAGCGGAAAGCCGTCGGGGGTGACGATAAGCGCGATGACGACCTGCACACAGTCGGGGCGTTTGTCACGGCTGTAGCCGAAGCGACGCTTGCCATATCCCAGCGGCTCGGACTCGAAATAGGTGCTGGTCAGGTCGTAGAGCAGAACATCGAAGCGCACCCCAAACAGCGAGATCCAATGCTCTTGCAGATACGAGAAGAGGGCACGCTTGTGCGTGAGCAGCTTGTCGAGACCGCGGTACAGGGTATGGCTGTGGGCGATCGTGAAATCCTCGCCGAGCAGATCGCCGATGGCACTGTGGTCGAACCAATGCCGGTGCAGCCGCCATTCGCTGCCAGGGTCGATCAGACGATAGCAGACCAGGGTCTTGAGCACATTGAGCCAGCGTGTGCCCTTGCGACTAGGCCGCAAGCGCGGCGCCCAGAAGTCATCCAAACGCAACTGTCCCCACAGCTCGCACATCAGCCAGCACGCGCCCCATTGACGCGGACGACACAGCCGCAAGCCGCTCAGGCGCACCTGAATGACGTCGCAATCGAGGACCGGCGCCGGGCGGTCCTCGGGAAGGTAGTGTTCCAGATATGTTGTAGCGTTTTATTATGAAATTAAAGATCAATGATTTATATGATTAATCAAACAGATCTGGGACACTGCTAAACAGCGCACAACAATTGACTCTTGTTGTAAATCGCCATAGCAGATCTACAGAACAGAAACACTACCGCGCTCGGGATAGGCTTGGATCCTCCACTTGACAGTCGCGAATATCCGACAAAGAATATCAACTATCCGGATTCCAGAATCATGAGCAAGAACAGAATGCTGAGTGCGTCTCTGTAAGCTCACACTTTGCGTTTGTCCTAGAGCGGTTTTTCGGTGGGCATCCGCGTCCCTGTGCGTCAACCTTGGAGCAACTATGTCGATGTCGAAGACACTTGAGAAACAAAGGCTCTCGATTCTGATCGCGGCGCTGGTCGTCGGGGTGGGTGCGGGATCCGCCTTCGCCGCGGACTCCGGCACCAAGTCCATCCGGTTCGGCAATGAGAACGGGGTGGATACCTTCGATTACGAGAATGCGCAACCCATGCCGCTGCCGACAGTGGACTGGCTGCCCGAATCGGATTTCGACACGGATGACGGTGTGGGCTCCGGCCGGCCTGGGTCCGTTGGAGGTGGGCGGGGCGATGGTAAGGAATCCCCTGTGATTCTGATCCCGGGTGCCGGGTCGAGCTCGGCGGACTTCGGCAGCGACGCCGCGATTTCAGACAACGGCATCGACGAATACGGGACCTCCAAGCATCCCTTCACCACCTCCCGGGTGGACATCCCATCGAACCAGACCTCGAAGTACTATCCGTACCGTCCATCGGGTAAGCTCTTTTTCAAGATCGGCAAGAACTCCTTCATCTGCTCGGGGTCGCTGATCAAGAAGGGTCTGGTCGTGACTGCAGCACACTGTGTTGCTGCATTTGGAAAGAAGCAATTCTACAAGGACTTCCGATTCGTGCCGGCCTATTACAATGGTGTGGCGCCTTACGGGACTTGGCTCGCAAAGTCGGTCCGCATCATGACCTCCTACTACAACGGAACGGACAAGTGCGCCTCTGGAGCCAAGGGGGTCGTCTGTGCGAACGATATAGCGGTCATGAGTCTGCACGCCCAGCGGGGCAAGTACCCTGGAACGAGCACGGGCTGGTATGGATATGGTTGGAATGGTTATGGCTTCACGAACAAAGGGGTGAAGACTGAGAATCTGGCCCTCCTGACCCAGCTCGGCTATCCTGCCTCGCATGACAAAGGTGCCATGATGCAGCGCACCGATTCTCAGGGTTTCACTTCGGGTAAGTCTCTTGTCTATAACACCGTCTGGGGTAGCCGCCAGACCGGTGGCTCGAGCGGTGGTCCGGAGCTGGTCAACTTCGGGGTTCGCGGTAAATTGAGCGGAACCGGCTACGGGTCGGAAGCCAACCCCAACCGAGTCGTGGGTGTCACGAGCTGGGGCTACACCAATAACAAGATCAAGCAACAAGGGGCGAGCCCTTTCCGGAGCAGCAACATCAAGAAGCTCGTGAGTGACGAATGTACAGGTGGGAATAAGGCTTGTTAATGCCGTTTGAAAGCGACGCAGGAAAGCAGCAATGAGCTGGGGCCAGGGACGGCTCAATCTCCCAAGCCGCAGCGCCCTCGGCGGGCACCGGGTTCGGTCGATCCAGGGGCGAGACGATGGCCAATCGAACAGTGTCCGCGTCATCTGCCCGGGCTTGCTCGGCCCGATTCCAGCGTTACCGAACCCTCTGCCCGCAACACCAGTGCTCGATCGTCTCTTCGCGCGGGCGACCCGAACCCATGAGGGTTTGGCCGATCCCATCGCACTCTTGTTCGAGGCCTTCGGCCTGAGGGGCCGGCTAGGTCGAGACCTCCCAAGTGCCCCGCTTTGTCTTCTCGCAGAGGGATTCAACCCCGAACCAGACGAGTTCTGGATGCACGCGGACCCCATGCATCTGCGCGCGGATCGGGATCGGCTCCTCCTCTTCGCGGGGACCGGAGTCGAACCCGACCGCGGGGAGGCCGATGCCCTGGTGGCCCTCTTCAATCGCCATTTCGAAACGGAAGGCCTGCACCTTCTGGCGCCGTCGTCGGGGCGCTGGTATCTCAGAGCGGAGTGTGTCCCGGACCTGCTCAATCGACCCCTGTCCCAGGTGATCGGCGGATCGGTCGCGAACGCCTTACCCCAGGGTCCGGATACCTCCCGCTGGATGCGGCTGCACAACGAGGTGCAGATGCTGTTCTTCGCGAGCGAGGTCAATCGCGAGCGCGAGAGGCGAGGGCGGCCATTCATCAGCGGGATCTGGACCTGGGGCGGTGGCACACTGCCGACCGAGCCCTCTGAGTCGGGTCACGACTCCGTCGTCGCAGACCACCCGCTCGCGATCGGTTTGGCGAGGCATGCAGGCCTCGGGCACCGATCACTGAAGCAGTGGTGCAACGAGGGTCGGCCGGCACCGGGCGAGCGTCTCCTGATCTACTGGGATCCACTTTGGAGAGCGCTTCAAGAGCGGAATCTGATGGAATGGGGCAGGGCCCTTCTGGAACTCGAATCGAGTCTCGCCGAGATCGAGATCCGCCTGCGGCAAGGGAGTCTCTCCTGGGCGAGTCTGGAACCCTGTCAGGGCATGAGGTTCAACCTGAGCCGCGCGAGATGGCGAGGGCTTTTGCGCCGACGGCAAGGGCTGCGCCGACTCCTGTCAGTCGGCGAAGGCGCCTGATTCGGCTGGACGCGCGCCAGGAAGCGCCTGGCCCTGTGCTCAGAACTTGTAGGCCAGGTTGGCGCTAATGAGAAAATCGGCGAAGGCGGCGTCGCCTCTGATATCGAATCCGGTCAAGGCAGAGAGCTTTTTGTCCGCCAGACTCTGCAGCCGGTTTCTGTAGACGGCGATCGGAACCGTCAGATCGAAGCTCCAAGCGTCTCTCGAAAGGTGTATGCCTGGCTCGATGAAGACCGCATAGCCCGGTCGGCGGAAACCCTCACTCGGGCCGAAGGCGTCCCGGACGGGGACAC
>JANQGF010000313.1 GCA_028277465.1 Chromatiaceae bacterium
CGGAGGATAGGAGTGGCGCGCTGCTTATTGCCGATTCTGCTCATCCTGGCGATCCTGACGGGATGCGGGTTCCATCTGCGCGGTAGCGTCGAGATCCCGCCCGAGTTCAATCCGATCCACATCCAGGCCGCCGGTGGCTCACCGGTGCGCCAAGCGGTCGAAGACCTCTTGGCGGGTAGCCAGGTGCGGCTGACCGCGAGTCCCGCTGAGGCCAGGCTGATCCTGCGCATTCTGTCCGAGGGGCGCTCTTCGCGTGTTGCCGCCGTCGACGCGAATGGCAAGACCCTGGCCCACGAGCTTCATTACCTGGTCCGCTTCGACGCGATCGGTGCGGACGGGCGCGAGCGGGTGCCGCCGCAGACGATGGATCTGGTGCGTCACTTCGACAACCCGGATGTCGAGGTGCTCGGCAAACGGCTCGAGGAAGAGCTCATCTATCAGGACTTCGCGACCGATGCAGCCGACCGCATCCTGATGCGCTTGCGTGCCGTGTTGATCTGAGCTTGCGCGGATGAAACTGCGTTTCAATCAACTCGCCGACCAGCTCACCCGCGGGCTCGCGCCCGTCTATCTCATCTGTGGCGACGAGCCTTATCAAGTCGGTGAGGCCGCACGCCTGATCCGGGTGCGAGCGACCCGCGAGGGCTTCGACGAGCGCGAGGTGCTGGATACGGATGGCAATTTCGATTGGGGTTCGCTGGCGGCCGCGGCCGACGCCATGTCGCTCTTCTCGGCTCGCAAGCTGATCGAGCTGCGCGTCGGCACCGGCAAGCTGGGCAGAGAGGGGAGCGCGGCGGTGCGGGCCTATTGCGAGCGACCCTGTCCAGACAACCTCCTGCTGATCCTGGCGCCCGGCCTGGAACGCAAGGACCTCCAGACCCAATGGGCCAAACGGGTCGAGACCGTCGGTGTCCTGGTGCAGGTCTGGCCGCTCAAGGACAGGGAGCTCGAGGCCTGGCTCGGGCAGCGGCTCCAGGCCGCCGGCTTTCGACCGGGACCGGGCGTGGCGGCGCTCCTGGCCGAACGGGCCGAAGGCAATCTGCTCGCGGGGGTCCAGGAGGTCGAGAAGCTGGGCTTGCTGCATGAGCCGGGGCCCCTGACGCTGGATGACCTGCTGGGCAATCTGGCCGACAGCGCCCGCTTCGACCTCTTCGCCTTGACCGATGCGGCCTTGACTGGCGACCGGGCGCGGGTGCAGCGGATCCTCACGGTGCTGCGTGGCGAGGGGACCGCCGAGGCGCTGGTGCTCTGGGCGCTCGCCCGTGAATTGCGGATGCTCGCGGAGACAGCCGGGGCCAGCGCGCGCGGGGCGGCAACGGCGCCCGTGCTCAGCGCCCACCGCGTTCCTCGGATGCGGCAGGCCGCGATCGAGCGCGCCCTGCGGCGTTTGTCCCCGGCGCTGCTGCACGCATTGCTCGATGAATGCGCCCTGGCCGATCGCTCCATCAAGGGGATTGCCACCGGCGACCCCTGGCATCGACTCGCGGTCATCGCCGATACCCTGTGCGCCGGCGGTTCTCAGTTGGCTGCGGGCGCCAAATACCCCTGAAAGGCCGAGCTGCCGAGACCGCGCAGCTCCTGCGCATCGCGGACGATGAAATAGGCCGCAAGCCCCTGTGACTCGGCGAGCGCCGGCCCACGCACCTCGCCCATCACCATGAGGGCCGTCGCGAGTCCGTCGACGACCATACCCGTCTCACCGATCACCGTGACCGAGCCGAGCTTGCGGTCGACCGGTTTGCCGGTCCTGGGGTCGATCTCATGGGAGTAGCGCTTCCCGTCCTGCTCGAAGAAGTTGCGATAGTCACCCGAGGTCGAGAGCGCCCGGTCGGAGATGGGGATGACCCGGTGGACGTTGCGCCGATCGGGCAGCGGCTCCTCGATCGCGATCGCCCAGGGCCGGCGCTTGGCGTTGCGCCCCTTGGCCCGGATGGCCCCGGCCACCGCGACCATGTAGTCGGTGATCCCCTGCGACTCCAGCCAGGCCGACAGCCGGTCGGCACCATAACCCTCACCGAGGGACGAGAGATCGATATAGAGGTCTGGATGCGCCTTACGCACGGCCGGTGGCGATGCCCGCAGCTCGAGCTTGCGCCAACCGACGCGGGCGCGTGCAGCGCTGATCTCATCCGGGGTCGGCACGGCATCCGGCCGGGCTTCCGGCCCGAAGCCCCAGAGGTTGACCAGGGGCCCGATCGTGATATCAAAGACACCGTCGGTCAGTGCGGCGATCCGCTGACCCTCGGCGATGACCCCGTAGAGCCCCGGCGAGACAGGGATCCAGTCGGTGCTCGGGTTGCGGTTGAGACGCGACAGCTCGGACGCCTCCTCATAGGTCGAGATCTCGGCGACCACCGCGTCGAGCAGGGACTCCAACCCGGGCTGCAGCGACTCGGCGGACACACCAGCCGGGGGGCGCGCAACCTTGACCCAGTAGTAGGTCCCCATGGTTGGCCCGGTGACCTCGATCATGGGATCCGAGCGCTCACCGCAACCGCTCAATGCCAGCCCAAACAAGGCGATGGCCGGCAGCACAAGACACCAGAACCGGAGATCCAGCATGGATGGGGAGGAAAACAATGCCATCGCCGATCGATGCCCCACCTGCGTCTTCCGGGGATGGGGTACCGCGATCATGGAGAGCCGATCAAGCGGGTGGCAGCTCGAAATCCTTCCGAAAGCTGAGCACCTCCTTCGCCTCCATCGGCGGCCAGGGATCATTGCTCAGCGTGATGCAACCCTCGCGGCAGTCCTCGACGCAGTTCCCGCAGAGGATGCAGAGGCTGTGATCGATCGCCCAGGTCTTCTCCTTCTTGTTGGCCACGATGGCACGCGTCGGACACTTGTGGGCACAGATAGTGCAAAAATTACAGTCATCGACCACAAACTTGACGTGCCCCCGCGTCTTCCGAAAGGGCTCGCGCCGCTCGACTGGGTAGAGCCGCGTGGCAGGCCGGCTCAATGCACTCCTGGTCACGAGCGAAGATATGGACAACCACGACCACGACATATCGGTGTCACCTCTCGTTGCAGCTTACGCAGGGGTCAATGGTCAATACGATGACGGGCACGTCGGCCAGCTCGCAACCCTTCAGCATCTGGACCAGCGGCGCGATATTGGCGAAGGTCGGCGTGCGCACCCGGAAGCGCTCCAGGTTCTTCCGCCCCTTGGCCATGAGGTAATAACAGACCTCGCCCCGGGGCTGTTCCAGCCGGATCATGGTCTCCCCTTGCGGCCGCTTGCCCTTCACCGAGACATCGATCTTGCCCTCCGGCATTCGGTCGATGCACTGAGCGATCAGGTCGAACGACTGGCTGATCTCGCGCAGTCGAACCTCGCAGCGCGCATAACAGTCGCCTGCGGTCTCCACGACCGGCTCCCAATCCAGCTCGCCATAGGCGGCATAACCGAGCTGGCGGGTGTCTCGGACGACGCCACTGCCGCGCAGCACCGGACCGACAGCACCCAGGGCATAGGCGTCCTCCGCACCCAGCACACCGACGCCGGCGGTCCGCTTCTGGACCGTCGGGTCCTCGCGGAAGACCCGGGCCACCTCCTCGTAAGCCGCCTCGATCTCACGGATGCGGCGCCCGACGCGCTGCAGCGTCTCATCGTCGACATCCTTGCGGATGCCACCGACCTTGCAGACGCCAAAGATGACACGACCGCCCGTCGTCTCCTCGATGATGTCGACGAGCATCTCGCGGATGCGCCAGCTGTGTTGGAACAGGCTCTCGAACCCGAAGGCGTCGGCGGAGAGACCCAGCCAGAGCAGATGACTCTGGATGCGCGAGATCTCGGCCCAGATGGTACGCAGATAGACGGCTCGCGGCGGGACCTCGAGGCCCATGAGGTGCTCGACCCCCTGGCAGTAGCCCTGGCCGTGGATGAAGCTGCAGATCCCGCAGATGCGCTCGGCGACCTGGGACATCTCGAGATAGTCGTGACGCTCGGCCAGCAGCTCGAGACCACGGTGCACATAGCCGATCGAGGGCAGCGCCTGCACCACCCGTTCGTCGTCGAGCTCGAGATCCAGATGGATCGGCTCAGGCAGGACCGGATGTTGCGGACCAAAGGGGACGATCGTGGTACTCGCCATGGCTCACTCTTCGCGTTTCGCGTTGAAAGGGACGACCTTCGAGTCGGCCGTCTTCCGGCTCGACGCGGACCCGGGCTTCTCCTTCTTCACCGTGACGCTGCCGGAAAAGGGGATCTTGGTCTTGGTGCGCAGGAATCCGCCCCCGTAATCGACAGCCAGGCCTGGCACGGCGAGGCCGAAGAGGTCCTTCAGCTCGTTCTCATAGGTGAAGGCAGCGGGGAAGACCCCGCTCAGACTGGGCAGCTCCGGCCGGTCCCGGGGGATGCGCACCCGAAAGTTCTCGCAGCGGTACTCCTTGTCATAACTGATCATGATCTCGAAATGATCGTCGCGTGCGGTCCCGGTCATCTGCACCAGACGGAACCCATCCGCCCGCTGCCGCTCGGCCGTCGCCACCCATTGAGCCAGCTCGAGGTCGTTGAAGGACTCCTCCAGGTTCATGAGGTCACCAGCTTGCGTTGCGTTTTTCTTTCCCGGGCGCGCTCTTCGAGAATCGCCAGCGCGCGCACGACCCCGTCGATGATCGCCTCCGGCCGGGCCGCGCAACCTGGGACATAGACATCGACCGGCAGGACCTGGTCGATGCCGCCATAGACGTTATAGGCGTCGCGGAAGATACCCCCGCTCAGGGCGCAGGCACCGATCGCCACCACCACCTTGGGGTCTGGCATCTGCGCATAGAGATTCTCGACCACCTTGCGCGATTCCTCGTTGACCGACCCGGTGACCAAGAAGATGTCGGCATGCTTGGGATTGCCCGTGTTGACGATCCCGAACCGCTCCACATCGTAGAGCGGCGTGAGACAGGCCAGGAGCTCGATGTCGCAGCCATTACAGCTGGTCGCGGCGTAATGCAGGACCCAGGGGGATTTCTTGAGAAAACTCATAAGGCTCAGTCGCTCGGGGTAGGTAGCGGATGCGGCCAGACGGATCCCACGCGGGTCAGGCGATCAGGGGCAAGAGCATCAGATTGGTGACGCCGAAGAGCGCCGTCACCGACCAGGTCCCCTTGAGGGTGCTGGTCCATGTCAGCCGCGCATGGGTATTGTCGATCAGGACCTCGGCGAAGAAGAGGACCAGCGCGATCGGAAGCGCCCAGACCACACCCAGGGGCGCGAAGAAGAGATACAACCAGGCCAACAGGATGGTGTTTTCGTACCAATGACCGATCTCCACCAGGGCGAGGTCGCTTCCCGAGAGGTCGGTGGTGATCCCCTTCACCAGCTCTTGATGCCCATGGTGCGATGAGCTCAGGTCGAACGGCGACTTGCGCAGCTTGATGGTGAGGACGAAGAGAAATCCGATCAAGATGCCGGAGAGCTGAAGCACCTGCCAGGGCTCGCCGGCCACGATATCCGACACGCGGAAGCTGTCGGCGACCAGGAAGAAGCCGAGCGGCACCATGATGAGCATCGGCTCGTAGGCCATCATGAGCATCAGCTCGCGCGAGGAACCGATATTGCTGTAGGGCGAATTGGTCGCGTAGGCCGCGAGACAGAGAAAGATCCCGGAGACCGTGAGCGCGAAGAGGCTGAGCAGCAGGTCGCTGCCGAGAAAGAGGATGAACCCGGAAATCACCATGAAGAAAAGAAAGCCCCAGAGATAGAGCGTCTGCAGCCGGGTGACGACGAGGGTGTCCTTCTCGAAGAGCTTGAGCACGTCGTAGACAGGCTGCAGCAGGGGCGGCCCCCGACGCGACTGCATCCGCGCGGTGAGACGCCGGTCGATACCGGCCAGCAGGGCCCCGAGAACCGGCCCGAAGACCAGGAAACCGACCGCCAAGGTCCAAGAATAGCTCGTTGTCATAGGCTTGCCCCGATCAGCATGAGGAGCAGTAGGGATCCGGAGCCGATCAAGCCATTCCGAATCATGGTCTCCTCCCGGATGAAACCCGCGAGGTAATAGCCACGGCTGGCGACCTCGCGTTCCGCCCCCATGGCACCCTGGTAGGAGGCGCTGCCGTCGACGTTGGCCCCGCTGAGATAACCGCTGACCGCGGTGGCCTGCGGCGGTAGCAGCCAGAAGACGAGCGGGAGCAGGAAGAGTCCGCCCAGCATCGCCGTCATCATCGCGATGTTCTCCCAAGGAATACGTTCATCGCCCGCCGGGATCAGACCTTCACCCGTGAGGAAGCCGGTGTAGGGCTGGACGAAGACCCAATCGGCGAGCGGGAAGAGCGCACAGGCGACATAGGTCACCACCGTGAGCGCGAAGAGCGCGATCGCCTCGTCACGCGGAATCGGCAGCTCGATCGGCTGCGCCCGGCGCGGCATGGCCGCCAGCTTGCCGAGCCACTTGCTCCAGAAGAAGAGCGTGGGCGCGCTCCCGAAGGCCAGGATGGCCGCGAGCAGGATACCGTCGCCCGGCAGGACATCCAGGCTCAGGAAGGCCTGGAAACAGGCGTACTTGCTCAACAACATGCCGAAGGGCGCAAGGAACATCCCGAGGATGCCGATCAAGAGCGTGGCCGCGAGAACCGGACGGCGGTAGACCAGACCCTCCATGTCCTCGATGTCGCGGCTCCCGATGAGGTGTTCGGTCGTCCCCACGCCGAGGAACAGCAACGCCTTGGCCACCGCGTGGAAGAGGATCAGCAGGATCGCCGCCCACAGGGTCGTGGCCGTCCCGATGCCGGCGCACATGATGATCAGGCCGAGATTGGCGATGGTCGAGTAGGCCAGCACCCGCTTGGCATTACGCTGGTTGACCGCGACCAGGGAGGTGATGAGGAAGGTCAAGCCACCAATCAGCGCGAGCAGGAAGCCGGCCAGGGTGTCGTGGTAGACGGGCGCGAACTTGACGAGCATGAAGACCCCGGCCTTGACCATGGTGCTCGAATGCAGCAGTGCGGACACCGGCGTGGGCGCGACCATGGCCCCGAGCAGCCAGGAGGAGAAGGGCATTTGCGCCGACTTGGTGAGCCCGGCGATACCGATCAGGACCGCGGGGATCAGGGCGAGCGCGCTGCCGGCCGCGACCAGCTGATCCAGCTCCCAGGTGTGCAGCCCGGGCCCCAGGGTCAACCAGACGATGGCACCGGCGAAGGCGATGCCGCCGATCAGGTTGAGGCCGAGCGCGCGGAAACCATTGCGAATCGCCTCCTCGGTCCCCGAGTAGGAGATCAGCCAGAAGGAGCAGAGGGTCGTCACCTCCCAGAAGAAGAAGAGCCAGGGGAGGTGATTGGTGAAGACGATGCCGAACATGGCCGCGAGGAAGATGAACAGCATCATGAAGAAGGCCGGCCGGCGGTCCGCCACCTCCTCGGCGTGGGCCTGATAATCCTGCATGTAGCGGATCGCGTGGATGCAGATCAGCCCACCGACGAGGCCGACGATCAGGGCCATGAGAATCGAGAAGCTATCGATATAGAAGGGCCGGGCCACCTCCGGATGATCGGCGGCGAGTTCGGCCACCAGGATGAGGCCCATCTGCACCAGGATGAGCACCGGGATATACCATTCGAGCCCCTTGATTCGCCGGCAGGCATAGAGCAGATACAGTGAGACCCCGATCCCGCCCAGCATGAAGAGGAGATCCAGGACCTGGGCAAGCCCGTCCCAGATGACGAAGAACTGGGGGCCCGCACGAAAATAGACGACCGCCAGCAGCAGCGAGACGGCACCGATGGCGTAGGCCGACCGACGCACCAAGTCGGCGCGACGCTCTGGCGTCGATGCCAAGAGGATGGCCAGACCGGCTAGCAGCGGGAAGCCCATGAGTAGGGCGATCAATGGCATCCGAAATCCCTCATTCTGGTCAGGCGATGACGTTGGCTGATCGGGGGTGGAAACGGCCCTGGAAGATGGGTGACAGGCGGTTGCCGCGGGGTCCTTCGGGCGGGCGGCGCCAATGTAACCGATCCACGGGCGCGGATCATGCAGAATTCATTGCGAATGCGCAACTCATTGCGCCCGATCAGGTCGAGAAAGGAGGGTCTGGCATGCAGTAAGATGCTGCAATGCGCTAAGGCGATTTCTGTCAATGTTCATACCATCTGACTTGTTTTGACGCCCGCCTTCGGTGTCGCGCCACCAGTCACATAGCCCAGCGATGCTCCTGGTGGCGCTCCTTGAAGGCGAGCCTCAATCCGGCGCCATCTGGTACGAACATTTCCGGCAATCGCCTTAGCCCCCCGCGAGGGGCCCCTGGGCGGCCGCCGCCCGGGGCCCCGCACCTGTTGTTCTCTCCCCGAGGCGGTATAAAGGGGTGACCGCCCCCGCGACGCACAGGACCAAGGACGGACGCTTCCGAGACCCTCCCAGGGGCAAGAGAGCTGGGGAAGGGAGCGATGCGCCACTCGCGCCTCTCGCGAGTGGCGCACCGTCCTGGCGCCTGGCCTCAGCGAATGACCCCGATGCGGGCTCCTTCACCGAGCATCCCAACGGGCCTCATCCGTTCAGCCTTGCTGCAGCAACTCGCGCAGGTCGAGCACGGCGGCGTTGGCCCGCGAGATATAGGAGGCCATCACCAGCGAATGATTCGCCATCGGCCCGAAGCCGGTGCCATTGAGGATGAGCGGGCTCCAAATGGTGTTCTGAGTCGCCTCGAGCTTACGCCCGATCCGCTTCAGAGACACCAGGGCGTTCTTGTCCTCCAGAACGCGCTCGAAGTCCTTCTCCATCGCCTTCAAGGTATGCATCAAGGCCCAGGTATAACCTCGCGCCTCGAAGAAGATGTCATCGATCTGGAGCCAGGGCGTCTTGTTACGCGACTGCTCTGGGACCGGGGTCGACTGCTCGGCACTGGGATCCCCGGCCAGACCGGTATTGAGATCCGTCTGACCGACCGCGTAAGACAAGCGTTGGGCCAGACTTCCCAACCGCTTCTCGACATCCTGCAGATAAACGGCCAGGTTATCGGCGCGGGCGAAGAACTGACCATCCAGCGCGCGCTCGTCGGAGAGCCGGTCCAGATAGCGATAAAGCGCATCGATGCCCTTGCGATATTCCGACTCGGTCGAGGGAAGGATCCAAGACTCGGAGCTGTAGTTGAACTGCGGCTGGGCGATTTGCAGGTCATTGTCCTCCGCCGATTGGGACTGGGCGCGGCTGAAGTGATTGCGCAAGGCATCCGACAGGTCACGGAGCTCCGTCAGGACTCCGAACTCCCAATTCGGGATGTTATCCAGATAGACGCCTGGCGGAGTAATGTCGTTGCTGAGATAACCACCTGGCTTGTCCAGCAAGGTCTCGGCGATGCGGATGGCCGTCGCGGTCGTGTAGGTCCCCGTCACCAGCCTGCTTTCGTCGTTGCCCACCTTGGCCAAGGCGTTCTCCTGGACGTCGAATGTCGCCGGCGATCGCGACCAGACGATACCCAGAATGACCACGACGACCAAATAGGTCACCAGGAAGAGCCCAGCGGTCCACCAGAGCCCCTTCTCCTTCCAGATGCGCGGGTCATAGAGGCTGACCAGGTGCTTCGCGCGCTCGGCCAAACCCTTCTTCTCTGAGGCTACATGCGTTTCCATCATTGTCTCCAAGATGTGATGACTGTGGATCGAGTTGATCCCGATTCCATTACGGATCCTATGGGCAAGACGACCGATTCACACCCTCATGCGAAATCGTGCTGAATGATGTCGGTCACCCGCCGACAGATCTCCCGGCCATAATCGGTCCAGAGCCCCTGACCCCAATAGCGGTAACAACTGGTTTGAGAGGCCATCAGATGGCACAAGGCGTTGCGGTAGCGCGCATCGTCGGTCGAACAGCCTGGTCGCAGCACCTTCTCGTTGAACAAGGCGCTGGCCTCTTCCATCGGCCCCAGGACGTTCTCATATCCCTTGACCCAGGAGAGGTCGCTGGTCCAACTGCCGCCCTCCATATGGAACTGGCCGTCCTCCTTCTTGAGGTCTTCGATCGTCTGGGCCAATTTCTCGGGGCCATCGCCAGGCTGGATCCGCGCCCAGATCCGATCCTGGAACAGCGGCTGGATCACGGGAAGATCCGTCTCCTGGACACCCAGCCCGAACAGGAGTTCCAGATACTCGCTGACATTCATCAAAGGCGTGGCCGATTGGCTAGCGGCGCGGACGACCTCCATGAACTTGGCCGGGAACTCGTTCATCATGACGCCGCCGTTCTCGCCGTCGGCGATCTGGGTCACGAGCGGCGGAACGGAGTGGCCTGCAAGTTCGACCCGAGCGAGACCCTGCGCTTCATACCAGGGCTGCATCTGGGCCACGAGCTTGGTGTCTGACCCCTGGGTCTTGACGATGGCAATGATGCTCGCCGTCTCACCCGCAGAGTTGGTGCACACCAGACGATGTGGCAGATGAGGCCGCTCTGGGTGACGCCCATTCTCGGCCTGCTGCACCGTGTGTTCTTGAACCAGGACCCATTGAAAACCGCAGTCGACCAGTGTCTTGACGAACTCATAGGCGACATCCGGATGATTCGGCAGGGCCATCTCGGAGGGCGAGAAACCGCGGACTCGTTCCAGCGCCTCCCAACCGAAGAGCGCCGCGAAGTGATGCTGGAAGGCACGCACATGCAACCTGTAATCCTGCACTGGGGTCGAGGGCGCTACGGCGTGACCCCAGGGCATACCCAGCCACTCGACCGCCCAGTCGTAGTCCGGGTTGCAGGTGATGGTCCGGAGGGCGTCGATCACATGATCCTCCCCCATCTTGCGCAGACCATGCAGGAGGGTCCCCGAGTACTCCAGCATGCAGCGCGGTGACTTGCCTTCGCCGATCAGTTGGGGGATGAACTCGCCCATCCGTTTGTAGCACCAGACAAAGGTCGGCGCATTGTGGTTATCCCCGATATGCTGGTTCTCCATCATGTACTGGAGATTGCTGATGAGGTCCGCCGTGCGCAGATCGTCGCCACCGGCCGGGATCAGTGGCTGATGCTGATGCAGTGCGATCGCCGTTGCCGCGCGAATGGATCCGAAATCGATCCCGCCCCGCTCGGCGAGCCGGACGCGCTCGCGCCCGCCTGCGACGACCTCCTGCAGCTGCGACTCGCGACCGGAGAGATTCGGAATATCACCGATGTATTCGTTCAAAGGTTCCACGAAGGACTCCTCAAGGGGTGAAGGTGTGATGGTCATTCCATTGCGTGCCATGATGCGATGAACCGTCAATCCGCGCTGTCATCTCGGCCCGGCTGGGACGAAGGCGCCGCCGACTGCGAAGGCTCGCCGGAAGGATCCCGATCAGCGACCTCCGTTTGGCCTGGACTCGCCGCATCGACGTCGGCTGGCGCATCCTCCCGGATGCCAATGCGCGCCAGCGCATCTCGGCTGGACCTCAGGTCGACCTCGGCCCGGGGCACCCAGTCCTCGCCCCAGAAGAGATTGCAGCTGGTCTCGGCGCGCAACAGGTACCAGAGTGCCTCTTCGACCGCCTCCGCGTGCGGGCCGCTGCTGATTCCACGCTCGCCCGCCAACCAGCGGGCATCGTGCACCAAGCGACTGACGTGCGCGAACTCGGCCAGGGCCTGACGCTGACGCTCCGAACCGGTCCACTGGGTGAAGTCACGACCATGATGCCAGCCCGTATTCCAGGCGCCCGTCCGTACCCGCACCTCACCGTGCGCGCCATGGACGTCGAGATAGTCGCTGATGAAGGTGGGTACGACGCCCGACTCGCCGGCCGCGACCCGTTCCAAAAGAGGGAGATAGAAGGCGCTCCAGAAGTTGGCCCCGGCGGTCACATTGCGAAACCAACCCCCATTCTCACCATCCGTGCAGGTCGTCACCAGCGGCGGGAAGTCGCACCAGCGCGTGCGCTCCGCCACCTCGGCCAGGAACCAGTCGAGATCCATGCCAGACTCCTGCGCGTCCGAGAGGTCGCGGTCGCGGACGATGATGATGATCTCCTCGTCGCCGTACCTGGCAATATGGGGGCGGTAGCGGGCCTCTTGCCAGCTCATCTCGGTCACCGGCTCGATGTGCTCGCTGTCGACCAGGACATAGCGATAGCCGAAGGCCCGCAGCAGCGGGATGAGCTCCATCGAGAAACCCATCTCAGGCGGCCAGAAGCCTTGGAAGGTCGGCCGCCAGAGCAGGTGATGGGCGAGTCCGAGCCAGCGTTGGAGGTGCTCCTTGCGGTCCGCCTCCGGGATGAGTGGCAGGACAGGATGATAGTAGCCGGTGCCCAGCACCTCGAACAGGGACTGGTTCTGGAAATGCCAGAGCAAAGAGCCACAGTCGACGATGCCATAGACCCGCTGCTGGAAGGCCGGATCCGAAAGGGTCTCCAGCAGGGTCCCGGAGAGCGACAGATGAACGCGCGCCCGGTCCTCGTGACCCCATAGACTCCGCGGGATGCGATCGAGGGCGAAGAGGATCTCCTTGGCTTCCCAGTTCTGATGCCCCAGCAGGTCTTGGAGATTGCCGAGCGGCTGGTGGAGATTGAGCACGAGGGCGTGGTGAGCAAGCATGGTTAAGGAGAACCCGGACCTGTCGAATGTGCAGAGGATACCAGAGCCCGAATCCGAGACCCACTGGGACGGCATCCAGTGACGACACTGGCCCGATTGTTCGCACCGAATTCCGAGCCGTCGCCCGCTCCCCCGGCGTCGCAACCGACTCGGCAAGGACTTGAGGCCTGCCGCCGACCCCTCCATCTACCCATGCAGAGCAAGCAGCCAAGACTCACTCCATGCACCCCCTGATCATCGACCCGGATTCCAGATCGCTCGATCACCGCTTCGCATTGATCCGGAGCCCGCGCCGCAACCGTACCCGTTACCCGGAGGGCTGCATCACGCTGACCAGGGACGAGGCCACCGCGCTCGCCGGTGCGGACCCCCAGCGTCATCTGCATCCGGCGCTGGTCTATGGTCCCTCTGCCTCCTCCGAGGGCCAGAGGATCTACTACCTAGTCCGATGGCTGGGGTAACGACCACCCAAGCCGGGAACCTCTCGCCCGAGACCACCGCGTCGGAGGCCCAGCCGACCGTCCGGGTGGTTGGATTGCGCAAGGGGTATCGAGAGGGCACCAGCCGTCACTCGGTCCTGGAATCCTTGAGCTTCGATGTCCGGCCGGGCGAATGCGTCGCCCTGCTGGGCCGAAGCGGCTCCGGGAAATCGACCCTATTGAATCTGCTCGCGGGCATCGATCGGCCCGATGAAGGCCGGATCGAGCTGCTCGGCGCCCCGATCACCGATCTCACCGAGCCAGCCCTGACCCTGCTGCGACGCCGCTGTATCGGCTTCGTCTATCAGTTCTTCAATTTGATCCCGACCCTGACGGTCGCCGAGAACCTCGCCCTGCCGCTGGAGCTCAACCGCACTCCTGTCCACGAACGACGATCGCGGACCCGGGCGCTGCTCACGCGGCTCGGTCTGGATCGCCGGGCCAACGCCTTCCCCGACCAGCTCTCCGGGGGAGAGCAGCAGCGGGTCGCCATCGGGCGCGCCTTGATTCACGAGCCGGCGCTCGTCTTGGCCGATGAGCCGACGGGCAATCTGGACGCCGAGACGGGTGAGCGGGTCCTCGCGCTGCTTGCCGAGGTCTTCCGCGAACGGGGTCGGGCCATGATCCTGGTCACCCACAGCCTCGCGGTCTCCCGGATCGCCGATCGGGTCCTGACCCTCGAGCAGGGCCGACTGATCGACGCAGCGCCGGGCCTGTCCTGGTGATGTCACTCCTGCTTCGCGCCAGCCTGCGCTATCTGGCACGCCACCCCTGGCAGTCCTGGCTCTCGATGCTTGGCATCGCACTCGGGGTCGCGGTCGTCATCGCCGTCGACCTCGCCAACGAGAGTGCCCGACGCGCCTTCGAGCTCTCGGTCGAACAGGTGGCTGGCCGGGCCACGCACCAGATCGAATCGGCCTCCGGGCGAATCCCGGACGCCGTCTTCGCGACACTCAGCAACCAATTGGGATTGCGAGACGCCTCGCCCGTCATCGAGGCGACGGTTGAGATCAACGCGAGTACCTTCACCCTGCTCGGGCTCGACCTACTGGATCTCGGCACGCTGCGTGGTCTCGACACGGGTGTCAGCCTTCGAGGGCCGTCGCTGCTGCGGCTCCTCTCTGAGCCGGGGACCCTCTTGTTGAGTGCCACTGATGCGGCGCGATTGGGGGTCGCCCCCGGCGACCCGCTCGAGCTGCAGGTTGGCGCCCGGTCCCAAGGGGCCGAGCTGGCTGGAATCCTCACCGGGGGGCAGCAGACCGAGCTCGCCGGGATCGCCATCGCGGACATCGCGACGGCCCAGGAGCTGACCAATCGCATTGGAGTGATCGATCGGATCGATCTGGTTCTGGATCACGCGAGCGCCGAGGCGATCGCCGAGCGACTGCCGGCGGGACTTCGGCTCCTGGAATCGAACCAACGCGGCGGCGCCCTGCGCCAGATGACTCAGGCCTTCCACACCAACCTCACGGCCATGAGCCTACTCGCCATGCTGGTGGGAGGCTTCATCATCTACAACACCATGACCTTTGCCGTGCTGCGGCGCCGGACACTCTTGGGCGCCTTGCGCACCCTTGGTTGCACCCGATCCCAGTTGTTCGCCCTGATCCTGGTCGAGGCATTGGTGTTCGCACTCGTGGGTGCACTGGTCGGCGTCCTCTTGGGTACCCTAACCAGCTGGGGACTCCTGCAATTGGTCACTCGGACCATCAATGATCTCTATTTCGTCCTGACGGTTCGCGGGGTGTCGCTCGCCCCGCTCTCATTGATCAAAGGAGTCGGTATCGGGGTGCTGGTCACGCTCCTCGCCGCCCTCGGCCCCGCAACCGAGGCCGCAAGGTCTCAGCCGCGCGACCTACTGCATGACCAAGGGCTGGAGCGCCACGGGCAAGGCTGGGTGTTCTGGCTCGCCTCGGCGGGGACCGCCTTGGCGGCGCTGGGCTGGCTCGCCGCCATGGTCCCCAGCCGATCCTTGGCCTTCGGGTTCGGGGCCTTGATGCTGCTCATCCTGGGTTACAGCCTGTGCGTCCCGGCCCTGTTGCGGGTCTTGACGGCGCTCCTCGCCCCGATCCTGGGGCGCATCGGCGGAATCCCCGCGCGACTGGCCGCTCGCGGAGTCAAGGCATCCATCACGCGGACCGGGATCGCGACCGCGGCCCTGACGGTCGCCATCGCCACCACCGTCGGCGTCGGCGTCATGATCGAGAGCTTCCGCGGCAGCTTGGTCCAATGGCTCGAGAACACGCTGCGCAGCGACATCTATGTCACCGCCCCGTCCGCGCCCGGCGACCGCACGGGTGGCAGACTCCCGGCCGGCACCGCGGACCGTTTGGGTACCCTTCCCGGGATCGCCGAGATCAGCAAGGGCCGCAATGTCACCGTCATCGCCGCGACGGGCCCGGTGTCTTTGCTTGCATTGGAGTCCTCGTCGGCCAGTCCGCGCGGGTTCGATTTCACCCGAGGCCGGTCAGCCGACCTCTGGCCGCGTTTCGAGGCCGGCGAGCTGCTTCTTGCCTCGGAGCCCTTCGCCTACCACCATGGTCTCGGCGTCGGCGCAAGGATCACCCTCTTCACCGCCCAGGGTTGGCGGGACTTCGAGATCGGCGGGATCTTCAGAGACTATGGCTCCGGCAACGGCATGCTGGTCCTGTCGCGCCGCCACTATGCGACACTCTGGGACGACGACGAGCTCTCCTCGCTCGGACTCGTCCTCAGCGGCGGCGCCGACCGCCGCCTGGCCCTCGAGAGGGTGCGCACCGTTGCAGAGACCGAGGAGGTTCCCATCCTCGTGAGCTCGACCGGGGAGATTCGCGAGGCCTCACTGGCCATCTTCGACCGGACCTTCGCCATCACCCAGGTTCTGCGGCTCCTGGCGATCGGAGTCGCCTTCATTGGCGTCCTGAGCGCACTCATGGCACTCCAGCTGGAACGCAGACGCGAGCATGCCGTACTGCGGGCGACTGGAATGACGCGTCGCGAGCTCATGGCCCTGGTGCTGACCCAGACCTCCATCCTCGGGATCGCGGCAGGGCTACTGGCGATCCCACTGGGCCTGGTCATGGGCGATCTGCTGATCCAGGTGATCAACCTGCGCTCCTTCGGTTGGACGATGGCCCTATCGGTCTCGCCCGGCCCACTCCTCGGCGGCCTCGGCCTGGCCTGGCTGTCGGCGCTGCTCGCCGGTGTCTACCCGGCGCTGCGTTCGGCGCAGGCCGAGCCCGCTCAAGCCTTGCGTGCCGAGTAATGGGCGACGGGAACCCTCGAGTCATGGGGACAGCATCCTGCGATGCAGTGGATCGACACGCCTCGGGAGCCCCGCCGCGCGTGGTTGGGAAGCGATTTCTCGCCGTACAAACACAGAGGGCTCGCGAAATTGCATGTATCCTATTAGAGACCCGTGGAGGACGAAACCAGGCCTCCCGAGGAACCAGGTTACCAACAGGGTGCGAGCGACGCGCCGACAGAGCGAGAACCAGAGATCAAGAGGCAGGCGAGCGACATGGCTGACGAGAAGATCGTGACCAAGAAGACGGTGGCAAAGAAAGCGGCGCCGCGCAAGACCGCGGCCAAGAAGGCGTCCGTCAGCCAATCGGAAACGACGACGACAGAGTCGCCCGCGAGTCAGCCAGCGGCCAAGCGGCGTGCCTCGCCGGTGGAGACCACCCAGAAGACCACCGCTGCGAAGAAGAAGAGCAGCACGACATCGGCTTCGAGCAAGACCGCCCCGAGGAAGAGGACGGTCCGCCGATCCGAGCCGGGTCCGACACCCGAAGACAATCGCCTCCGCCTGCTCGCCAGTGCCACCTCGGACGAGCGGCTTGCCATGATCAATGAAGCGGCCTATTACAAGGCCGAGAAACGCAACTTCGTGCCCGGACACGAACAAGCCGATTGGGCCGACGCCGAGCGCGAGATCGACGAGCTCATCGCACGCGCCAAGGCCATGACCGGGGTCTGACGCGACCGCCAGGGCACCCGAGCCGAGGCAGGGCCTGCCCAAGATTGGCTGGGCCGCCCCGTCGGCACCGGCGCGGATCTCCCGGGAGGCCTATTCCGCAATCCGCCGGCCCGCTTGCGTGGTCCTTCGATCGAGGTTCAGAGGACCTTCGTAACCAGTTTGATCGAGACATCCTGTGGATCGTTCTCGATCCGGAACCCGAGTGATCGGACCAGTGCCAGCATTCGGGTATTGGCCGTCAGCACCTCGCCCTCCATGATGCGCAGACCCCGCGAACGGGCGTTCTGCATGAGTGAGCGCATGAGACGGGCGCCGATGCCGAGATTGCGCCACTGGTCCGAGACCACGATGGCGAATTCGCAGGCCTCACCGCCCGGCCGAGCCATGTAGCGCGCCACGCCGACCTCGACCTCGACCTCGGCGCCCTCCTGGTCCACGACCCCGATCAGGGCCATCTCCCGATCGTAGTCGATCTGAGTGAAACGCACCAACATCTCCGGGCTCAGTTCCTTGATCGCCTGCATGAAACGAAAGTACTTGGTCTGCTCCGAGAGACCACGCACGAAGGCCTGTTCCATCTCGGCGTCCTCGGGGCGGATCGGACGAATCACCAGGTCCTTACCGTCGGGCAGCTGCACCCGTTCGATGAGATGACTCGGGTAGGGATGGATGGCCATGTGTCCATAAGTCGGCTGCTGGGGCGGGCGATACTCCACATGGATCCGGGCATCGACCGCGATGACCTCCTTGTCGTTACCGATCAGTGGATTGATGTCCATCCGAATGATCTCGGGCAGCTCGCAGACCATCTCGGAGACCCGCTGCAGGATCCTCGCCAAGGCCACCCGGTTCATCGGCGGCATGTTCTGGAAGGTCCCCATGAGACGGGCCACCCGAGTATGGTCGATCATGGTCTGGATGATGAAGGCGTTCAGCGGCGGTAACGCCAGCGCACGGTCTTCGAGCACCTCCACCTTGGTTCCGCCGGCCCCGAAGCTGATGACCGGACCGAAGATCTTGTCGCGAAAGACGCCGACCATGAGCTCGCGTGCCGCGCGCGCCGAGACCATGTGCTCGACCGTGACCCCCTCCAAGCGGGCATCCGGACGCAGCCGCCGAGCCCGCTCGAGGATCTCGGTGAAGGTGCGCCGCACCGACTGCGCGTCCTCGATGTTCAGCTTCACCCCGTCAACATCCGACTTGTGCTCCAGATCGGGCGAGTTGATCTTCATCACCACCGGAAAACCGAGCGCCTCGGCGGCCATCAGCGCCTCGTTCGGCGTGCGGGTGAGCACCGCCTGCATGGTCGGGATGCGAAAGGCCGAGAGGATCGCCTTGGCCTCTACCGTACCCAGCACCTTGCGGCCTTCTGCCATGACCCCTTCGATGATCAGACGCGCGCCGCTCACGTCCGGCGGATCCTCGTAGGAGAGTGGCGCCGGCGACTGCATCAGGAGCTTCTGGTTGCGCTGATGGGTCGCGAGAAAGGAGAAGGCCTCAATGGCCACCTCGGGGCTCGCGAAATGGGGTACCTCGTGCTCGGCGAACAGCGCCTGGGCCTCGGCGACCCGGTTGCCGCCCATCCAGCACACCAACACCGGCTTGCGGCTCTTCTCGACTGCAGCGATGACCTGCTCTGCGGTCGCCAAGGGATCGCCGAACACCAGCGGCGCCAGGATGCAGAGCACCCCGTCGACCTCCGGATCCGCGAGACAGGCATCGACCGCCGTCCGAGAGCGCTCGGGCGGCGCGTCGCCGATGATGTCGACCGGATTTCCGTGCGACCAGTAATCCGGCAGCGCCTGCTCGAGTGCTTGGCGGGTCTTGTCACCGAACTGGGCGAGCGTCAGACCCAGCTCCACCGTGCGATCGGCCGCCAGGACGCCCGGTCCACCACCATTGGTGACGATGGCGATCCGATCGCCGGCCAGACGACGACGCGTCCCGAACACCTGCGCCGCAGCGAAGAGCTGCTCGAGTCCCGTCACCTGGACCACACCCGCGCGCTCCGTGACCGCCCGAAACACGTCGGCGGACCCGACGAAGCCGCCGGTGTGAGACTTGATCGCCCGTGTCCCGGCCGGATACCGGCCTGCCTTCACGATGACGACCGGCTTCAGGCGCGCTGCGGCGCGTAGCCCGCTCATGAAATGGCGGGCATTGCGGATCCCTTCCACATAGAGAAGGATGCACTGGGTCTGCGTATCCAACGCCAGATAGTCCAGGATGTCGCCGAAGTCGACGTCGGCGGCGGCGCCCAGCGAGACCACCGCCGAGAAGCCGACGCGGCGCGGCTCGGACCAGTCGATCATCGCCGTACAGATGGCACCGGATTGTGAGACCAGCGCGACGTTTCCCCGACGCGGAAGGTCCTCGCCCACGCTGGCATTGAGACCCTGTTGCGGACGCATCACGCCCAAGCAATTGGGCCCCAGCACCCGGATCCCGTGACGCCGTCCGGCCTCCACCAGCTTCTCCTGAAGGGCGCGGCCGCGCTCGCCGTGTTCGCCGAAGCCCGCGGAATAGACGACCGCCACCTTGACCCCGTAGCCGGCACACTGGTCGAGGATCGCCGGCGCACATTCGGCCGGCGTGGCGATCAAGGCGAGATCCACCTGTCTGTCGAGCTGATGCAGGTCGCCATAGCAAGGCTCACCGGCAACCTGCTTGTACTTGGGATTGATGGCGTAACGATGGCCCTGAAAATCGCCAGCGAGCAGATTGCGGAACACCATGCCGCCAATCGAACCCTCGCTGTCGCTGGCGCCGAACACCGCCACGGCGCTGGGCGTGAAGAGCTGATCAATGTCCGACAAGCGCATGGGGTCTATCTCCAGTGCGGGAAAGGGGTTAAGGCGATTGCCGGAAATTCTCATGCCAGATGGCGACGGATTGGCGTCTGCCTTCAAGGAGCGCCGGCAGGCGCATAGCCGCGCTATGTGACTGCTGGCGCGACGCAGAAGGCGGGCGTCAAGACAAGTCAAGTGGTATGAGAATTGACAGAAATCGCCTAAGCTTCGGTTTCGTTGCCAATGAATGAATCGCCGGTTTCGGGCACCTGAGAGAGCCACGCCCGCTTCGCACCCGAGACCTTCAAGTGCACCGAGAAGCCGCCATGAACCTCGCCTTCATCTCGCATCAGGCCTGCCGAAAACACCGCATGGGCGCACACCACCCAGAGTGTCCAGAGCGACTCCACGCAATCCAGGACCGTCTGATCGCCTCCGGCATGGAGATGCTGGTCACCCATTACGACGCGCCGGCCGCCAGCGTCGAGCAACTTGCCCAGGTCCACTCGGCCGACTATGTCCAGGCCATCCTCGACGCCGCGCCACGTGCCGAGGACGTCCTGGTCTGGGTCGACGGCGATACCGCCATGAACCACCATTCATTGGAGGCCGCGCTGCACGCCGCCGGGGCGGCGACCCTGGGTGTCGACCTGGTCATGAGCGACCAGCACCACGCCGCCTTCTGCTGCGTCCGCCCACCGGGACACCATGCCGGACGGCGAAATGCGGCCGGTTTCTGTCTGTTCAACAACCTGGCGGTGGGTGCTGCCCACGCGCTCGGTCATCATGGTCTGGAACGCATCGCCATCATCGATTTCGACGTGCACCATGGCGACGGGACCGAGGAAATCTTCAGGGACGATGAGCGAGTACTCTTCTGCTCCAGCTTCCAGCACCCCTTCTATCCAGGGAGCGGGGCCAACAGCAAGGCCTCCAACGTCGTCAATCTTCCCTTGCCTCGCTTGACCGACGGTACCGCCTTCAAGACTGCGGTGCAGACCGCTTGGCTACCCCGCATCGACGCCTTCGCGCCCCAGTTGATCATGATCTCCGCCGGGTTCGACGGCCACATCGAGGACGACATGGCCCAATTCAATCTGCGCGAGCTCGATTATGCCTGGATCACCCGCGAGATCCATCGGCTCGCGGTCAAGCACGCCCAGGAACGTGTCGTCTCCTGCCTGGAAGGCGGCTATAGTCTCTCCGCGCTTGGTCGCTGCGTGAGCACCCATATCGACGAGCTGATCGGTCACGCCTGACGGAGCGGCCGGCTCGGCGGGGCGAGGAGCCTGTCCGACGTTACCTTGAATCGGCTGCGGAATCGCGCCCCTGCGCACCCATGCTGCATTGCAGCATTAGGATAGTCCCTGCCCTCTCGGGTTGCAATGATCCACAGGGAGCCCAGATGTCGCACACCGCCATCCTCTGGTTCAGACGCGATTTGCGGCTCGATGACAATCCAGCCCTCCAAGGCGCCCTGGCACATGGTGCCCGTATCGTCCCCCTCTATATCCACGCACCCGCTGAAGAAACCCCCTGGGCGCCTGGTGCCGCCAGTCGCTGGTGGCTACACCAGAGCCTGCTGAGCCTGGACGCCTCCTTGCGGCGACTCGGAAGCCGCCTCTGGGTAGAAGAGGGTCACAGTCTGGGCGAGCTCCGACGGGTCATCGCGGCGACGGGCGCCACCGAGGTGCATTGGAACCGGCTCTATGACCCGACCACCCGCGAGCGCGATGCCCGAGTGAAACAGGCGCTGCGCTCGGATGGGCTGCATTGCGAGAGCCACAACTCCGCCCTGCTCTTCGAGCCCTGGGACATGGCGACTGGTAAGGGCCAACCTTACCGGGTCTTCAGCGCCTTCTGGCGCAATTGCGTCAAGGAACTGCCAACGACCCGACCCGACCCGGCCCCCGCCCGACTCGCCGCGGCTCCGCGGACGACCGACGGGCCAGACGTCGGGGCCTTGGGTCTGCTGCCTCGGGTACCCTGGGACGAGGGACTGCGCGCGGCCTGGACCCCGGGCGAGACGGCGGCATTAGAGTCTGCCGCGACCTTTCTCGACGATCGGATCGCGACCTATGGGGAGCAACGCGATCGCCCTGGATCACCGGGCACCTCCCGGCTCTCGCCCCGGTTGCACTTCGGTGAGATCGGCCCGCGCCGTCTCTTGGCCATGCTCCGCCAGCGCGGCCTGGAACCGACCGCCGGCCCAGGCGAGCCCTTCGTGCGCGAGCTTGGCTGGCGCGAGTTCGCCTATCATCTGCTCTACCATTTCCCGCACAGCTGCAACGAGCCGCTCGACCGCCGGTTCGTGCGTTTTCCTTGGCGCACGGAGGGGACCCCGGAGCTGCTCGCGGCGTGGCAGCAAGGGCGCACCGGCCTTCCACTCGTGGATGCCGGGATGCGCGAGCTCTGGCGAACGGGCTGGATGCACAATCGGACGCGGATGGTGGTGGCCTCCTTCCTGACCAAGAACCTGCGGCTCCCCTGGCAGGAGGGTGCGCGCTGGTTCTGGGACACCCTCGTCGACGCCGATCTAGCCAGCAATAGCCTGGGTTGGCAGTGGACCGCGGGCTGCGGTGCCGACGCGGCCCCCTTTTTCCGCGTCTTCAACCCGGTACGCCAAGGCGAACGCTTCGATGCAGACGGCGCCTACGTCCGCCGCTGGTGCCCGGAGCTCGAACGCCTCCCCGATCTTTACATCCATCGGCCCTGGAGCGTGCCGCCATCGCGCCTCGAGGCCGCCGCGATACGGCTCGGAAACGACTATCCCTTGCCTGTCGTCGACCTAGCGTCATCGCGCCAGGAGGCGCTGTCCGCCTGGGAACAGATCAAGGGCTGAGCGGACGCGCGACCGGTCTGCGGGGCCTCGAGACGACACACCTGGGAGAGTCGACGCGGTGAAACGCGATCAAGCACTCGAGGTATTCAGCCGACTCCTGGCCGCCTATGGGCCACAGCATTGGTGGCCCGCGGACAGTCCATTCGAGGTCATGCTCGGGGCCGTGCTGACCCAGAATACGAGCTGGAGGAATGTCGAGCGGGCGCTCGATGCACTCAAGAGGCTGACTAGACTCGAGGCTGCGGCCATCCTGGCACTCGATCTGGCCACCCTGGCCGCCACGCTGCGTCCCGTGGGTTATTTCAATGTCAAAGCGCAGCGCCTCCGGGCCTTCTGCACGCACTACCAGACGGCGGGGGGGTTCGCCGGGCTGGGGTCGCTCGAGACGGAAGGCTTGCGGCTGAACCTGCTTTCCGTCCATGGCATCGGACCCGAGACCGCCGACGACATGCTGCTCTATGCCTTCGAGCGCCCTGTCTTCGTGGTCGACGCCTACACCCGACGGCTCTTCGGCCGGCTGGGCCTGCTTGCCGAGAGCCAGGGGTATGAGCAGATTCGACGAACCTTCGAGACCGCCCTCGATCCTGACGTCGCCCTCTTTAAGGAGTACCATGCGCTCATCGTGCGTCATGGCAAACAGGTGTGCCGTACCCGGCCCCAGTGTCCGGCCTGCCCCTTGCGTGGAGTCTGTCCGACCCCTCTTTCCGGACGGCGCGAGCCGCGCGCAGCGACCGATTGAGCTCGCAAACCACCGAGCGACGCCGATCGACAGAGACCGTCCGAGACCCGATCCAGAGGGCCGAGCCCTCCCACGACCATGCCCAGAGTCGACAACGAGGATTTCTATCGCGGTGCCCTGGATGCTCATGGGGAGACCGCACGAGGCGTCCACTGGATCTCGACCGAGACCCAGGAGGTACGCTTCAAGGTACTGCGCGATTTCCTGCCCCAAGACCTGTCGGATGTGACGCTGGTCGATGCCGGGTGCGGATTCGGCGACCTCTACTGCTATCTGGAGCGCGAAGGGACCTCACCGGGTCGCTACCTCGGTCTGGATGTGATGACATCCATGGTCGAGACGGCACGGCGGCGCACCGGCCGCGAGATCCTCATCTGCGATGTGCTGCGGGATCCATTGCCCGAGGCCGACTACTATCTCTGTAGCGGCGCCATGAACAACCTGACCCGTGACGAGGCCCGCCAGTTCATTCGCAACTGTTACCACGCCTGCCACAAGACATTCGTCTTCAACCTCCTCAAGGGCCGAATCAATTCCGGCATCTACAACTTCTTCCTGCCGCGCGAGATCAAGCGTCTGGGCGAGGAGCTCGGCGCCGAGCCGCGCGTCCAGGAGGGTTACTTGGCGGGTGATTTCACGACGGCCTTCTTCAAGCACCACAAGGAGCCAGCATGCTAGACCCGCGTCTCCTCAGGACCGACCTCGATCTGGTCGCGGAGCAACTCGCCCGTCGCGGCGTGAGCCTGGACAAGGCCCGGCTCGAAGGGCTGGAGTCCGAGCGCAAGGCCCTTCAGATTCAGGTCCAGGAACTGCAGCACCAGCGCAACAGCCGCTCGAAGGCGATCGGCCGGGCCAAGGCATCGGGGGAGGACATCCAGCCGCTGTTGGCTGAAGTGGCCGATCTGGGCGATCGACTCGAGCTGGCCGAGACACGTCTCGGCGAGATTCAGCGCGAAGTGGGCGCCGTGAGTCTCTCGCTACCCAACCTGCCCGACCCCGGCGTGCCTGACGGCCAAGAGGAGACCGACAACCGAGAGGAGAGGCGTTGGGGCAGGACCCCAGCGTTCGACTTCATCCCGAAAGATCACGTCGACCTGGGGATCGCCAACGGCTGGATGGACCTCGAGCTGGCGGCCAAGCTGGCCAGCTCCCGCTTCGTCGTGCTCTCGGGCCCTTTGGCCCGACTGCAGCGGGCGCTGATCCAATTCATGCTCGACATCCATACCAGCGAGCATGGTTACACCGAGGTCTATGTCCCCTACCTGGTCAATGCCGACAGCCTGCAGGGCACGGGTCAGCTCCCCAAGTTCGAGACCGATCTGTTCAAGATCCCAGGCGAGCGGGACCTCTATCTCATCCCGACCGCCGAGGTACCCGTGACCAACCTGGTCCGAGGCCTCATCCTCCAACCCGATGCATTGCCGCGCAAGTGGGCTGCCCACACCCCCTGCTTCCGCAGCGAGGCGGGCTCCTACGGAAAGGATACGCGGGGGATGATCCGCCAACATCAATTCGAGAAGGTCGAGCTGGTCCAAGTCGTCCGTCCCGAAGACTCCCCGCAGGCGTTGGAAGCCCTGACACGCGACGCCGAGACCATCCTCCAGCGGCTCGAGCTCGCCTATCGTGTCGTGACCCTCTGCACCGGCGACCTCGGCTTCTCTTCCCGCAAGACCTACGACCTAGAGGTCTGGCTGCCAGGCCAGGGAACCTATCGCGAGATCTCCTCTTGTAGTGATTTCGGCGACTTCCAGGCCCGCCGGCTGCAGGCGCGCTGGCGCAATCCGGCCACGGGCAAGCCAGAGCTGGTGCACACGCTCAACGGCTCCGGCCTGGCCGTGGGCCGTACCCTGATCGCGGTGCTGGAGAACTACCAACAGCCGGATGGGGGCGTCCTGATACCGACTGCGCTACGACCCTACATGGGCGGTTCGGAGAGGCTCGCCTAAGGCGATTTCTGTCAATTCTCATCCCACCTGGCTTGTCTTGACGCCCGCCTTCTGCGTCGCGCCAGCAGTCACATAGCCCCGCTATGCTCCTGCCGGCGCTCCTTGAAGGCAGACGCCAATC
>JANQGF010000302.1 GCA_028277465.1 Chromatiaceae bacterium
CGGACCCAAACCTGATGCCGACGGCAACCCGACAATCGGCGTCGGATCCGGTGAGCCGCGTCAGAGGATTTCAAGTATGCAAGATCGTAAGGGGCGTAGAGGCCCCCTTGCGGGGTCCCTTCCTCGCTCGCGCAGAACGCGCCATCTTCCATCACACCGGCCCTGAGAAACCTCTCGATCAGCCGCAATGCGTTCGGGTCGGCAATTCGATGCTCCAGGAAACGGACCAGGTGGATGTGTGACACATGATCGAAAAAGCCTTTGATATCAGCCTCGACGATCCACTGAGTCCGCTCCAGCGTGATGACCTCCACTAATCGGCGTAGCGCATCGTGTGCGCTGCGGCCCGGGCGGAAACCATAAGAGCAGTCCCGAAACTCCGGTTCCCAGATGGCTTGCAAGACCAGGCTCAGCCGGTCCTGGACCAGACGATCCTCAAAACAGGGCACACCAAGCGGGCGATAGCGTCCACCTCCTTTGGCGATGTAAGCGCGCCGCGATGGGTTGGGCCGGAAGCCCATCCGCCGCACGCGCCTAGACAGCTCATCAATCCGTTCGTCCAGGCCCACCGCATAGTCCACCTTTCGTATCCCGTCGACTCCAGGCGCCTTCTTTCCGCTCTGGCGCCCGAAGCTGGCATGTAGCCCTTCCGGATCAAACACTAGACCCATCAGGGCGTCGAACCGCGTTCGCGGCTCTTCACGCGCCGTCCGTGTGAAACGAGCCAGTCGTGTGGTCATGGTCAGAGTCCGCTCTGTGTCGGGCCATGTCTCCCCGACTCGTTCTCCCAAGCCGCCACCCCTTTGCTCGGCCCGCATTACCGGGCGTCCTCGCTCTTACGGGTGGCTCCGACTTCCGACCGCCACCGCCCTCGTCCTCGCTTTCTACGCTTGTTCGAGGGTGCACCACTCCTTCGGCACCGACTGCCGGATCTCCCTGGTTACCACGTCATCTCAATGTGAGGCTCGACACGGCCTAAGACTCCGGGGCGGCGCTGCGCACTCGCCATGGCGCACCCAGCGCTGTTGCCTGCTGGCCCACTTAAACCATCGGCCATTCCCAACGTCGGTCTTTTCGGAGCTCTACACCTTCAAGGTCAGCATCACCTGTTACCCTTGCACCTCGCCTCCTTTCGTGACTACGCATCAATCGGGCCGTTACCGAGCCGACTGCAAGTCTCGATTCCAGGCCCGTGGCGAGCGGCTACCTGGGCAGGCTTTGCACCTGCAAGACAACGCGGCCTTGCCAAGCCGCAACAAATGGTGACCCCGCGCCGCTCGCGCTCGCGATCAGGTCGGCGCCGTGGCGCTTCAGCGCAATGCCCCGCGCCTCGGCCAGACGCTCAAGGCTCACCTCGGCCTTCAAGCGCTCGATCTGCTCCTCGGGGATGCGGGGCATGGATGTCTCCTATCGGATACCTGTCAAGACCTCTTTTGTGTGCTATTGTAGTTGCCTATCGTGTACCAGTGTCAACCACTAAAATAGCTTCGGGAGAAAATGATGGGAGTTGCGGTTATGTGGTTTATGCTGATGAATTTCCCGGCAAGATTGATCCGCCTGCGTAAGGAGAAGGGCTACACGCAGCAGAGCCTGGCCGATGCGGTCGGATTGCATGTGAACCAGATTAAGAAGTACGAGGCGGGTACAGCGCAGCCTACCTTGAAGGCGCTGGTCGGCGTCGCCAAAGTCCTGCGCGTGCGCTTGGACGCTCTGGTCTTCGAGGACGACGAGCGCGGCCCGGACGAGGATTTACGGCTTCAGTTCGAGGCTTTGGGCCAGTTCTCGGCCGAGGAGAAGAAGATCGCCAAGGCGGTCATCGAAGGCTTGATCTTGAAGCACGACGCTCACCGGTTTTCGGCGGCGTCCTGAGCAACGGAGGGGATATCTTGGAGCAGATCGTAAAGCTGCACATCGAGAAGCTGCCCGAAGGGCTCTATCTGGCGACCTCCGACGAGGTACAAGGGCTTCTTGCCCAGGGACGCACCATCACCGAAACCCTGGAGATCGCCCGCGATGTCGCCAAGAAGCTGTTGGAGGCCCAAGCTGAGCGTCAAGGCCGGACAAGTCTGGCCACCGCCGGGGATTCCTTCGACTACCCGCTGATCGTGGGTAGCTGATGGGACGTCTGGCCGGATTCCGCTACCGGGAGATCGTCAAGCGACTAAAAAAGCTGGGCTTTGCTTTCGACCGCCAAGCCGCCGGGAGTCATGAAATCTGGTTCAATGCCGATACCGGCCGCTACACCACCATCCCCAACCATCCCGGCGATATGCCCGAAGGGACGCTGCGGGCGATTCTCAAGCAAGCAGGGATAACCGTCGAGGAGTTCTTGCAGACGTAAATAACGCGGCGCCTCCTCAATCACTTTTCAGCCTCGATCGATGCGGTTCGTCCCTCACCGCATCATCCTACGCGGGCTAATGGGTTGCGTCCCCTTCCTCCCCCTTTCTCCCCTTTTCCATAGAGATATCAAACATGTATTCGATCTCTCGCAAAACGAACTGAATAACCTCCTCGGGGCTACCCACTCTATTTTCCGACCACGACCGAGCCATATCTTCCACTAATAACTCCTCATCGCTTTCTTCCTTCTCACCATCTTCAGTACAAGAGGAAAAACTAGGATTAAGACGATAAAATTCGCGACGATAAACTCTAGGGAAATACTGTTCCTTGCCAGATAGGTCTCTGTAAACATCTATCGCATATGAGAATGATCCATTGCCTTCTAATTCAATGGGATCCAACTCGTAATGCGCAATCAACTTATAAACAGAGATCTCCTCTCCACGTAGCTTTAACTTCATATATGCTATCTCTTGGAGCAAACGCAACGACAGAGCCTCGGGGGGTAGACTGGGTTTCAACTCGTTTCGCTGCTCGACAAGCTGCCTCTTCACTGCGCCCAGTAGCCGTTCCTGTAGTCCGGTCTGGACAATCTGCACAGGGATCAATCTGCTGAACATTGCAACTGGCTGTACAAGTCCAACTCCTATAGAAAAGCCAATAGCCAACCCCTATGCCAATTCCTGCACCAACAGCCGCACCTATAGGTCCACCGATTGATCCACCAATAGTTCCTCCAATGGCGATGGTATTTGTCCCTTCGGGATCAGAAAACCTATTCGGGTTAGCGTTGGCGTAGAGGTAAGTATTTAATCCGCCAACCAACCCAATCGGATCACTCTCAATATACCTCCCGGTGCCCGGATCGTAATCTCTAAAGTAGTTGTAGTGTAGCTCCGTCTCCGCATCAAAAAACTGCCCCGGAAACCGCAGATTGTAGACAAACCGGGTGCCATTCCCCTCTGGATCCTCCTGTGCCGGGGTCTCCCCGAACGGCGCACTGTCCCAGCGCCAGACGGTGGTGCCAGCGGCATCGCTGATGGCCCGGGGTGTGTC
>JANQGF010000394.1 GCA_028277465.1 Chromatiaceae bacterium
CGATTCAGAAACAAGTGGTGCAACTTGAGCCGCCCTTGTTGGGCACGCTCCGCTTTGCCCAACCTACGGTGTGTAGGTTGTTTCTGAATCATTACATAGCGCAGCGATGCTCCTGCAGGCGCTCCTTAGACGGCAGACGCCAATCCGTCGCCATCTGGCATGAGAATTTCCGGCAATCGCCTAACGGTCATGCCGTGTCTCTGGCACCCCGGAGCATGGAACAAGAGCCGCAGCAGCTTGCAGGCTCGTCGCGGCGAGGCGCCGCTCTCACCAAATCGAGCGGCTGGAGGGCCATCGATGGCCGCCGCGGTCACTCGGCGGTTCGGTCTATTCCATAGCGGTACAGATTTTGCCTATATTTCGCGCGTCAAGATCGAGGGAGATACAGTGATGACACCGACGCCGCCCGTCCTCAGTGACCAGGAGCTCCATCAACTCATCACCGAGGATGTTCCCTTCGGCGACCTCACCACCGACTCGCTCGGTATCTCGGCCGCTCCCGGGCGGCTGCGCTTCTTCGCCCGCGATCCCATGGTGGTCTGCGGTGTCGAAGAGGCGGTGCGTTTGCTCCAATTGTGCGGTGCGCAGGCCGAGGGGGTGACGCCGAGCGGAAGTGAGGCATCGACCGAGACGCTCTTGCTGGAGGCGGCTGGTGGCGCGGGGGCATTGCATCGGGGCTGGAAGGTCGCTCAGACTCTGGTCGAATGGTGCTCGGGCATGGCCACGGGTGCCGCCGAGATCCTTGCCGCGGCACGTCGTGGACATCCCGACGCCCTGGTGGCTGGCACCCGCAAGAACGCCCCGGGCAGTCGGCGGTTGGCGGTCAAGGCCTTCCGCGCGGGTGGTGCAATTATGCATCGTAACGGCTTGTCCGAGACCCTGTTGGTCTTTGCCGAGCACCGACTGTTCCTGGGCGGGGAGCGACCGCAGGAGACCATCAGGCGTCTGCGGCGTCAGTGCCCCGAGAAGCGGGTGGTCGTCGAGGTCGCTACCCCCGAGGAGGCATTGCAGTGGGCAGATGCGGATGTGCTGCAGTTGGAGAGGTTCGCACCCGAGGCGGTGGCGGAGGTGACGGCGGCACTCGCAGCTCGCGGCGCGGAGACGATCGTTGCCGCCACCGGTGGGATCAACGCCGGCAACGCCGAGGCCTACGCCCGTGCCGGGGCGCGTCTGCTGGTCACCACGGCCCCTCACCTGGCGCCGCCGCGCGATGTGCAGGTTCGGTTTCTGACATGAATGCATCAATCGGAAGGAGAGACCTGATGGGCCCGATCTACCCGATCCTCGCCATCTTGCTGCTGGCGGGCACTTGCGCGAGCCTGCAGGCCGATGAGGTCAAGGTCGCCGTGGCGGCCAACTTCACCGTGGCGATGAAGGAGATCGCCGCCGGTTTCGAGCAGGCGACCGGTCACACGACCAGGATCAGCTTCGGTTCGACTGGCAAGCTCTATGCGCAGATTCGCAATGGTGCCCCCTTCGGGGTCTTTCTCGCCGCCGATCAGGCGCGGCCCAGGCGACTGGTCGAGGCGGGTCAGGCCAGCGGCCGTTTCACCTATGCCGTCGGCAAGTTGGTGCTCTGGAGCGCCGATCCAGCTCTGATCGACGGTGAGGGCAGGGTGCTCGCCCGGGCGGACTTCCGGCGACTCGCCATCGCCAACCCCAGGACGGCGCCCTATGGCGCTGCGGCACTGGAGGTCATGAAGGCGCTGGCGGTCGACGAGAGGGTGAGACCCAGGCTGGTGCGAGGCGACAACATTGTTCAGACCTATCAGTTCGTCGCGACCAGGAATGCCGAGTTGGGTTTCGTGGCACGTGCACAGATCGCCTTGAGGCCGGGCGGATCCAGCTGGGAGGTCCCGCAATCGCTCTATACGCCGATCCGTCAGGATGCCGTCTTGCTGGAGCGGGCCGCGTCCGATCCAGCTGCCCTTGCCCTGATCGACTATCTCGAGGGGTCGGAGGCGAGAGCCATCGTCGAGAGATACGGCTATGGCCTTGAATAGACCGCTCACTTCAACCGGGGCCTCATGACGTGGCCCTGGATCTCGGGCCCTTGTGGCTGACGCTCAAGCTTGCGACCGTCACGACCCTCGTCCTGCTGGTCGTGGGAACACCCATTGCGTGGTGGCTCTCGCAAACGCGCTCGCGCCTGAAGCAGGTGGTGGCGACCCTGGTCGCCCTGCCGCTGGTCTTGCCGCCGACCGTGCTGGGCTTCTATCTGCTCTTGCTGCTCGGCCCGGCGGGGCCGGTCGGTCAATTGACCCAGACCCTCGGGCTGGGCACGCTGCCCTTCACCTTCGCTGGGCTGGTGGTCGGCTCGGCGGTCTACTCGCTGCCCTTCCTGGTGCAGCCGGTCCACAATGCCTTCGAGTCCATCGGCGCTCGACCACTCGAGGTCGCGGCGACATTGCGCGCCTCGCCACTGGTGAGCTTCTTCACCGTCGCGCTGCCGCTCGCGCTGCCGGGACTGCTCTCGGGTGCCATTCTGTCGTTTGCCCATACGATGGGTGAGTTCGGGGTCATTCTCATGATCGGTGGAAACATCCCGGGCGAGACGAAGGTCCTTTCGATCGCCATCTACGACCATGTCGAATCGCTCGAATGGAACCAGGCCCATTGGCTGGCCGGTGCCATGGTGCTCTTCTCCTTTCTGGTCGTGCTGGCGGTGAACCTGTTGGGCCAGCGGATGCGCCGGATCGGGCATGGGTGAGCTGGACGTCGCATTTCGCCTGGACCGCCCCGGCTTCCGGTTGGATGTCGCCTTCAGCACGCCGGGGCTCGGTGTCACGGCACTCTTTGGTCGCTCCGGCTGCGGCAAGACCAGCATTCTGCGTTGTGTCGCGGGTCTGGAGCGGGCCTCGGGGCATTGCCGACTGAACGGCGAGGCCTGGCAGGACGATGCCCGCGGGCTCTTCCTCGAGACCCATCGACGTCCCATCGGTTATGTCTTCCAGGAACCGAGTCTCTTCGCCCACCTCTCGGTCCGGCGCAATCTCGAGTATGGTCTGCGGCGGGTGGCCCGCGGGGAGCGTCAAGTGGATTTCGACGAGGTCGTCGATCTGCTCGGGATCCATCGGCACCTGCGGCGCGATCCCGCGGGGCTCTCGGGCGGCGAGCGCCAGCGGGTCTCGATCGCCCGGGCACTGCTGACCAGTCCGCGACTGCTCTTGATGGACGAGCCGCTCTCGGCGTTGGATCACACCAGCAGGCAGGACATCCTGCCCTATCTGGAGCGTCTGCACGATACCTTGCGGATCCCGGTGCTCTATGTGAGTCACTCGCCCGACGAGGTGGCACGGCTCGCCGACCGGATCGTGCTACTCCAGGACGGCCGGGTGCAGGCCGCCGGGACGGCGAGCGAGATCCTGTCGCGATTGGATCTGCCCCTGGCCCAGGACGCCGAGGCAAGCTCGATCATCGACGGCGAGGTGCTTGGTCAGGACCAGGCCTACGGACTCACCCGGATCGCGATCCCCGGCGGCCGGCTCGCGGTGACGGGGATGAGCCACCCGGTTGGGTCCAGGGTGCGCGTGCGCGTGCATGCCCGCGACGTGAGCATTGCCCTGGACGAGCCGGGGACATCCAGCATCCTCAATATCCTGCCGGCACGGATCCTCGAGATGCGGGAGGGCGAGAACGCACAGGTGCTCCTGAAGCTCTGTACGGGTGCCGGCGAGCTGACTCCCTTGCTGGCTCGCATCACCCGCCATTCGCGGGATCGGCTCCGGCTCCAGCTCGGTCAGGAGGTCTTCGCTCAGGTGAAGGCGGTGGCCTTGATGGATTGAGCCCTGGGGTGAGTCGGGGCCTCTGCGGCGGACTTGCGGTAACGGGAGGGCTCGTTCAACCCGTCTTGAACAGCCGCTCCTTATCGCGCTGCCAATCGCGGTCCCGCTCGGTGGCGCGCTTGTCGTGCTGCTTCTTGCCCTTGGCGAGCCCGATCTCGAGCTTGGCTCGGCCATGCTTCCAGTACATGGCGGTTGGCACCAGGGTGTAGCCGGCACGCTCGGTGAGGCCGATCAGGCGGTTCAGCTCGGCGCGCTTGAGGAGGAGCTTACGGGTTCGGGTGGGATCCGGATGGACGTGGGTCGAGGCGGCGGCCAGAGCCGAGATGTGGGCGCCGATCAGAAAGCCTTCGCCGTGCAGGATCTTGACATAGCTCTCCTTGAGCTGCAGCCGCCCGGCGCGCAGACTCTTGACCTCCCAGCCCTCGAGGACCAGCCCACTCTCGAGACGCTGCTCGATGAAATAGTCGTGACCTGCCTTCTTGTTGAGGGCGATGGTCGAGCTACCGTCGATCTTCTTCTTTTTACCTTTCGTCATGCGCTGAGTTTAAAGTAAAGTTGCGGCCGGGTTAATCGGATGTGTTGAGGCGAGGTTGCTGCTCGGCTATCTTGAAGGAGAGGCGGCAAGCCATTCGAGAATGCGGTTTGGGAATGGGTTGATTCTCGGTCCCTTCAGCGACTGGAGATGCCGGGCATCCTGGCCTGTGCGGGAACCGCCGATTGATCGGGGGGTCCCCCGACCACCCTTGACCCCCGGAACGCGAGCGGTTGTCCTTGATTTCTACAGAAACACGGCTAAAATAGCCGGCTTGGTTTATGGAGTTGTGTCATGCGCCAGCCACTGATCGCGGGAAACTGGAAGATGAACGGCACTAAGGCCAGCGCGGAGGCGTTGATCTCGGGTGTCATCGACGGGGTGGCGGCGCTATCCAAGGTGGAGGTCGCCGTCTGTCCACCTTTCCCCTATCTCTATCTCGGGGAGCAGCTTTTCACTGAAAGCTCGGTGCGTCTCGGTGCCCAGAACCTCTGTACCGAGGAGGCTGGTGCCTACACGGGCGAGGTCGCCGCTTCCATGCTCGCCGATTTCGGCTGTACCTATGTCATCTGCGGTCATTCCGAGCGTCGCGAGTATTACGGCGAGGCCGAGGAGATCATCGCGAAGAAGCTTCAGGTCTGCGCCAGTCGCGGCATGACGCCCATTCTTTGTGTTGGTGAAACACTCGAGCAGCGCGAGCAGGGGATGACTCGGACGGTCATCGCCGATCAGATCGACGGCATCATCAGCCGGGTCGGCATCGACGCCTTCGAACGTCTGGAGATCGCCTATGAACCAGTCTGGGCGATCGGGACGGGTGTCACCGCGACCCCGGATCAGGCGCAAGAGGTGCACGAGTTCATCCGGCAGCGGATCGGGGAGCTCAGTGGAGCGATCGCCGAGAAGATCAGGATTCTCTATGGTGGCAGCATGAAGCCTGCCAATGCCCGCGATCTCTTGGCGCAGGCGGATATCGACGGCGGCTTGGTTGGTGGCGCATCCCTGGTCGCCGGGGATTTCGTCGCGATCTGCCAGGCCGGAGAGGCGGTGGCGGGCTGATTCGCGCAGGGTGTGGGTGACGCATGCAAATCTTCCTGACAGTCCTCCAGGTCTTTCTGTCGCTGGGTCTGATCGGCTTGGTCTTGATCCAGCACGGAAAGGGCGCGGACGCGGGGGCTGCCTTCGGGAGCGGGGCCTCGGCCACGGTCTTCGGGGCTCAGGGTTCGGGCTCGTTTCTAACGCGCGTCACTGCGATCATCGCGACCCTCTTTTTCATGACCAGCGTCGCCCTGGCCTATTATGCGACCAAGGGCGCAGAGCCTTCCTCGGGTTTGATGGAAGGGGCTGGCGACGCCACGGTCATCGAGATCGCGCCCGAGCCACCGGCGCCGGTCTCTTCCTCCGACGTTCCTGTCTTGCCTGGGGCGTCGGTGACGACGCGCGAGCAGGACGGATCCGATGTGCCCCCGCTGCCCGCTGCCGCCGAGCCTTCGGTGGACGCTGATTCCGGGGCGCGGCTCGAGTCCGCAAGCGAGGCCCAGGCGCCACCGCCCGGGCAGGACGCCGATGCAGGGTCGGCGCCCGATGTCCCTGTCGCGGCGGGTGTGCCGCCGGTCGACCAGCTTCCGGCCGCTTCGGACGTGCCTGCGGTGCCGATGGCGGTCGATGCAGGCACTGATTCGCCAGCTGATATCGGCACGGACGAGGAGGGCACGCCGTCTTCCGTGGATGTGGGGGGCTGATGCGGTCGAGGCGACTCAGTAGGGGCCTAGCTGACCAAGAGATGTGGTGTTCTATGCCGACGTGGTGAAATTGGTAGACACGCTATCTTGAGGGGGTAGTGGCGAAAGCCGTGCCAGTTCGAGTCTGGCCGTCGGCACCAAATACTAAGCAAACGGCATGCCGCGATGAGCGGTATGCCGTTTTTTTGTGTATTTTGCGGTTGTAAAAGCCTGAAAAACTTCAATAATTTGGATTGTTCTTCGGGTTGACACTGCTGTGACGGCTGCACTAGACTCACCGCTCGGCTGAATGTATGCATAAACACGAGGGGGACAGGTGCTCGACAATTATCTGCCAATCCTGATCTTCATCCTCGTCGGGATCCTGGTGGGTGTCGGTCCGCTCGTGATTGGTTACCTGCTGGGTCCTCGCCGACCCGATCAAGACAAGGATTCGCCTTACGAGTGCGGTTTCGAGGCATTCGAGACAGCACGTCTGAAGTTCGACGTGCGTTACTACTTGGTGGCGATCCTCTTCATTCTCTTTGACTTGGAGATCGCCTTTCTCTTTCCTTGGGCCGTCGTGCTGGATCAGCTCGGGATTTTTGCTTTCTGGGCCATGGCCATATTTCTCGGAATCCTGGTCGTTGGCTTCATCTACGAATGGAAGAAAGGGGCCTTGGAATGGGAATAGAAGGCATTCTCGAAGAAGGCGTCGTGACCACGACGGCCGACAAGCTGATCAACTGGGCCCGCACCGGTTCGATGTGGCCCATGACCTTCGGCTTGGCCTGCTGCGCTGTCGAGATGATGCATGCGGGTGCGGCGCGCTATGATCTGGACCGTTTTGGAATCATGTTTCGGCCCAGCCCGCGCCAGTCTGATGTCATGATCGTCGCTGGCACACTCGTCAACAAGATGGCTCCTGCTCTGCGGAAGGTCTACGACCAAATGGCCGAGCCTCGCTGGGTCATCTCGATGGGCTCTTGTGCCAACGGCGGCGGCTATTACCACTACTCGTACGCCGTGGTACGTGGTTGTGATCGGGTCGTACCGGTGGATGTCTATGTTCCGGGCTGTCCACCCACCGCGGAGGCGCTGCTCTACGGCGTCCTGCAGCTTCAGAACAAGATCCGACGTACCAACACGATCGCCCGCTGAGCAGTATCCAGGAAGACAATGGTGATAGATTCCCTGACCCGCAATGCCAGGTTGGATACGCTCGCCGCTGCCATTCGCGAACACTTCGCGGATCAGGGCTGCGATCTGGTCGACCAGTTCGGTGAGCTGACCATGGTCCTTCCCTCCGAGCGTCTACTGGATGTGGCCTCGACGCTCCGGACTCACGTCGATTTCCGTTTCGACCAGCTCATCGATCTCTGCGGCGTCGACTATGCAGCCTACGGGCGCTCGGAGTGGGAGACGGAGGAGGCGTCCTACAGTGGCTTCGGCCGCGGCGTCGATCGGGATCTCGCGCTCGAGGCCGATGACCCACGGCGTTTCGCGGTCGTCTATCACCTTCTCTCCGTGTCGTACAATCACCGCCTGCGTCTGCGCTGCTATGTCGGTGGCGCTCAGCCCATGGTGGATTCGCTGGCCTCCGTGTGGGCTGCCGCGAACTGGTTCGAGCGCGAGGCCTTCGACCTGTTCGGGATCCTCTTCCGTGGCCATCCGGATCTGCGCCGCATCTTGACCGATTACGGGTTCATCGGTCATCCCTTCCGCAAGGACTTTCCGCTCAGCGGTCAGGTCGAGATGCGCTATGACCCCGAGCAGCGTCGTGTCGTGTATGAGCCGGTCTCCATCGAGCCGCGAGTTCTGGTGCCCCGGGTGATCCGTGAAGACAGCCGCTATGTCGAGACGGGTGCGGACGAGGAGAGGGGCGATGCCTGAGATTCGTAATTACACGGTGAACTTCGGTCCTCAGCATCCGGCGGCCCATGGCGTGCTGCGTCTGGTGCTCGAGATGGACGGCGAGGTCATCGAGCGTGCCGATCCGCACGTCGGGCTTCTGCACCGCGCGACGGAGAAGCTTGCCGAATCCAAGCCGTACAACCAGAGCATCGGTTACATGGATCGGTTGGATTATGTCTCCATGATGTGCAACGAGCATGGCTATGTGCGTGCCATCGAGAAACTGCTCGGGATCCGACCGCCCGAGCGTGCCGAGTATATCCGCACCCTGTTCGACGAGATCACGCGTGTCCTGAACCATCTCATGTGGCTCGGTGCGCACGGTCTCGATGTTGGCGCCATGAGCATCTTCCTCTATTGCTTCCGTGAGCGCGAGGATCTGCTCGACTGCTACGAGGCGGTCTCCGGCGCCCGCATGCATGCCACCTATTATCGTCCGGGCGGTGTCTATCGCGACTTGCCGGATCGGATGCCGCAGTACCAGGGCGCCTCCAAATGGCACAGCGAGAAGGCGATCGCGCTGCGCAATGCCGCTCGGCAGGGCTCGCTGCTGGATTTCATCGAGGATTTCACGGATCGTTTCCCGGCGCTTGTCGACGAGTACGAGACCCTGCTGACCGATAACCGCATTTGGAAGCAACGCACGGTCGGGATCGGTGTGGTGTCGCCGGAACGGGCGCTGCAGCTCGGCTTCACGGGACCCATGCTGCGCGGCTCGGGCGTCGAGTGGGATCTGCGCAAGAAACAGCCTTACGCCGCCTACGGGAAGGTCGATTTCGACATCCCGGTGGGTGTGAATGGAGATAGCTACGACCGCTATCTGGTGCGCATCGAGGAGATGCGCCAGTCCAATCGGATCATGCGCCAGTGCGTCCAATGGCTGCGCGAGAATCCAGGGCCGGTGATGATCGAGGACCACAAGGTCGCGCCGCCGAAGCGCGCGACGCTCAAGGACGACATGGAAGGCCTCATCCATCACTTCAAACTCTTCACCGAGGGCTATTGCCCACCGCCCGGCGAGGTCTATGCGGCCGTTGAGGCGCCCAAGGGCGAGTTCGGCTGCTACATCCTCTCCGACGGCGCCAACAAGCCGTATCGACTCAAGATCCGCGCGCCCGGCTTTCCGCATCTGGCCGCCCTCGACGAGATGTCCAGAGGGCACATGTTGGCCGATGTGGTGGCGATCATCGGCACATTGGATATCGTGTTCGGGGAGATCGACCGCTGATGAGCTTCCGCAACGCACCGCTCGCCGTTATTCACGACTGCGACAAATCGACCTTGTTCGATCCCGAGACCCGCGCGGCGATCGACGCCGAGGTCGCGAAGTATCCACCCGAGTGGAAGCAGTCCGCGGTCATGCCCGCACTGACCCTGGTACAGGACGCCAATGGCGGTTGGCTCACCCGCGACCTCATGGATGCAGTGGCGGCCTACCTGGACATGCCGGTGGTGTCGGTTTACGAGGTTGCGACCTTCTACGGGATGTACGACCTGGAGCCTCAAGGTAGGCACAAGGTCTGCGTCTGCAACAGCGTCTCCTGCCTGCTGTTGGGCTCGGAAGAACTGATCGAGCACGTCGAATCCAAGTATGGCGTGCGTCCAGGAGAGACCACGCCCGATGGCCGCTTCACCTTCAAGGAGGTCGAGTGCCTAGGGGCCTGTCGCCATGCCCCGGCGGTGCTCTTGGACAAGACCTACCATGAAGACCTGTCCCCTGAGGCATTGGACGAGCTGATCGACGGGCTGGAGTGAGATGATGGTCCAGAACCAGAACAGCGTCTGTTTTCGCAACATGCACCTGGACGAGGAGGTCCGGCACAAGCTGGATGCCTATCGCAGCATTGGTGGCTATGTGCAGTGGGAGCGGATCCTGCGCGAGCGGCCCGACCCGAACGACCTCATCGATGAGGTCAAGCGCTCCAGTCTGCGCGGCCGCGGCGGGGCGGGCTTCCCCACTGGGCTCAAGTGGAGCTTCATGCCTCGCAAGGCGCCTGGTCAGAAGTACATCGTCTGCAACTCGGACGAGGGTGAGCCGGGGACCTGCAAGGACCGGGACATCCTGCGCTACAACCCGCATCAGTTGATCGAGGGTATGGCGATCGCCGGCTACTGCATCGGCGCGACGGTCGGCTACAACTACATCCGCGGGGAATTCTACGAGCCGACCGAGCGGTTCGAGGCGGCCTTGCGGGAGGCCTATGCCGCGGGCCTCTTGGGCAAGGATGTCCAAGGCTCGGGGATCGACTTCGACCTCTATACCCATCTGGGCGCTGGCGCCTATATCTGCGGCGAGGAGACGGCGCTGCTGGAGTCGATCGAGGGCAAGAAGGGTCAGCCCAGGTTCAAGCCCCCGTTTCCGGCCCAGCATGGACTCTACGGGCGGCCGACCACCATCAACAATACCGAGTCGCTGGCCTCGGTGCCGGTCATCCTGGAACGCGGCGGTCAGTGGTTTCTGGAGCAGGGGCGTCCCAACAATGGTGGTCCCAAGTTGTTCTCGGTGACCGGCCATGTGAACCGGCCGGACAACTTCGAGGTGCCGCTTGGTACACCCTTCAAGGATCTTCTGGAACTGGCGGGCGGGGTGCGTAACGGCGGGGTGCTCAAGGCGGTCATCCCGGGCGGTTCCTCGGTACCCGTGGTGCCGGGCGAGGTCATGATGAAGACGGACATGGATTACGACTCCATCGCCAAGGCGGGCTCCATGCTGGGGTCGGGGGCCGTGATCGTGATCGCGGAAGGGACCTGTATGGTCAAGGTGCTGCACAACCTGGCGCACTTCTACATGCATGAGTCCTGTGGTCAATGTACCCCCTGCCGCGAGGGGACCGGTTGGCTCGCGCGCGTTCTGCGGCGGATGCTCGATGGCCAGGGCCGTCCCGAGGACCTGGATTTGCTCGAGAGTGTGGCGGGGCGGATCGGTGGGCGCACCATCTGCGCCCTGGGCGACGCCGCGGCGATGCCGGTCCAGAGCTTCTTGAAACACTATCGGCAAGAGTTCGCGTACCTCATCGAGCACGGCCGCAGTATGGCCGCCTGAATGGAAGGCGCAAGATGATGGGACTGACAGTGAAATCAATACAGACACAATGACGGACAAGCTCACCATCGAGATCGACGGCCGCCTTTGTGAAGCGGCGCCGGGAGAGATGATCATCGCGGTCGCGGACCGGGAGGGCATTTCCATCCCGCGCTTCTGCTATCACAAGAAGCTCTCCATCGCGGCCAACTGCCGTATGTGCCTGGTGGAGGCGGAGGCAGGTGGCCGACCCTTCCCCAAGCCGGTGCCGGCCTGTGCGACCCCGGTCGGCGATGGCATGAAGGTCCAGACGCGCTCGCCCAAGGCCATCGAGGCTCAGCGGGGCACCATGGAGTTCCTGCTCATCAATCACCCGCTCGATTGCCCCATCTGCGATCAGGGTGGCGAGTGCGAGCTGCAGGATGTCGCCATGGGGTACGGCGGTGATGTCTCGCGCTTCGCCGAGCGCAAGCGGGTGGTGAAGGACGAGGACCTGGGTCCCCTGATCGCGACCGAGATGACGCGCTGTATCCATTGTACTCGGTGTGTACGTTTCGGTGCCGAGATTGCCGGTGTGCGCGAGCTCGGAGCCACCGGCCGCGGTGAGGAGATGCGGATCGGGACCTTCGTCGGCCATGGCGTCGTGCACGAGCTCTCCGGCAATGTCATCGATCTCTGTCCGGTGGGCGCCCTGACCTCCAAACCCTATCGTTTCACGGCGCGAGCCTGGGAGCTCGCCAGCGTGGACAGCATCGCGCCTCACGACGGCGTCGGGTCCAATCTCCGATTGCACGTGCGGGGTGGCGAGGTCATGCGCGTGCACCCGAACGACAACGAGGCCGTCAACGAGACCTGGATCTCCGATCGTGACCGCTTCAGTTATGCTGGCCTCGCCAGCGAGGACCGGCTCACGCGACCCTTGGTCAAGCGGGACGGCACCTGGCATGTCTCGGATTGGTCGGACGCCCTTGCGCTGGTCGCGGAGCGCCTCAAGTCTGCCGATCCGGCCGAGATGGGGTGGCTCGTGTCGCCGCAGGCGACCCTGGAGGAGCTCTATCTGGCCCAGCGGCTTGCCCGGGGCCTGGGCTGCCCGAACATCGATCACCGTCTACGCCAGCAGGACTTCAGTGGCGACGCGGCAGATCCACTCGCGCCTTGGCTGGGTGTACCGATCGCCGAATTGGAGCGCCAACGCTGTCTTGTCCTAGTGGGTAGCGATATCCGGCAGGAACAGCCGCTCCTGGCCCATCGTATCCGCAAGGCATCTCAATCCGGTGCCCAGGTCATCTGTGTCAACCCGATCGTTCTGGATCTGAACCATCCGGCGCTTCAGCTCGTCGGGACGCCCGCGGCGATGGTCGCCGACCTCGCTGCCATCGCCAAGACCTTGGGTCTGTCCGGCACCGCCGCCCTCGAGGCGCGCGTCGCCGCGAGCGAGCCGACCGAGCAGCAGCAGGCGGCTGCGGCCAGCCTGGCTCAAGCCGGCCAGCAAGGGAGCGGTCTCATCCTGCTCGGGGCGCTCGCGACCGCGCACCCGGAGTATGCGGCGCTCAAGGCCCTCGCCCACGCGCTCGCCGAGGCGACCGGCTGTCGGGTGGGGTATCTGCCGGTCGCCGCCAACAGCGTGGGGGCCTATCTGGCCGGCGCCCACCCCGGCCGCCGACCCGGTGCCAAGCCGGCGGAGGACCAGCTCGGGCTGTCGCTTGGCGGGATGCTGGCCGCGCCCCGCAGGACGCTGGTCCTCTGGGGGCTCGAGCCGGGGCTGGACCTCGGAGATCCAGGGGGCGCGATGGATGCCTTCGCGCGGGCCGATTTCGTCGTCGCTTGCTCGGCCTTCCGTGCGCCCTCCTTGGAGGCCGTGGCCGATGTCCTCTTGCCGATCGGCGCCTTCGCCGAGACCTCTGGGACCTTTGTGAACGCGAGCGGTACCTGGCAGCGCTTCCAGGGTGCCGTGCCGCCGCCGGGTGAGGCACGCCCAGGCTGGAAGGTCTTGCGTGTGCTCGGCAATCTGATGGACCTGGAGGGCTTCGAGTATCGCGATGGCTCTCAGGTGCGAGATGAGCTGGCCGCGCTCTGCGCGGAGACCCGTTGCGACAATCGCCTGCGCGGCGAGTTCGAGGTGGCGAGCGGTTTCGCCGAGACGGGCCTGATGCGGATCGGCACCCTGCCCATCTATGCCTCCGATCCATTGGTGCGGCGTGCGCCGGCGCTTCAGGAGACGGCCTTGCCCGGATCGGCATTCGGTGTCTATCTGCACCCGGAGCAGGCCGCGGCTGAGGGGTTGGCGGCCGGTGAGCAGGTCTTGCTGCAACAGAAGGGCGGCGCTGTGCCCGCGCGGGTGATGCTGGACGACCGAGTCCCGCTGGGCTGCGCGCGCATACCGGCCGGGGTCGCCGGGAGCGAGCGACTGGGCGAGCAGGTGGGGCCAGTCAGCCTGGAGCGCAACAGTCTGGCACAGACGGCGGATGCGTTGGCCGCTGGCGAGGCGGGATGAGGTCATGATGATCGAACTTTGGAACGCACTGCCCTTGATCGTCCAGATTCTGCTCAAGATCACCGCCATCCTTCTGCCCCTGCTGGCGCTGGTGGCCTACTACACCTACGCCGAGCGCAAGGTGATCGGCTACATCCAGGTTCGGATCGGCCCGAACCGCGTCGGTTGGCGCGGGCTGCTGCAGCCCATCGCGGATGCGGTCAAGCTGATGATGAAAGAGATCGTCATCCCGACCAAGGCCGACAAGACGCTCTTCCTGCTGGCACCAATGATCTCCATCGCTCCGGCCATGGCGGTGTGGGCCGTCTTTCCCTTCGATGAAGGCTTGGTCTTGGCTGACATCAATGCGAGCTTGCTCTATGTCCTGGCGCTGAGCTCGCTTGGGGTTTACGGTGTCATCATCGCGGGTTGGTCCTCGAACTCCAAGTATGCCCTGCTTGGCGCCATGCGTTCGGCGGCCCAGATCGTCGCCTACGAGATCGCCATGGGTTTTGCGCTGGTCGGGGTCCTGGTCGCTGCTGGGAGCCTGAACCTGGGTGAGATCGTGCGCGCCCAGGAAGGGAGCCTGCTGACTTGGTTCTGGCTTCCGCTGCTGCCTCTGTTCGGCGTCTATCTCATCTCCGGGGTCGCCGAGACCAACCGCTCACCGTTCGACGTGGCGGAAGGCGAGTCCGAGATCGTCGCTGGCTTCCACGTGGAATACTCGGGCATGGCCTTCGCGGTCTTCTTCCTGGCCGAGTACGCCAACATGATCCTCATCTCGGCCCTTTCGGCCCTCCTCTTCATGGGCGGCTGGCTGTCGCCGCTGCCGCAGGCCTGGGTGGATGGCGTTTGGCTGTTGGATGACGGCTTCCATTGGCTGCTGCTGAAGACCTTCTTCTTCATGTTCCTCTTGCTCTGGTTTCGGGCGACCTTTCCTCGCTATCGGTATGACCAGATCATGCGTCTGGGCTGGAAGGTCTTCATCCCGATCACGATCGTATGGATCCTCGTCGTGGCCTTTGGAGTGATCTCTGAGCTGCCACCCTGGTGGTCCGCCTGATCCGGAGACGACCGATGCTGAAAACCGCGCGCGACTATCTCCACAGCCTGCTCCTGATGGAGCTGCTCAAGGGGCTGAGCCTGACCGGTGGCTACCTCTTCAAGCGCAAGTTCACGGTTCAATACCCGGAAGAGAAGGCGCCCATCTCGCCGCGCTTCCGAGGTCTGCACGCCTTGCGCCGCTATCCGAACGGTGAGGAGCGCTGCATCGCTTGCAAGCTCTGCGAGGCGGTCTGTCCGGCGCTGGCCATCACCATCGAGGCCGAGCCTCGGGCAGACGGCTCGCGTCGCACCACGCGCTATGAGATCGATCTCTTCAAGTGCATCTACTGTGGTTTCTGCGAGGAGTCCTGCCCAGTCGACTCGATCGTCGAGACCGGCGTCTACGAATATCACTTCGAGAATCGCGGTGAGAACATCATGACCAAGGACAAGCTGCTCGCCATTGGGGACAAGTACGAGGCGCAGATCGCCGCGGCCCGCTCGGCTGACGCCCCCTATCGCTAAGACCGCGTCCAGAGGTCAGCGACGGTGTCTTCAGTGAAATGCGCCTTTTCGAAGCCATTGGGGCGGCGGCGCTGGACGCGGCCCAAATGACAGAGACGTCGGGAGATCGGATGCTTGAATCCTGAACCGCGTCAGCGAGAACCTTCAATCGGCGGCTATGAAACTGCTTTCACCAATCACTCCGCATATCACTCTGGACGCGGTTTAATCATCATGGGCTTTGAAAAGTTTCTTTTCTATCTCTTCGGGGCAATAACCCTATGGTCCGCAGGGATGGTCATCACGCGGCGCAACCCAGTGCACGCGGTCCTCTTCCTGGTGCTCGCCTTCGTCACGAGCGCGGCACTCTGGATACTGCTCGAGGCCGAGTTCCTGGGCATCGTCCTGGTCCTGGTCTATGTGGGCGCCGTCATGGTGCTCTTCCTCTTCGTGGTGATGATGCTCGACGTGGACATCGCGACCCTGCGTGCCGGCTTCATCCGCTATCTGCCTCTGGGTGTGCTCATCGCGGCGGTGATGGCGGTCGAGATCCTGCTGATCGTGGGTCCGGGCAACTTCGGGCTCGCCGCCTTTCCGCCCCCTGAGCCGGCCGCGGCCGATGCGAGCAACGCCCAGGAGCTCGGTTACTTGCTCTATACCCTCTACGTCTATCCGGTCGAGATCGCGGCCGTCATCCTGCTCGTGGCGATCGTCGCTGCGATCCGGCTGACGCTCCGTCGCCGGCCCGATACCAAGTATCTGGATCCATCCCAACAGGTGCGCATCAAGAAGGGACCGGACCGGATCCGACTCGTCAAGATGGCCGCGGAGGACGCCGTCGCGCTCCCCGCGGGCAGGGCCCCGAAGGAAGAGGAAGGGACGGAATGATCGCACTCTCGGACTATCTGATTCTCGGCGGCTTTCTCTTCTCCATCGCCGTCACCGGGATCTTCCTGAATCGCAAGAACGTGATCCTGCTCCTCATGTGCATCGAGCTGATGCTCTTGGCGGTGAACATGAACTTCGTCGCCTTCTCGCATTTTCTCGGCGACATGACGGGGCAGGTCTTCGTCTTCTTCATCCTGACCGTCGCTGCGGCGGAGGCCGCCATCGGCCTCGCGATCCTGGTGGTGCTTTTCCGTAACCGGCAGACCATCAATGTCCAGGATCTGGATAGCCTGAAAGGGTGAGAGAATGGAAAACGTCTACCTGACCATTGTGCTGGCGCCGCTCTTGGGTGCCATCGTCGCCGGCTTTTTCGGTGGCAAGATCGGTCGTCGGGGTGCCCATTCGGTGACCATCGCCGGCGTGGCCGTCTCGACCGGACTCTCGCTCTGGGTGCTGTCGCGCTTCATCTGGGAGGATGAGCCCGTCTTCAACGACGCCGTCTATACCTGGATGGTCTCGGATGGGATGCGCTTCGAGATCGGCTTCCTGGTCGATAAGCTGACGGCACTCATGATCGCCACGGTGAGCTTCGTCTCGCTCATGGTGCATGTCTATACGATCGGCTACATGGCCGACGATGAGCACAACTGGCCGCATGGGGCGCTCTCCGGCAAGAACAGCTATCAGCGCTTCTTCAGCTATATCTCGCTCTTCACCTTCTCCATGCTGATGCTGGTCATGTCGAACAACTTCCTGCAGTTGTTCTTCGGCTGGGAGGCGGTCGGCCTGGTCTCCTATCTATTGATCGGTTTCTGGTCGAACCGCGAGAGCGCCGTCTTTGCCAACCTCAAGGCCTTCTTGGTCAACCGGGTGGGCGACTTCGGCTTCATCCTGGGGATCGCGGCGATCGCCATGTTCTTCGGTTCGATGGACTATGCCGAGGTCTTCGCGCGGGCACCCGAGCTGGCCGATACCCAAGTGGCGCTCTTCGGCGGTGTCTCGGTCTTGACCCTCATCTGTGTCCTGCTCTTCATCGGGGCCATGGGCAAGTCGGCGCAGGTCCCTCTGCACGTCTGGCTGCCCGACTCGATGGAGGGCCCAACCCCGATCTCGGCCCTGATCCATGCCGCGACCATGGTCACTGCAGGTGTCTTCATGGTGGCCCGCATGTCGCCGCTCTATGAGCTCTCCGAGACCGCGCTCAGCCTGGTGCTCATCATCGGAGCGACCACTGCCTTCTTCATGGGCCTGATCGGTCTGGTGCAGAACGATATCAAGCGCGTCGTCGCCTACTCGACCCTGTCGCAGCTCGGCTATATGGTCACGGCGCTCGGGGCCTCGGCCTACGCGGCGGGGATCTTCCACCTGATGACGCACGCCTTCTTCAAGGCGCTGCTCTTCCTGGCCGCCGGCTCGGTCATCATCGCCATGCATCACAAGCAGGACATCCGTCTCATGGGCGGCCTGCGCAAATACATGCCCATCACCTGGGTCACGGCCCTGATCGGTTCGCTGGCCCTGATCGGCTTTCCGGGCTTCTCCGGCTTCTTCTCGAAGGACGCCATCATCGAGGCGGTCGGGGCCTCGCATCTCTTCGGGTCCGGTTATGCCTCGCTCCTGCTCACCGCCGGCGTGCTGGTCACGGCGCTCTACAGCTTCCGCATGTACTTCATCGTCTTCCACGGCAAGGAACGCATGGACGAGCACACCAGGCACCACCTGCATGAGACACCCTGGGTGGTCACGGTCCCCTTGATACTGCTGGCGATCCCGTCGGTCTTCATCGGTTGGTATACCGTCGAGCCGCTCTTGGTGAACGACTGGTTCGCCTCGGGCGACTGGAACCCGATCCTGGTCGCCCACGAGCACGACACGCTCCACCATCTGCGCGAGCACTGGCATGGTCAGGCGGCCTTCGTGCAGCATGGACTCACGGCGATGCCCTTCTATCTGGCCATGACCGGGTTGGTGCTGGCCGCCGTCGTCTGGTGGCTGATCGCGTCCCGAAACCCCAAGATCGACGAACAGTTGCAGAGGCTGGGTGGGCCCGTCACCCGTGCCTTGCAGAACAAGTACGGCTTCGACGACTTCAATCAGCGGGTCTTCGCCGGCGGCGGCCGCAGCCTGGGTCGAGCGCTCTGGAACGGGGGTGATCGTGCCCTCATCGACGGGGTCATCGTCAACGGATCGGCCAAGCGGGTGGGCGCAATGGCCCAGCGAATGCGGTACCTGCAGACCGGCTATCTCTATCACTACGCCATCGCGATGATCGTCGGGCTCGTGGCCCTCCTGACGCTCTTCGTGACGTTCTGACGCGCAAGGGAGACGACCCGCATGACTGAGTTCCCCCTGCTGACGCTGATCATCTGGCTGCCCATCATCGGCGGCATCGTCGTGCTGGCGAGTGGCGAGACGTCGGCAAGCATCTCCAGATGGACGGCGCTGGCCTTTGCGGTGCTGACCTTCGTGCTGAGCCTCGGTCTGTGGATCGGATTCGATCCGACCACGGCCGAGATGCAGTTCGTCGAGCGGGCCGCCTGGATCCCCTCGTTCGATGTCGACTACTATCTGGGTGTCGACGGCATCTCCATGCCGCTGATCATCCTCACGACCTTCATCACCATCTTCGTCATCGTCGCGGGTTGGGAGGTCATCACCTACAAGCCGTCCCAGTACATGGCCGCCTTCCTCATCATGGACGGCGTCATGGTCGGCGTCTTCTCGGCCCTGGATGCCATTCTCTTCTATGTCTTCTGGGAGGCGATGCTGATCCCGATGTTCATCATCATCGGGGTCTGGGGCGGACCGAACCGGGTCTATGCGACCATCAAGTTCTTTCTCTATACCTTCTTCGGCTCGGTCTTCATGCTGGTCGCCCTGATCTACATGTACTTCCAGGCCGACAGCTTCAGCATCCTGGACTTCCATGGTCTGCAACTGGGCATGACCGCCCAGATCCTGATCTTCATCGCCTTCCTGCTCGCCTTCGCGGTCAAGGTGCCCATGTTCCCGGTCCATACTTGGTTGCCGGATGCCCACGTGGAGGCACCGACCGGCGGCTCGGTGATCCTGGCGGCCATCATGCTGAAGATCGGTGGCTATGGTTTTCTGCGTTTCTCGCTTCCGATCACCCCGGATGCCAGTGCGGCACTGGATTGGCTGATCATTCTGCTCTCCCTGATCGCCATCATCTATATCGGCTTCGTCGCTCTGGTGCAGCAGGACATGAAGAAGCTGATCGCCTATTCGTCCATCGCCCACATGGGCTTCGTGACCCTGGGCTTCTTCGTCGTCTTCACCATCGTCCAGGACCCGGCCCTGTCCGCGGGCTCGGTCATGGGCATCGAGGGCGGCATGGTGCAGATGATCTCGCACGGTTTCATCTCGGGCGCACTCTTCCTCTGCGTGGGCGTGCTCTATGATCGCGTGCACTCGCGCGACATCGCCGCCTACGGCGGAGTCGTCAATACCATGCCCTGGTTCGGCGCCTTCATGGTCTTCTTCGCCATGGCCAACGCGGGCCTGCCTGGCACCTCCGGCTTCGTCGGCGAGTTCATGGTGATCCTGGCGACCTTCCGGGCCGATTTCTGGTGGGCGGTCCTGGCGGCGACCACCCTGGTCCTGGCGGCGGCCTTCACCCTCTGGATGGTCAAGCGGGTGGTGTTCGGCGAGGTCAAGAACGACAAGGTGGCGGCCTTGAAGGACCTGGATGCACGCGAGACCTTCAATCTGGGTGCGCTGGCGGCAGCCGTGCTCGCACTGGGGATCTGGCCCGCGCCACTCATGAACGTCATGCACTCGACCGTCGAGAACCTGGTGGTCCAGGCCGGGAGCTGCAAGCTGCCCCCGGATGAGCGCGAGGACTGCGTCTTGTCCCGAGCGGAGCCGGTCGCCGCGCTGCTGGATGGGACCGCGCGGCCCTAGAGTGTCTGGAGACCGCCCGGTTACTTACTGAGAGTTTGGAAGAATCAAGATGCAATTCGATGCGACCAATCTGCTGCCCGTCCTGCCGGAGATCGCCATCCTCATCACGGCGAGCCTGGTGCTCGTGGTCGATCTCTATCTGAAAGAGGCGGACAAAGGGGTCAATCACGCCCTGAGCATCATCGGGATTCTGGCGGCGATCGCCCTGACCGGTACCGTGGGTGGCGGCGAGGCTCAACTGGTCTTCGATGGAAACCTGGTGCGCGATGGGATCAGCGATCTGCTGAAGGGGGCGATCCTGCTGGTGGGTCTGCTCGCCTTCGTCTATGCACGCCCCTGGCTCAAGGATCGCGGCATGTTGGTCGGCGAGTTCTATGTGCTTGGGTTGTTCGCGATCCTCGGCATGCTCATCATGGTCTCCGCCAACGGCTTCCTGACCCTGTATCTCGGTCTCGAGCTCCAGGCCCTCTGTCTCTATGCATTGGTCGCCTTCGACCGAGATTCCAAGCGCGGCGCCGAGGCGGCCATGAAGTACTTCGTGCTTGGGGCGCTCGGCTCGGGGATGCTGCTCTATGGTGTCTCCATGATCTATGGCGCCACCGGCTCGATCGAGTTCGGCCCGGTCGCCGCTGCGGTCGCAGAACAGGGGATGTCGAACAAGGTGCTGGTGTTCGGGATCGCCTTCCTGGTGATCGGCATTGGTTTCAAGTTCGGCGCCGTGCCCTTCCACATGTGGGTACCGGACATCTACGAGGGTGCCCCGACGCCCGCCGTCCTGCTGCTCGGCAGCGCGCCCAAGATCGCGGCCTTCGCCCTCGCCATCCGCATGCTGGTCGATGGACTGAACAGCCTGCATCCGGACTGGCAGGGCATGCTGGTCATTCTGTCCGTGCTGTCCATGGCGTTGGGCAACCTGGTCGCCATCGCTCAGACGAACATCAAGCGCATGCTCGCCTACTCGACCATCTCCCATGTCGGCTTCATCTTTCTCGGCCTGCTCGCCGGATCCAGCCAGGGCTATGCCGCGGCCATGTTCTACGCGATCGTCTATGCGGTGATGGCCGCCGGCGCCTTCGGGATCCTCATCATCCTCAGCCGAGAGGGGTTCGATGCCGAGCGACTGGAGGACCTCAAGGGACTCAACGATCGCGATTCCTGGTACGCGGCCATGATGGCGCTCGTCATGTTCTCCATGGCCGGCGTCCCGCCCACGGTTGGTTTCATGGCCAAGCTGCTGGTCCTGGAGGCCGTCGTCCGTATCGATATGGTCTGGCTCGCGGTCGTCGCCGTCGTCTTCTCCATCATCGGCGCCTTCTACTATCTGCGTGTGGTGAAGCTGCTCTATTTCGACAAGCCCGCCGAGGCCGCCCCACGTCTGGTCACAACTGGCGGGGTGCGGGTGGCCATGACGGTCAATGGTCTAGCCCTCTTGGTGCTCGGACTCTTCCCGGCGGGACTGCTGTCGCTCTGTCAGACTGCTTTCGCGTCCTAGACCGCGTCTGGAGTGACAAGCGTTGCGTTCCAGGTGAGTCCAGCCGCCTGGTGAACAGGAGCCATCGGTGGGACGCGGTCTAGCCATTTCGGGGCTGCCGCTTCCCGTCGATATTCCGCCAAGAGCCGCTGGACAAACACGCAGCCTCACCCAATGAGGTGCGACCATATGCGCTTCTTCTGATCGAGCCGATGCTGCGCGGCGAGGAGCTGAGCGCAGCGACCATTGACGACATCCAGGACCGTAGGCTGGGGTGAGGCACCGACCGTAGGCTGGGGTGAGGGACGAACCGTAGGCTGGGGTGAGGGACGAACCGTAGGCTGGGGTGAGGCACGAACCCCAGCATCTTCGTTCGGCACCGAAGAGCCCACGCGGCAAGGTGGCCGCCGACCATGCTGGGGTTCACTCTCGTTCACCCCAGCCTACGTTACTCGCGTTCACCCCAGAATCGTAGGCTGGGGTGAGGGATGAACCGTAGGCTGGGGTGAGAGACGAACCCCAGCATCTCCGTTCGGCGCCGAAGAGCCCACGCGGGAAGTTGGTCGCCGACCATGCTGGGGTTCACTCTCGTTCACCCCAGCCTACGTCGCTTGCGTTCAGCACATCCTGCGTCACTTGTTCCACCGTTCGCTGTGGTAGGCTTGCGGCTCTCCTCAACGGAGAGCCGCAGTCGACTTGGTGGGGCATCGCCTGATCAAGGTCAGTCGGGTCGATTTGACGATGGGCGTGAGGGGGAATGCTGATCCGAGAGACCCAGGAATCCAACCTCTCGAGGCCCGGTCTTTTTGTGCAGACAGCTTGATTCAACCAGAGCTCTGGCGAGTTCGATCCGAGACGGGGCTCCATGTCACTGAGCGGTGAGCGCTTCACTGCGGTCTATCGGATCGCCTGCCCGCCGCAGGAGGCGGAGGCGCGGGCCCGTGCGATCTGTATCGAGCAGACCGTCGAGTTTCCGGAAAGACTGATCGAGGATGCGGCGATCCGCGAGCAGGTGATCGGACACCTGGCCTGGCTCCAAGCGGTCGGTCAGGACCGCTTCGAGGCGGCGATCCAGTATCCGGTCGAGGCGGCCGGGCGCGAGCTGACCCAGCTTCTCAATGTCCTATTCGGGAACATCAGTCTCGCGCCGGGCGTGCGCTTGGTGGGATTCGATCTGTCGCCATCACTGGCGAGCCAGTATCCAGGTCCGCGCTTCGGCCAGACGGGACTGCGCGACCTGGTCCAGGTGCCTGACCGACCCTTGCTCTGCACGGCCCTCAAGCCCATGGGGCTCTCGCCAGGTGAGCTCGCGGCGCTCGCCTATCGCTTGGCGCTCGGCGGCATCCATCTGATCAAGGACGATCATGGGCTCAGCGATCAGTCTTTCTGTCCCTTCGAGGAGCGTGTCGAGCGCTGTGCGGAGGCGGTCGCGCGGGCCAGTCGCGAGACTGGCCAGACCTGTCTCTATCTGCCCAATGTCACGGCCCCGGCGGACGAGATCACGATGCGCGCGCAGTTTGCCAAGGCGGCGGGTGCCGGTGGGCTGCTCTTCTGCCCCGGGCTCTCGGGCCTGGACGCCATGCGTGCCCTGGCGGCCGATGAGGGCCTGGCGCTGCCGATCCTGAGCCACCCCGCCTTTCAAGGCGCCTATTGTCTGCACCCGGATTCGGGACTCTCGCATGGCGTGCTCTTCGGCCAGCTCAACCGGCTCGCCGGTGCCGATGCCGTCATCTTTCCGAACTGGGGCGGTCGGTTCGCATACACCCAGGCGGAATGTCGCGATCTGGTCGCGGGGGCGACCCGCGACATGGGCTCGGTGCGGCCCATCTTTCCCGTTCCGGCGGGCGGCATGCGGTTGGACCGTGTCCAGGAGCTCCGTGAGTTCTATGGACGCGACTGTATACTGCTCATCGGTGGCGATCTGCATGCACAGGGACCGGATCTGGTCGCGAGCTGTCGCCGCTTTGCAGATCTCACGGTCGGTTTCCCCGATCAATGCTGACAAGCCGGGCAATAGCAGCTCGAACGCTGACCGATCCGCATCTGGCGTAACCGCCTCCCGCAGACCTTGCAGGGCTGGCCTTCGCGTCCGTAGACCCGCAGCGACTGGGCGAAGTAACCGGGCTGTCCCTGCTCTTGGACGAAGTCCCTCAGTGTGGTGCCGCCTTGATCGATCGATGCCCGGAGGACCGAACGGATCACCAGGGCCAGACGCCGGTAACGCGCCAGACCGATGCGGTTGCAGGCCCTGGCGGGATGGATGCCGGCGAGGAAGAGCGATTCGCTGGCATAGATGTTCCCGACCCCCACCACCACCCGGGCGTCCATGATGAAAGGCTTCACGGCGCACCTCCTGCTGCGGCTCTCCGCGTGGAGATAGTCGCCGTGGAATGCATCCTCCAGAGGTTCTGGGCCCAGATCCTGGAGCAGGACGTGTTCGCGCAGCGCGACCTCGAGTGGCGCCGGCGTCCATAGAAAGAGGCCGAAGCGGCGCGGGTCGTGGAAGCGCAGACAATCGCCTTCCGCGAAGACCAGGTCGAGATGGTCGTGCCGTCTGGGTAGCTGCCCGGCCTTGGCCAACCGCAGGCTGCCCGACATCCCCAGGTGGAGGATGAGGCTCCCACGCTCGAGTCCGAACAGCAGGTACTTGCCGCGGCGGGCCAATCGCAGCAAGGTCTGGCCGGCGAGTCGCTCCCCTGTCTCGGGCGGGATCGGACGGCGCAGCCGCGGCTCGCGGACCAGCAGCCGCTCGATGCGGCGTCCCTCCAGGTGCGGCTGGATGCCGCGCAGGGTGGTCTCGACCTCGGGCAACTCAGGCATCGGCCCTGTCAGTGCGGACGCCTTGTCGCCGCCTGTGTCCTCGACCGCATCCTACTGGACCAGCACCGGCGGGGGATCGGGCGCGAACGGGTCCTGTCCGAAGCCATAGGGCGGCTCCTTGTCGGGCTCGCCGCGCAGTGGGCCACCTCGGCTCGAAGGCAGAGGCGCATCAGCCTCTGGGCTGAGTCGCACCTCGGCGGGGGGGGCGGCGAGGTCCTCGTCGGTGACGATGAGATCTGGTGGAGACAGGGGGGCCAAGGGTTCAACCGCTTCTGCCAGGGGCGCGAAAGGATCCTGGCTCGCCTCGGACGGAGGCGGCTCCAACCTGGAGTCGCTCGCGGCCGCAGGACCAGGCACAGATGGATCCGAACCAGTCGTCGAGGCGTCGGGTGCGAGCACGGCTGGAGGGGGCGTGGGATCGATGGCGTGCGGGTCCTGGGCCAGGCTGGGTCCTTCGGTCAGCACATGGAGAAGATCGGCGTCTAGTCGGCCCCAGCGCCGGCGATCCGCGGAGACCAGAAAGCTCAGACTGGATCCATCGGCGGCCTCGAGCTCGACCGGAGATCCCTCCAGATTCCCAGGACGGGATTCGACGCGTTCAGCGACCACCTCCGCCAGAGCGGTCAGTGAATCCAGGGCCAGCGGCGCGCCCTCCATGCGGCCGAAGATCGGGACGAACCCGCGTGGCAGCAGCCGAGGCGACACATAGTCGATCGGCGGTGCGATCAACAAGTGGTAGAAACGATCGTCGATGAGATGGACCAGACCGCCGCTGGCGACATAACGGTGCTGACCCAGGGGGTCGATTCCGCCGACGGCGAGCTCCAGGGTATCCAGCCTCAGCCGGAGCCTGGGTGGCGCCAGATCCAGTTCTTCGAGTGCCGCCGCCTGTTCCGGAAAGCTGCGGTGAACGGGTGTGTTCAGGATCGCGAGCAGGCTCTCGACCTGTTCCGAGTTGGCGTCTACGCGCAGGGGCCGCTCCATGCGCCAGCCTTGCGGCGACCGGGCCAGCTCGATCTTGGGCTCGCCCTCGCGGTTGATCTCGATCAAGAGCATCTCGGAGGCGACGAGCTCAGTGAGGGTCGGTGGCATCCTCGACTCGGTCAGCTCATGCCGAATCGCCGCCGCCAGTAGGAGCACCAGCACCAGGAGGACGAGATTGGCCAGCCAGCGTCCCTTCACCGCTCCCTCCAGCGTCCCCAGCGGATCACCAGCCCGAAGGTCAGAAAGAGACCCGGCAGGAGCACCAGTGCCCCGAGTCCCACGAGCATCTGCCGGGTACCGTCCAGGGTCAGGGGTTCTGCCGCGGCCGGCGCGGGCGGTAGCTCCAGCAGACCCTCACCACTGCTCAGCCACCGGAGGAGTCGCATCCCGAGTGCACGGTTGCCATGGGTGCCGAGATGGGCGTTGCTGAGAAAATCACCATCGCCGACCACCAGAACACGTTGCTCGCGTTCGGCCTCGGGCAGCGAGCGCGTCAGGGCCAGGACGACCGGCAATGGACCAGGCAGCTCGCCAACCACTTCATCGCGGTCGATCCGGCCCATGAGCTGGCCGGTCTCGTTCCAGCTGCGTTGGCCGGTCGCCAAGTAGGTCGAGAGCGTCCAACCGGGGGTGGCCTGGGCCTCGAAGGCAAGGCATCCGGGCAGGAGTGCAGGCGTCGCGAGGCCCTCAGACAAGGGATGAGCCGGGTAGCTGGCGATCACGGCGACGGCAGGGGTCTCGACACCCCAGTCGGCGCCAGCGGCGTCCACCACGACCCCGGGCAGGATGGTCAGCCCCAATCGGGTCGCCAGCGGCTCGAGCCCCTTCATGGGTCCCGGGTCCAGCAGCCAGAGCAGGTTTCCACCCCGGTCCAGGAAGCGGATCAAGGCATCGGCCTCGCCGGGGAACAGTGGGATGCGCGGCGTCGAGAGGATCACCAATTGGGTATTGTTCGGCACCTCCTTCACCTTGGCCAGGTCCAGCGGCCGCGCCAGGAAGCCGTGATCCCGCAACTCCCGACCGAGCCGTCCCAGGTCGCTACCACCCCCGCCCTCGATGGCACGCTCGCCATGACCCTCGATCACCGCGACCCAGGGTGATCTGGTCTCGGTGAGCCGGGCGATGGCCGCGGCCATGCTGCGCTCGCTGACCTCTTTCAGGGTCTCGCGTCGGCCACGGTACTCGAGAAGGATCTGGCCAACCAGTGACACATCCGCATCGCGTGCTCGCTCCGGGAAGAGCTGCGGGTCGAGATAGCCAATCTCCAGATCGGGCAATACCTGGACATAGGGTGTCAGCAGACGTTCGATCGCCTTACCCATCTGGCTGTCGGCAGCGGCGAACACGGTGACGCGTAGGCTGCCCTCGAGACGCTCGAGGATCGCCAGGCTCTCGTGCGTCAGGCTATTGTCCGCGGTGGCCGTCCAGTCCCAATAGCGATCATGTCTTGCGACCAGCCAGCCGGCGGCGACCACCAGGGCGAGCAGGAGTACGACGAAGAGTCCATCGACCAGCGGGCGCTCCAATCGGCGCACTTGGTTCCAGACATTGGTCGCGAGCGGCTTCATTGGAGACGACGGTTGGCGAGCCGGCGGTGCGTCAGGGCGAGAAAGAGGCCGGTGAAGAGGATGAAATAGGCCAGGTCACTCAGACGAACCGCGCCCAGCAGGAACCAGAGGAGATGCTCGTTCCAGCTCAACCAGCCGAAGAGTGAGAGCGACTCGGCCGCGAGCGACTCCGCTCGACCCACGACGGAGAAGAGCAGGAGTAGGCCGAAGGCCACCAAGACGGATGCGCCGGGTTGAGCGGTCAGGCTGGAGGCATAGAGTCCGATGGCGCAGAACATCATGGCCGATAGCCACAGCCCCAGCGTCGCCGCCGTCACTTGCCCGGCATCGATGGCGGTTGCGCCATTGAGCAGCATGAGGTTGGCGGCCGGGAGAAGACAGAGTGGGGTAACCAGGGCCACCAGCCCCAGGAACTTGCCGGTGACCACCTGCCCGAGCCTGATCGGGGCCGCGCCGATCAGCTCGAAGCTGCCGTCGCGGAACTCGCCGCTCAGCATCCGCATGGCCAGCAGGGGCGCCGCCAGCATGGCGATCACGGCGGCGAGGCCAAAGAGGTTCAGTGCCATCTCTTGCGTCAGGCTGGCGACCCGCTCGTCCGCGGTCAGGCCGCTGAAGTCCTCGATCACCTGGAGGAAGACCCAGGCGAGCGCCACTTGGCCCAGACCCAGCAGTACCCAGGGCAGAGGTGTCACGAGTCCGCCACGGACCTCGCGTCCGGCGATGGCGCCGATCATGCCCGGTCCTCCACGCCGATCAGGTCGAAAAAGACCCGCTCGAGATCGCTGCGCTCCGGGACCAGCTCATAGAGGGCCAGATCCGCCTGCATGATCTCGCGGGCCAGGTCGGCCGAGCTTGCAGCGGCATCTAGATCGATCCGATAGCGGTCGCCACCGAGCGCGGCGGCGCCCAGGACCTGGGGCAGATCCATCAGCCGACCCGCATTGGCCGAGGGTCCGAGCCGAATCCGCCAGCTGTTGGCCGGCTGGTCGGCGGCCAGCTCGGTATCGAACTGGATGCGACCCTGGTGTAGGATCGCGACCCGGTCGCAGACGGCCTGGACCTCTGGGAGGAGGTGGCTCGAGAAGATGAGACCGCAGTCGCGCGCCAGCTCCCGGATGAGTCGGCGCAGCTCCCGCATCTGCAATGGATCCAGACCCTCCGTGGGCTCATCCAGGATCAGGACTCGGGGTGAGTGCAGGATGGCCTGGGCGATGCCGAGCCGCTGCCGAAACCCCTTGGAGAGCTTGGCGATGAGCCGCCGACCACTGTCTTCCAGACCGCAGCGGGCCTTGGCCTCTTCCACGGCGGCGGCGGTTCGGCGCCGCGGGAGGTGGTGCAGCCGGGCACAGAAGGTCAGATACTCGTCGACCCTGAGTTCGGGGTAGAGTGGCGGGCGCTCGGGTAGATAGCCGAGGTGACGTTTCGCCTCGATCGGTCGTTGGGCCAGATCGATCCCCCCGATCTCGATTCGCCCGCTGCTGGGTGCCAGCACCCCACCCAGGAGTCGCAGACAGGTGGTCTTGCCAGCACCGTTGGGTCCGAGCAAGCCGAGTACCTCGCCCTTGTCCAGACAGAGGTTGACCTCGGACAAGGCCAGATGACCCCCGAAACGACGACTGAGATCGGTCACACGGACGAGTGTCTCCATGGAGTCAGGAAGATAGCGCGTCAGGGTCCCCTTGCCAATTCTTGCGCCGAATCCCGGGCTGGGGATCGACTCTGGCCGTCCGAGTCGTACGCCGGACGTGTGCCGGCGTTCGCGCGGTTCGGTGTTTCACGCACCAGGCGTGACCTTGGCCCTCTGGTTCGGAGGGGTCGTCCCAGCCCAGAGTTCAGCCAGCCTTCGATGCAGGCTTTCATGCAGTGACAGCAGTGCCGGGGTGAAGACCAGGACCAGGATGGTCGCGAAGCCCACGCCGAAGGCGAGCGAGACCGCCATCGGAATCAGGAACTGGGCCTGGAGGCTGGTCTCGAAGATGAGTGGACCCAGGCCGACCACGGTGGTCGCGGAGGTGAGCAGCATCGCCCGCAGGCGGGAGGTGGACGCCTCGACCAGCGCCGCCTCGACCTCCATGCCGCGATCGCGCTGTTCGTGATACATGCTGACCAGGATGATGGCGTTGTTGACCACGATCCCGGCGAGCCCGAAGAGTCCGAAGAGCGACAGCAGTGTCATGTCCAGTCCCAGGATCCAGTGACCCGCGATCGCACCCACGAGCCCGAGCGGGATGGCCGTCATGACCACCAGCGGCCAACCCCAGCTCGAGAAGACGGCGGCCAAGATGACATAGATCATGCCGAGACCCAGGATCAACCCCAAACGCATCTCGCCCAGGGTCTCGCGCTGATCCGCCGCGCGGCCCTCGAAGCTGTACTCGACCCCATAGTCGGCGGTGAGCTTGGGTAGCAGGGTCTGCTCCAGTGCCGCACGGACATTGTCCGGGGTGGTGACCGCCCGGCTGACGTCGGCCGAGACCTCGACCGCGAGGCGGCCGGCGGCATGGCGCAGTGCCTCGAAGCCGCGCCGGCTCTCCCAGCGGGCGACCGTGGTCAGGGGCACGAAACTGCCGTCCGGGGCGCGGATCAGCAGCTGCTCCAAGGCGTCGAGACGGGCGCGCTCGGCGCGCGGCAGCAGGACCCGGACCTCGAGCTCATCCTGGCCGACCTGGACCAACTGCGCCAGATGGCCGTCGAAGGCCGCACGCAGTTGGCGGCCCAGCCGCTCGGTCGTGAGTCCCAGCGCCTGCCCGGCCGGGGTCAGACGGTAGATCAATTGCTCGCGCCCGAAGGGCATGTCGTCGAGCATATCGGAGACACCTGGCATGCCTTCCAGGCTCTGCGCGAGCTCCAGTGCCGCCGACTTGAGGGTGGCCGCGTCGTCGCCGGTCAGGCGGACCGTGAGGTCACGCCCGGGCGGCCCGGCACGACGCGAGGAGATGACCAGGCTCTCCAGGCCCGCTGGCATCTCGACATTGCCACGCCAGGTCGCGATGAAGGTCTCGTTGCGGACCTCTCGGCGCTCGGAGGGAACCAGCTGAACCAGGACCGAGGCGAGCTGGTCTCCCCTGGACCTGGCTCCCGCTTGGACCGAGACGGTGCCGCCCAGCCGAGCGACGGCGGCCTCGACCAGGTTGCCGCCCAGTTCCTGCTCGGTCTCGCTCAGTGTCGCCTCCAGCTCGGCGAGAAAGGCGGCGCTCTGATCGCGCGGTGTGCCGGCGACGAAGGTGGCGTTGGCGAAGATGATCTGGGCCTCGGGGGTCGGGAAGAAGACGAACTGGACACGTCCGCCGACCAGCAGGCCCACCGCGAGCAACATCAGCACCACGACCAGACTGACGGTGACGCCGCGCCAGCGCACCGCCGCGCTGACCAGCGGGCGGTAGAGTCGGTCGCGGAAGTCATCGAATCCGGCATCCACGCGGCGGCGCCACCGTGGGACACGCGCCTCGACATGATGGCTGAAGGCCGCCCGAAGATGCGCCGGCATCACCAGAAAGACCTCCACCAGGGAGGCGATCAGGACCATCATGGCGACGAAGGGGATATCGCCGAGGATGTTTCCCATGACCCCGCCGACCAGGATCAGCGGCAGGAAGGCGGCCACCGTGGTCAGGGCCGAGGCGATCACCGGCCAGAACATGCGCCGGGCGCCTGCGATCGCGGCCTCGGCCGGGGCCATCCCCTGACGAAAGCGTGCCTCGGCGTGCTCACCGATCACGATGGCGTCATCGTCGATGATGCCGAGCGTCAGCAGCAGACCGAAGAGACTGATCATATTGATGGTGCCGCCGAAGGCCCAGAGCAGCGCGAGCGCGGCCAGATAGGCCGTCGGGATCCCCATCGCGACCCAGAAGGCCACGCGGCCCGGTAGCAAGACATAGAGCAGCAGTAGCACCAGGGTGAGCCCCTGGAGGCCGTTGTCGATCAAGAGATCGATCCGCTCCTTGATCTGTTCCCACTGGGCGTCGAACAGGGTGAGCTGGATGGCGGGCGGGAGCGTGGGCCGGGTCTCGGTCAGCCATTGCTCGAAGCGCTGTGCCGCGGCGAGCGAGTCGCCCGTTTCGGCGCGCTGGACCAGCAATTCCACCGTTGCCGGGCCGTCGGCCAGATCAGTGACCGCCGGAACGGGGTCTGCACTGCCGATCGCGACGCTCGACAGGGTGAGGCTCGAAGGTCGCGCCTCGCGCACGATGGTGGCGACGTCACCGAGTCTGACCAGGCTCCGGTCGTCGCTGACGATCGCCAGGTCTTCGAAGGCCAGGGGATCGCGACGTTGTTCGAGTCCTCGCAGCTCGCGCGCCCCGTCGGCCTCGCCGACGATGCCCGAGGGGATGTCGCGGGCGAGCCGCGCGACCTGTTCGCCGATCCCGTCCAGCGACAGGCCCAGGGTCTCGAGCACCCGCCCCGGGACCTCGATCGCGATCCGCTCCTCGGGTAGGCCGGTGATCTCGACCCGGTCGATCCCACGGGCAAGGAGCTCGCGCTCGAACTGGCGGATCCAGGGCCGAAGGTCCGCGAGGCTCGGCCCCGAGACCAGAAGCCTGGCGACGGATTCGTAGCGCGACACGCGGCTGATCTGCGGGGTCTCGGCGTCCTGGGGCAGGTTGCGGAACTCGTCGACCCGCTGGCGCACCTGATCCAAGGCGATCAAGGGGTCTGTGCCGTCGCGCAACTCCAACGAGATGCTGGCGATGCCCTGACTGGCCGTTGCGGTCAGTTTCTTGAGATCGTCGACGCTTCTTAGCCGCTCTTCGAGGGGGATCAGGATCCCTTTCTCGACGTCCTCTGCCGAGGCGCCACTCCAGACCACCCGCACCGAGACGACATCCAGCGCGAAATTCGGGAAGAACTGGATGTTCATCCGGGTCACGGCGATTGCGCCCAGGATGAAGATGACCCCCATGAGGAGGTTGGCGAGCAGCCGATGACGGGCGAAGATGGCGATCAGGCCGCCACTCACCGAATCTCCTCCACCTTGAGGCTGTCGACCGCATTGGGAAGGTGAGTGACCATCACCCGGGTTCCACTCGCCAGGTCCGGGGAGCGCACCAGAACGAGTCCACCGTCGCGGTCAGTGCCGATCTCGCCGACCCGCTCGACCCAGATCCCCTGGAGTCGCCCCTCGCTCACCGCGAAGACGCGGTCGCCGCCATGCAGTGCGGCGAAGGGTAGGGCGATGGTCGATTCCGCGACCGGGCGGTCCAGTCCGAGATCCACGAAGGCGCCGAGTGGTAGATCGGACCCGGGATCGAGCTTCAACAGGGCGTCGACGCCGCGGGCATCGGCCTCGCCCGCGATCCGCTCCAGTACTGCCGACACTGGTCGTCCGAAGTGGCGGCCACGGGCGGTGAGCCGCTCGCCGGCAGCCAGTGCTTGGCGCAGCTCCTCGCTGTAGACCCCGGGGATCTTGGCCCGCAGATAGAGCCCATCGCGGGGATAGAGAGTCAGGATCGTCTGATTCGATTGAACCTGGTCGCCGGCCGCGGCCTCCACGGTGCCGATCCGGGCATCGAAAGGTGCGCGGATCTCACCGCGCGCGACGTCGCGTTCGGCCTCCAACAGGGCGGCCTGCAGCGTGGCGAGCCGCGCCGGGTGCTCGGCGATCGCTTGCTCGCGCAGGGTGACCGCAAGACGCGCGCGAGCAAGCTGTTCGCGCGCCTCATCCACGCTGGAGATGGAGGCCAGACGCTTGGACTGAACGGTATCGGCGCGTTCCACTGCCACTCGAGCCAGACGCAGCAGCTCGCGCTCCTGTTCCAGTGCCTCGGTGTCGTGGAGGTGCCGCAAGCGCTCCTTCTCCGCTTCGGCCCGCGCCTTGAGCAAACGCGGCTCGAGGTCCCGGGGATCCAGTCGCGCCAGCAGTGTACCGGCGCTGACCCGGTCGCCGTCACGGACCCGGACCTCCAACAGGCGCCCGGCGACCGAGGCCGCGGCGCGGACCCGATCCGGCGCTTCGACCCGGCCGAACAGGGAGAGCACCGGTTGATGATCTGCGGGGTTCACGGCCTTCACTTCGACCCGCCAGACTCGCTCCCGGGCCTCGACCGGATGGGGGATGGGGCGGGTCTCCTTGAGGGCCAAGAAGGCACCCACGCCGGCGAATAGGATCAGAACTGGGAGGATACGGCGCAGCATGAGGGGGCGTTGATACGAGCCTGGGGGAGCAGATGAGGCGATTGCCGGAAATGTTTATACCAGATGGCGCCGGATTGAGGCCCGCCTTCAAGGAGCGCCACCAGGAGCATCGCCGGGCTATGTGACTGGTGGCGCGACACCGAAGGCGGGCGTCAAGACAAGTCAGATGGGATGAACATTGACAGAAATCGCCTAAGGTCCCCAGAGGATTGGATCAATGAGCGGTAGTGTGCCGGCGAGTGGAGTAGACTCGACCGAGCCCTCGGAGTCCTTATCCAAGGCGCTCGAACAAACGACTAAGGAACGATTCAGAAACAAGTGGTGCAACTTGAGCCGCCCTTGTTGGGCACGCTCCGCTTTGCCCAACCTACAGTGTGTAGGTTGTTTCTGAATCATTACTAAGGCGATTTCTGTCAATTCTCATCCCACCTGGCTGGTCTCGACGCCCGCCTTCGGCGTCGCGCCAGCCGTTACATCGCCCGGCGATGCGCCTGCC